>JBFWWD010000057.1:0-25005 GCA_050246385.1 Geminicoccaceae bacterium
AGCGGCAGGAGCAGCATCCAGACCTCCTGCTTGGGCTTGGCGCCATCCATGCGACCGGCCTCGAGGATGTCCTTCGGTACCTCCTTGAAGAAGGTGTAGAGCATCCAGACGACGATCGGCAGGTTCATCAGGGTGTAGATCAGGATCAGCCCCCAGCGCGTGTCGAGCGCACCGTAATCCTTGGCGAGCAGGTAGATCGGGATCAGCACGCCGACCGCCGGCATCATCTTGGTCGACAGCATCCACAGCAGCAGATCCTTGGTCCGCCTGCCGGGGAAGAACGCCATCGCGTAGGCCGCCGGCACGGAGATCAGGATCGCGAGCAGAGTGGCCCCGACCGAGATGACGACGCTGTTCAGCGCGAAGTGGACATAGTCGGCCCGCTCGCGCACCACGACGTAGTTCTCGATCGTGGGCGTGAAGAACAGGCTGGGCGGCGTCGCGACCGCCTCGATCTCGGTCTTGAAGCTGGTCAGGACCATCCAGAAGATCGGGAAGAAGATCACGAACGCGACCGCCCAGCCGACGACGGTGAGGATCAGCTTCTCGCGCGTCTTGGGGTGCATGGCCCGGCCCTCAGTCGGCGATGTTCTTGGCGATCGACCGGATCAGGAAGATCGCGACGATGTTGGCGAGGACCACCGCGATCATCCCTCCGGCCGAGGCGGCGCCGACGTCGAACTCGCGCAGGGCCTTGAGGTAGATCAGGAAGGCGAGGTTGGTCGAGGCGAGGCCGGGGCCGCCCGAGGTGGTGACGTAGATCTCGGCGAACACCGACAGGAGGAAGATGGTCTCGATCATGATGACCACGCTGATCGCGCGGCCGAGATGCGGCAGGATGATGAAGAAGAACATCGAGAACGGGCCGGCCCCGTCCATCCGCGCCGCCTCCTTCTGCTCGCCGTCGAGCGACTGGATCGCGGTGAGCAGGATCAGCAGCGCGAAGGGCAGCCACTGCCAGGCGACGATGATGATCACCGAGGTCAGCGGGAAGCTGCCGAAGAAGTCGATCGCCGGGAAGCCGAGGGAGCGGGCGAAGAACGCGAACAGCCCGTTCACCGGGTGCATCAGCATGTTCTTCCAGATCAGGGCGGCGACGGTGGGCATGACGAAGAACGGTGCGATCGCGAACAGGCGGGCGATGCCGCGGCCCCAGAATTCCTGGTCGAACAGCACCGCCAGCAGCGTGCCGAGCCCGACGGTGATCACCAGCACCCAGAACACCAGGTACAGGGTGTTCAGCATCGCCGTCCACAAAGACGGGTCGGTGAGCAGCCAGTAGTAATTGTCCCAGCCGGCAAAGCCGATCGTGGTCGGGTCCAGCAGGTTGTAGTACTGGAACGAGAACCACAGCGTCATAACCAGCGGCACGATCATCCACAAGAACAGGAGGACGACCGAAGGTGCCATCAAGGGGAGGGTGTTGACGCTACGCTGGCTGCGCCTGCCCGTCCGGGCGACGGTGGGGGCTGCGGCGGACGTGGTGGTCGCCATCGGCCTCGCTCGCGGCTGGAGGTGAGAAGCCGGCGGGTCGGCCCGACCCGCCGGTCTGACGACGACGTCCGGCCTACTTGGGGTAGCCGGCCTTCCGCATGGTCTGCTCCGTCGAGCGCTGCGCCGTCTCCAGCGCCTGCTCGACCGTCACCTGTCCGGCGAGCGCCGCGGCGACCTGCTGGCCGACCACCGTGCCGATCCCCTGGAACTCGGGGATGGCGACGTACTGGATCCCGACATAGGGGACGGGGTCCTTGGTCGGCTTGGTGATGTCGGCGCTGGCGATCGCCTCATAGACCACCTTCGCGAACGGTGCTGCCTCCTGATACTTCGGATTGTCGTAGGTCGACTTGCGGGTGCCCGGAGGTGCGGCCACCCAGGCCACCTCCTCGCCGACCGTCGCGATATACTCCTTCGAGGTCGCCCACTTCACGAACGACTTGGCGGCGTCGACTTTCTGCGAGGTCGAGGGAATGCCGAGCGCCCAGGCCCAGAACCAGCCGGAGCCGTTGCTGGTGACCTCGATCGGCGCCGGGGCGAACCAGGTCTTGTCGGCGACCTGGCTCTCCTTGGGATTGAAGATGTAGCCGGCGGCCGAGGTGGCATCGACCCACAGGGCGCAATGGCCGGTCGCGAACAGAGCCCGGTTCTCGTTGTGCCCATTGGCGGTGGCACCCGGCGGGCCGGACTTGTTCATGTTCTCGACATAGTAGGTGACCGCCTGCTTCCAGGGCTCGGTGGTCAGCTGCGGCTCCCAGTTCTCGTCGAACCAGCGGCCGCCGAAGGCGTTCACCATCGGGCCGACGAAGGCCATGTTCTCGCCCCAGCCGGGTTTGCCGCGCTGGCAGAAGCCGTACTGCTCCTTCGACTTGTCGGTGAGCTTCTCGGCGTATTCGGCGATCTGGGTGTAGGTCGGCTTGTCCGGCATCGTGATGCCGGCCTGCTCGAACAGATCCTTGCGATAGAAGGTGAACGAGCTCTCGGCATAGAACGGCACCGCGTAGAGCTTGCCGTCGTAGGACAGGCCCTTGACGACCGACGGGATCATGTCGGCGTAGTCGTAGTCGTCGCCGAGATCGTCGAGCGGCACGAGCCAGCCCTGCTTGCCCCAGATCGGCGCCTCGTAGGAGCCGATGGTGATGATGTCGAACTGACCGCCCTTGGTGGCGATGTCGGTCGTCACCCGCTGGCGGAGGACGTTCTCCTCGAGCACCACCCAGTTGATCTTGTTGCCGGTCGCCTGCTCCCATTTCGGCGCCAGCTTCTGCATGATGATCATGTCGGCGTTGTTGACCGTGGCGATGGTCAACTCCTCCGCGTGCGCCAGTGCCGTCGCACCGAGCAGCGCACCCGCCAGGGCCGCCACGAATCCGTGCTTGAGCATGCCGAATAGCCTCCCCAGGCATTGTCTGAGCATGTGCTCAGGATATGAGCACGAGTCGCATTGCTATGCCGCACTGTCAAGGCCCGACTGCCGCCGCAGCAGCACGAGCGCGGTGCGCTCGTCGGTGATCAGGCCGCCGAGCAGCCCGCCCCGCAGGGCGGCCGCGATCGCGAGCACCCGATCGGAACCCGAGCTGACGCCGATCATGCGTGCCGTGCCGAGCTCGCCGAGCGGCAGGCCGGCATTGCGGTCGCTGACCGAGCACTGGATGAGCCTCCCGGCACTATTATACGGCCAACCCCCGATTTCTCCTACGGCGCCGTGCTCGATCAGCTCGACCACTTCCTCGTCGGTCACGAAATGATCGCGATGCAGCGGCGACTGCCAGCCGATGCTGCCGATGCCGATGAAGGCGGCCACCGCCTGGCGTGCGAGATCACGGACCATGGTGAAGGAACGCTGAGTCTGCAGCAGACGGCGCTCCTCGACGCTGGACGCGACCACCGGCGTCGGGATCGGGAAACACTCGGCGCCGGTGCGTTCGGCCAGCCGGCGCACGACCTCGTAGGGGCTCGCGCGCCCGCTTCGCGAGATGGTGCCCACCAGCGAGACCAGCTTGTGCTGCGGGCAGCCCATGGCCGGCATCTCGTCCGCCACCGCGAGCAATGTCCGTCCCGTCGAGAAGGCGAGGATCAGGGGATCGCGCACCGCGAGATAGGTGGCGAGATGGTCGGCGGCGGCGATCGCGACGCCCAGGCTGGGCCGGGTCTCGCTGTCGTCGGAGGGCTGGACCGAGCAGTAGGACAGGCCGTAGCGCTCGCGCAGCTCCTCGCCGAGCTGGACGCAGGCGGCGATCGGATGGTCGAGCCGGAACTTGATCAGCTTCTCGCTGACCGCCAGCGAGACGAGACGCTGCACCGCCTGTCGCGACACGTTGAGCTGCCCGGCGATCTCGTCCTGACGCTTGCCGGCGACGTAGTACAGCCACGCCGCACGCGCGGCGAGGTCGAGCTTGCGGTCATGTTTGCGCAACCGCGATGCCTCCAGCTTGTGGGCAAGCTATGCGCGGGCTATTGCTCAGGCAATAATTAAATGCTTGAGACCGATCCGCAGCCAGGCGGAGCAGGGAGGTCGCGCGATGGCGCAGGTGGTGGTGATCGGCGAGATCCTGGTCGAGATCATGGCGACCCGGATCGGCCAGACCTTCCTCGAGCCGGGCCTGTTCGCGGGGCCCTATCCGAGCGGCGCGCCGGCGATCTTCGCCGATCAGGCGGCGCGGGTCGGCGCCGAGACGGCGATGATCGGCTGCGTCGGCCCCGACGATTTCGGCACGCTCAATCTGAACCGCCTTGCCGCCAGCGGGGTGGGGACCAAGGCCATCCGTCGCGTCCCGGGGACGACCACCGGCAGCGCCTTCGTGACCTACCGCGCCGACGGCGGCCGCGATTTCATCTTCAACATCGCGAACTCCGCCTCGGCGGCACTGGACGCGTCCCAGCTCGAGCCGGCTCTGTTCACGGGCTGCCGCTGGTTCCACGTCATGGGCTCCTCGCTGTTCAGCCCAGAGATCGCGGTCGCCGTGCGCCGTGGCGTCGAGCTGGCCCGGGCCGATGGAGCACGGATCTCGTTCGATCCCAACATCAGGAAGGAGCTGCTCGCCTTGCCCGAGGTCGAGGCGACCATCGCCGCGGTGCTCGGGGTCACCGATCTCCTGCTGCCGAGCGATGCCGACCTCGACCATCTCTGCCCTGGCCGGGACGAGGCCAGCGCCTTGGAGAGCCTGCTGGATGCGGGCCGCTCGATGATCCTGCTGAAGAAGGGTGCCCAGGGCAGTGTCTATCGGGACCGCGAGCGTCGGATCGCGACTTCCGCCTTTCCGGCTGATGAGGTCGATCCCACCGGTGCGGGCGACTGCTTCGGCGGCACCTTCGTCGCCTGCCTGGCGCAGGGCGTTCCGCTCGAGCGTGCCCTGCGCCTCGCCAACGCCGCCGGAGCGCTGGCGGTGGGCAAGAAGGGGCCGATGGAGGGCAACTCGACCATGGCCGAGCTGGACGCTTTCCTGGAGCGCCATTCATGACCGTCCTGCAGGACATCGTCGCCGCCAACCGGGCCGGCGGGCGCCGCGGCATCGGCTCGGTCTGCTCGGCCCACCCGCTGGTGCTCGAGGCCGCGATCGACGCCGCCCTGGCCGACGGCCGGCCGTTGCTGATCGAGGCCACCTGCAACCAGGTGAACCAGGAGGGCGGCTATACCGGGATGCAGGCCGCGGATTTCCGGGCGCTCGTCACCGGCCTCGCCCGCGAGCGCGGCCTGCCCGCGGAGCGCCTGATCCTGGGCGGCGATCATCTCGGCCCCAATCCCTGGCGCAAGGAGCCGGCCGAGGCCGCCATGGCCAAGGCCGAGGCGCTGGTGCGCAGCTATGCCGAGGCGGGCTTCGCCAAGATCCATCTCGATGCCAGCATGGCCTGCGCGGGCGACCCCGATCCGCTGCCGCCGGAGCTGATCGCGGCGCGTGCCGCCCGCCTCGCCCGCGCCGCCGCGGCCACGGGCGCGAAGCCGGTCTACGTGATCGGCACCGTGGTGCCGGTGCCGGGCGGGGCACACGAGGTGATCGACACGCTCAGCGTGACCCGCACGGCCGATCTCGCCCGGACCATCGAGGTTCACGAGGCGGCCTTCGCGAAGGCCGGCCTGGGCGAGGTCTGGGCCCGCGTGCTGGCCGTGGTGGTACAGCCGGGCGTGGAGTTCGGCAGCGAGCAGGTGGTCGACTTCGCCCCCGAGGGCGCGGCCGGGCTGGCCGCCGCGATCGGCGAGGTACCGGGTCTCGCCTTCGAGGCGCACTCGACCGACTATCAGACCGAGGCGGCGCTGGCGGCTCTGGTCGAGCGCCATTTCGCCATCCTCAAGGTCGGGCCGTGGCTCACCTTCGCCATGCGCGAGGCGCTGTTCGCGCTGGCCGCGATCGAGAGCGAGCTCCTGCCGCCCGAGGACCGTTCCCAACTGCGTGAGCGGCTGGACGCGGCGATGCTGGCCGACCCGAGCTACTGGCAGGGCCACTATGCCGGCTCCGAGGCGGAGCTGCGCCTCGCCCGCGCCTTCAGCCTCAGCGACCGCTGCCGCTACTACTGGCCGGTGCCCGAGGTCGCGGCCGCCGTCGACCGACTGTTTGTCAATCTCGCCCGCACGGGTCTGCCCCTGCCGCTGCTCAGCCAGTATCTGCCGCAGCAATATCAGGCGGTGCGCGAGGGCGCCCTCTCGCTGGACCCGGGTGCGATCGTGCGGCACCGGGTCGGCGAGGTCCTGGCGATCTACGCACGGGCCTGCGGCGAGCGGGCGCGCTGAAGCCGGAGGCAGCCTTGGGCGTTGCGCCGCAACCGCCCGTCACATACCAACGCTTGCGGGAGGCGGGCTCGGCGCCCGGCACAGCAGGGACCAGCGCGATGTCCGACCGGCTAGGTGAAGAGGCGCTCGACTATCACCGCGCGCCTCCGGCGGGGAAGCTCGCGATCGTGGCGACCAAGCCGCTCGCCACCCAGCGCGACCTGTCGCTCGCCTATTCTCCCGGCGTCGCCGCCGCCTGCGAGCTGATCGCCAAGGAGCCGCTGGCCGCGGCCGAGGTCACCGCCCGCTCGAACCTGGTGGGCGTGGTCACCAACGGCACCGCCGTGCTCGGGCTCGGCGCCATCGGCGCGCTGGCCGCCAAGCCGGTGATGGAAGGCAAGGCGGTGCTGTTCAAGAAGTTCGCCGGGATCGATTCGTTCGACATCGAGATCGACGAGCGCGACCCAGACAAGCTGGTCGAGATCGTGGCGGCGCTCGAGCCGACCTTCGGCGCCATCAACCTCGAGGACATCAAGGCGCCGGAGTGCTTCATCGTCGAGGGCAAGCTGCGCGAGCGCATGAAGATCCCGGTCTTCCACGACGACCAGCACGGCACGGCGATCATCGTCGGGGCGGCCGTGCGCAACGGGCTGCATCTGGTCGGCAAGCCGATCGAGCAGGCCCGGCTGGTCGCGAGCGGGGCAGGGGCCGCGGCTCTGGCCTGCCTGAACCTGCTGGTCAGCCTGGGGCTGAAGCAGGAGAACATCCTGGTCACCGACATCGAGGGCGTGGTCTATGAGGGCCGCACCACGCTCATGGACCCGTGGAAGGCGAAGTACGCCCGGCCCACCGCCATGCGCACGCTGGCCGAGGCGATCGAGGGTGCCGACATCTTCCTGGGCCTGTCCGCCGCGGGCGTGCTCAAGCCCGAGATGGTGGCGCGGATGGCGCCCAATCCGGTGATCCTGGCGCTCGCCAACCCGAACCCCGAGATCTCGCCGGAGCTGGCCAGGGAGGTGCGCCCGGACTGCATCATCGCCACCGGCCGCAGCGACTACCCGAACCAAGTCAACAACGTCCTGTGCTTCCCGTTCATCTTCCGCGGTGCGCTGGATGTCGGTGCGACCAGCATCAACGAGGCGATGAAGCTCGCCTGCGTCGACGCGCTGGCGCGGCTCGCCCGGGTCCCGCCGCCCGAGACGGTGACGGCCGCCTACGGCGTCGACGAGCTGAGCTTCGGGCCGGACTACCTGATCCCCAAGCCGTTCGACACCCGGCTGATCGTCGAGCTGCCGATCGCGGTCGCCAAGGCCGCGATGGACACGGGCGTCGCCACCCGCCCGCTTTCCGACCTCGGCCTCTACCGGCAGCGGCTGTCGCTGCGGGTGATCCGCTCCGGCCTGATGATGAAGCCGATCTTCGAGGCGGCGCGCGCGAACCCGCAGCGGCTGGTCTACACCGACGGCGAGGAGGAGCGCGTCCTGCGCGCGGTGGAGGTGGTGATCCAGGAGGGGCTGGCCCGCCCGATCCTGATCGGTCGCCCGGAGGTGATCGAGGCCCGAGTCGCGAAGCTCGGCCTGAGGCTCGAATCCGGGCGCGACTACGAGCTATGCAACCCGAACAGCGACCCGCGCTACAACGACTATGTCGCCTTCTATCTCGAGCGTGCCGCACGCAAGGGGATCACGCCGCAGAACGCGCGCGAGACGCTGCGCACCCGCCGCACCGTGATCGCGGCGGTCATGCTCGCCCGTGGCGAGGCCGACGCGATGCTCGCCGGCCCGATCGGCAACCTCTCGACCCATCTGCGCCACATCACCGACGTCATCGGCCTCCGCCCGGAGATGAGCGACGCCTCGACCGTCCATGCCGTCGTGATGGACGGTGGCGCGCTGTTCATCGGCGACACCAGCGTCAGCTACGACCCCTCGCCGGCGCTGATCGCCGAGACCGCGATCCGCGCCTCGGCGCTGATGCGCGGCTTCGGCCTCGAGCCCAAGGTGGCGCTGATCAGCCACAGCAATTTCGGCAGCAGCAACACACCCGCCTCGGGCAAGATGCGCGCGGCCCTGGCCATCCTGCGCCAGATGGCGCCCGCGCTCGAGGTCGATGGCGAGATGCAGGTGGACAGCGCGCTGCAGCCCGCCATCCGCGACCGCCTGCTGCCCGGCTCGACCCTGCACGGCTCGGCCAACCTTCTGATCATGCCGAACCTGGACGCCGCCAGCGCCGCCTACAACCTGATCAAATCGGTCACCGGGGCGGTGACCGTCGGCCCCATCCTGATCGGCCCACGTCTGCCCGCGCATATCGTCAATCCCACCGTCACCAGCCGCGGCATCGTCAACATGAGCGCCGTCGCCTGCGTCGCGGCGGCGCGGCAGGAGACTGCGGCGAACTCGCCATAACGGCGCAGGCGGCCCTGCTGACCTCGCCGCTTCAGTGGTCGCGCCAAAGGATCGCGGACACCCGGCCCTGGTCCTGGAAGACCTGGACGACGTCGTCGATGCCCGAGATCGGGACATTGTTGACCACGAGCTGGAAGGCCAGCCGGCGCCCGGCCCTGGTCGTGACGTAGCCCCCCAGGGCCTGCGCCTTGAGCACCGTTCCGGTCTCGTCGACATAGGTGCCGGTCTTCGCCCGCACCTGCCCGGTGGCACGCTCGAGCGTCGGGTCGGACTGGAAGTCCGTCACCGCGGCGAGCGAGCCGTCGACCCCCAGGATGGGCATGCTGTCGAGATAAGCGGGGAAGGCGGTGCTCCGGCTCATCACGCTGAGCATGCGCGTGACCGCCCGGTTCAGCGCCCGGCTCTCGCCGCCGCCCGAGCCGTCGGGGAAGTGGTATTGAGCCGCCCCGATCCCATAGCGTGAGGCGAGGACGCGCCGCTCCTTCGCGAGCGCCGCATCCATGTTGTCCACCCCCTGGGTCAGCCCGAACAGCAGCAGGCTGGCGTCCGCGCCGATATTGTAGCTGACCTTCAGCACGAGCTTGGCGCTGTCGGCGTAGGGGAGGCCCTTCAGCTCCGCGACCTTGGTGTCCGCCGGGTAGTGGCGCTGGCGCGGCAGGAGGGAGACGGGGTTGCGCCGGACCGCGCTGGCATCGACCCTGACCCCGTTCTCGCGCAAGAGCTCGATGAGCACGGTGCGGGCATAGTTCGCAGGCTCGACGATGCGCACCGTCCGGACCAGCGGGAACCTGCCGGTCAGGGGCGGGACGAGATCGATCGGGACGGAGCCGGCTACTGTCGCCGAGCAGCCCGGCTTGCCGATGCATTGCGGCAGATCAGGGTCCACGGACAGCGCCAACGTCGAGCCGCGCTGGCGCGTCTTGATCGGTGTCTTGACCCGCAGCGCCGACGACAGTGGGCGGACCTCGACCGCGGCGGGCTCACCCGCTTTGGTGGGCCTGATCGCCACGTCCACGACGTCGTCGTTGACGAAGATCGGCCGCAGCTCGAACTCGTCGCGGAACAGGTAGGGCCGGAACAGCCGGTCGTCGATGATGACCTCGCCGGTCACGCGCCGGATGCCCGCCCGTGCCACCTGGCGCGCCAGGCTCCGATAGCCGGCGAGCGGATCGGGCTTGGTAAGGTCGGAGTTGCCCAGGGAGTTGGCCTCGTTGTGGTCGAGGTTGCCGATCGCGATGCTGCCGTCGGGATTGGTCCGGCCGCCCATGGTGAGATCGCCGGACGCCACCAGGATCAGGTCACCGTTCAGCACGCCCGACTTCGAGACCGCCCCGCGACGATGGATGGGCGTGTCGTAGCGATGCTCTGGCCCGACCTCGTTCAGCAGTTCGCCCACGGAGAACACCTTGCGGACCGAGGCGATGTAGAAGCGGCAGTCGGGATTGACGTCGAGCAGCGTGCGGCCCCGGTCGAGGTCCACGGCGCGCAGGCCCCACACCGCATCCTGGTAGGCCGGCTTCCGCATCACCGCCCGCATCGCGGCGGGGAACTCCTCGAGGTCCTGGCTGCAGCGCCCGCTGGCGCCATCGGTGGCATCGGCACGACCGATGCCGGCGGCGAGCAGCGCCAGCGCCACCGACGCGAGGAAGCCAGTCTTGAGCATGGGCCGAGCTCCGGAAAACGGGTGCCGTGTCGATCGAGGCGCGAGGCCGCGCAATCCTTGCCGGGCCGACGACGTGAAGGCAACGGTGCCCGCACTCGCCTCGGTGGCCGGCTGCAGGGCCGTGCCCTCAATTCCCCGGCATGCAGCCGAGCGTCACGATCAGTGTTTCCGGTTTGTCGCACCAATTGGTGACGAGCACGTTCAAGTCGGCGTCGAACGTCTGCCCTTGCGGCCAGACCGTAAAGCAACTGTTGTCGAAGTCGTATCCCGAGCTGCCCGGATAGCCACCGTCATTGCCCAGGAACAGGAGATTGGTGCCGGTGCAGGAGAAGGTGTGATAGTGTGTCTTCAAGGTTGCGAAGTTGACCGGCGGCTGCGTCTGGATCTGGCAGCCCGCGATCTCGCCGCCGCTGGAAGCGGTGCAGGCGTCGTCGGCGCGAGCCGTCCCCGCCGCCAGCGGGGCGAGGCCGATTGCGGCGACCAGCAGCATCCGGGTGCCGCGCCAACTGCGCCAGGTCATTGCCTTGTCTCCGTGGTGAGAGTGTGCATCGGTGCAGGCTCCTCGCAGGAGCATCTGTCGGCTGGGTGTGCGACCGCCGGCCTGAGGTCAGCGGCGGCGGACCTTCGCTTTGCTCCGTTTCGCATCCTAGAGGGCGTGGCCCTGCGCCGGGCCGATTGTGAGGGGCAGCAATCTCCAGCTCACAATTCATCGCCAAGTTCTCCCGATCATCGGACGGGCTCGACTGCTAGCCGGGATCTATATTGGAGCAAGCCAGAGTTACTATGATTTCTTCTTGTTTGCTGCAAAAATTCGAGATCGTCACGTCGAGCTTCGAGTTGTGGTGATAGTTCTCGAAGAATAGATTCTCCGCCACGGAGAAACACGAATTATCCCAGGTAAAGCTTGGAGTGTAGCCGTCCAATAAGCCATAAAAGTAAGGATGATCGCCCTTGCAGTAGAATGCATAGCCCTGTGAAAAGATAGAATCGAAAGACAGCGCCGGCTGCTTTTGGAGCTCGCAGTCGCCAGGAATGAAGTCACCGAAGAAGGTCGTGCTGTCACAAGGGTCCGCTTTCGCCGGTTCCGCGGCCAAGGCCACGACACCGGTCGCGCCGAGCAGGGTCACGCTGATCAACCTCAAATGCACTGCCAACATGCTTCCTCTCCGCTGCCAGTGAAGGCTCCGCAAGCCATTGTCGATGGAGGTCCGACCAAGGCCCAGCCAGTGGAGCGCGAGCGAGTCACGTGCGCGGGCGGCTGCCGCTTTTCTTCGCATGCAGGAAGCGAACCGCCGTCGACGGTTCTTGTCGTCGCAAGGCGGCCGAGGCGAGCCGACTGGGCCTGCGCGCCGGACACGGTCGTCCGGCCTTCGAGTCGGGGTAGCGAATCAGGGGCGCACGCCCTGCACTGCCTTGCTCGGCAGCGCATTCATCGCCTGGAGCTGGGGCGTCGGGCCGGGCCTGTTCTTGGCGCAGCCGATGAACAGGGTAACCTTGCCGGACGCGTCTGCCTGGTTGCTCGCGACGACCGTGACCGCGCGCGGGCGGCGCTCGATCTGCCTGATGCCGATATGCTCGTGATGCGTGGCGTCCCAGTTCACGAGCCAGGGCCGCTCGTCGGGGCAGCGGGCGACGATCTGCTGCGCCCGGCCCGGCCTGATGCGCTTGGACTCATCCTTGATCACCCTGCAGCTCTTGGCACCCACGCAGGCATTGCCCTGCTGCGTCAGCAGGCGCGAAGTGTCGTAGAGGGGATGGGCCTGCGTTTGGCCGGCGAGCAGCAGCATCCCCAGCCAGGGCGCCAGCGCGAGCCAGCGTGCGCGAGTGCTGTCGAATCGAATGGGCGTCATCGCAGTCTCCATGGGGTGACGATGGGTTCGGATTGGGATGCTGCTCACAAGTGCGGCTGCTTCCGCGACGAGCAGGCCAAGGTCACGATGATGGTTTCCGGCTTGTCGCACCAGTTGGTGATGGTCGCGTCGAATTTGCTGGGGTCCTCGAAGAAGACGTTCTCCGCCACTGAGAAGCAGGTGTTGTCGAAAGTGAAGCTCGGCGAGAAGCTGTAGTCGTAGCCCCAGAAATACGGATGGTCGCCGGTGCAGTAATAGGCCCAGCCGGAGGTATGCAGCGTGCCGTAATCGACCGGCGCCTGCACCTGCAGCTCGCAATCCGGGATCCTCTCATAGAGCGGATGGGAGGCGGTGGGCTTGCTGTCGCACGCGTCCGCCCGAGCCGCCCCACCGCCGAGCATCGCCGCACCGAAGGCAAACAGCGCGGCCAGGCCCGCGCGACCGCTCTTTCCAATCATCGTTCGTCTCCAGCCCGTGCCCAGGCATCGGGTCCTGTCCCCGCCGGAGCGCCAATCGATCCCGGCGCCGTTGATTGCCGGCATTCAAGGAAGCCCGCCGCGATGGCTCAACCGCCGCTGTACGGAATTTCCTGGAAGCTGCTGGATGTTCCAATCAGACTGCTGGAAATGGCGCAGCTGACGACGCCAACGGTGTCCTCGTCCCCGGCGGACGAGGGCCGCCCGGGGAGAAAGACGTGGCGGACGGATTGCCGGCCAAGCTGCTCGTGACCCAGGAGCTTCTCGGTTGCGCCAGCCGCAAGGAGCTCTGCGCCAGGTTCCGCGATGTCAATCCGCGCACCGAGTTCGACCTCGAGCGCAGCCACAAGTGGATGCAGGGCCGGGCCAAGCCACGCAGCATGCGTGTTTACGAGGATTGGGCGCGCCTTCTCGGTACCGAGCGGCCGCCCTCCTGGCTGGTTGCTTGCACGGTGGATGCCTTCGTCGACGAGGTCTGTCGGGTGTTCGCCGCCGATCCGGCGGAACTCCGGCGTCGGGTCGGCCTGGACGGGGCGCGTGCCGCTGCCGCCGGGACTGCCGTCCACTATGTCTGCGGCGCCTATGCCGCCTACAGCCTCGCCTGGTCGCCCTACCACCGGGGGCGGATCGTGCGCGGCTCGCTGCTGATCGAGCCGGGTCGGGCCAACCGGTTCGCCGCCAGCTATCGGGAGGATCTGCCGTCCGGTCTGGTCGAGCTCAAGGGCGTGGCCAATCTGGTCGGCCGCATCCTCCATCTCGAGCTCCACGAGGCCGGCAGCGGGGCGCCGTTCTATGTCAGCGTGTTCCTCTCCGGCCGTCCGGCCAGCATGCTGTCGGGCGTCGCGTCCGGCGCCACGCTGGCCGGCCCCGACCCGCAGCCCTCGAGCACCCGCATCGTCCTGATTCGGGCGCTCGACAATGCGGCCGAGCTCGCGACATCCAACGGCTATCTGCTCCTGGAGCCCGTTGCGATCGCGACCAATCTCGGCCTGCTGGGCGTGCCGCCGGAACAGGCCGAAGCCGGGGCCGATGTCCTGGCGGAGTTCCTGCGCCACGGCGAGCCGTTCGGGCTGACCCAGGTCAACCAGGCCGCCCACGCCCGGTTGGCTCGCCTGTTCGACGCGGTCGAGGGCCACACCTAGCTGCGTCCCGTTGTGTGCCCCCGCCGCGTGCTGCTAACAGGCCGTGGCCGGGCGTGCGGCGACCCGGGGTCATCCGCCCCTCCTGCGCACCTCGATGGCGTGCGCATCTCCGGGGGTTACGCGATTGACGGCCACGATCGAGACCACCGCCCCGCCGCTCGAGCTGACCGATGCTCTGGTCGAGGAGGTCCGCGACGCCGTCGCCGCCGGTTCGTCCGATCTGGTCGCGGCGCTCACCGGCAGCTTGCACGCTGCCGATCTCGCCGACCTCCTGCAGCGCCTGAACCGCGAGGAGCGGGTCGCGGTGATCGGGGCGCTCGGCACCGCCTTCGATCCCGAGACCGTCGCCCATCTGGACGAGTTCGTCCGCGACCAGGTGCTGGAGGTGCTCGGCCCCGCCGCTGCCGGCGAGATGCTGGCCCAGCTCGAGACCGACGACGCGGTCGAGATCCTGGCCGACTTCGACGAGGCGCAGCAGGCCGAGATCCTGGCCGCGCTGCCGCTGCCCGAGCGCGAGGCGATCGAGCAGGGCCTGGCGTTCCCGGAGTGGAGCGCCGGCCGCCTGATGCAGCGCGAGGTGGTCGCCGTCCCCGACTACTGGACGGTCGGCCAGGCGATCGATTTCCTGCGCGCCAAGCCCGACCTGCCCGACGATTTCTACGACATCTTCCTGGTCGACCCGCGCTTTCGCGTCGTCGGCGACGTGCCACTCGGCCGCCTGCTGCGCACGCGGCGTGCGGTCCCGCTGACCGAGATCAAGTACAAGGAGCTGCGCAGCTTCTCCGCCGAGGCCGACCAGGAGGAGGTGGCCCGCGCCTTCCGGCGCTACGCGCTCGTCTCCGCCCCGGTGGTCGACGGCGACGGCCGGCTGCTGGGTGCCGTCACGGTCGACGACGTGGTCGACGTCATCGACCAGGAGGCCGAGGACGATCTGCTCAAGATGGGCGGCGTCAGCGAGGACGACACCTACGTCCCGGCCGTGCAGACCAGCCTGAAGCGGATGCCCTGGCTCGGCGTCAACCTGTTCACCGCCCTCCTCGGCGCCTTCGTCATCGCGCAGTTCGAGGGCACCATCGAGCGCCTGGTCTCGCTCGCCACGCTCATGCCGCTGGTCGCCGGCATGGGCGGCAATGCCGGCACCCAGGCGCTCACCGTCACCGTCCGCTCGCTCGCCGCCGGCGAGCTGTCCGCGGGCACCAGCTGGCGTACGATCGCCAAGGAGCTGGTGGTGGGCCTGCTCAACGGCGGCACCTTCCTGGTCGCCGGCGCCGCCCTGGCGCTGCTGCTCTACGGCCAGCCGCTGCTCGCCGCCGTGTTCGGCGCCGCGCTCCTGATCAACCTCGTCGTCGCCGCCGTCCTCGGCACCACGATCCCACTCCTCCTCGACCGCCTCGGCCAGGACCCCGCGGTGGCCTCGAGCGTGTTCCTCACGCCCGTGACCGACGCCTTGGGCTTCTTCGTGTTCCTGGGGCTGGCGACGGTGTTCTTGCTTTAGGCACGGGCGCCGTCGCGCGGCAGGGCGAAGTAGATCCAGCGCTTGCCGCCCTTGAGCGGGCGCTTGCTCTGCACCGCGAAGTGCGCGTGCAGCTCCCGCTCGAAGCTCTCCAGGCCGTAGTCGGCGTAGATGTCGTCCTTGTTGGCGAGCAGCATCTCGACCATCTCGTCGTCGCGCCCGACGAACTCGATCACCAGGGCGGTGCCGAGGCCGGCGAGCCAGCCGATGAAGTCGCGCATCGGGATGTTGGCGCCGATCACGATGTGGTGCAGCAGAGCGAGGCAGAGCGTGAGCTCGGGCCGGCCGCGCTCGGGCAGCGACTTGCGCTCGAGGCCGCGCCAGCCCTGGCTCGGCGACGGGTCGGCGAGGTTGATCACCAGGGGCAGGATCCTGCGCCTATCGTCCCGCTCCTGCTGTGCGCGGTAGAGGCGCTCGACCGCCATCCAGTCGCCGTCCATCGCCACGACGCAGTCGGCGTGCTCGGCGGCGAGGCGCGAGAACAGGCCGGCATTGCAGCCGAGATCCCAGACCAGCCGCCAGTGCCGGTGCGCGGCGGCCGCGCGCACGAACTCGCGCTTGGCCGCGTGCTCGGCCTCGTCGTAGCTGTGCGTCTCGGTGTAGTCCGCCCAGATGGTCTTGGCCCCCTTGGGCGTCATGCGGTCGATGATCCTGTGCAGGCCGGCGACGTTCCGGGCGATCAGGGACGCGTCGAACCCGGCCTGGGCCAGCGACGAGCGCACGTCGCCCGGCTTGCCCGAATAGCGGCGCTGCAGCGCGCTCTGGGCGACGACGTGCAGCAGCACGCCGGGCCGGGCCAGATCGCGCGCCGCGAGCAGCGGGCGCAGCGCCTGGGCCGCGATCCCGTCGATGCTGCCGCGCAGCCACGGCCGGAAGTCGGCCCCTTTGTAGGCCTGCAGCATCAGGGGATGCAGGAACTGCTCGCAGAACTGCCGGTAGCCGACCCAGGGCTGGCCCGGGCGCAGCCGCTCGAACGAGGGGATGTCGACGAAGCAGGGCTGGGCGCCCTGCCACTGGATGTTGTAGGCCGAGGAATCCTTCATGATCATGCCGCCCTCGAGCGCGGCCGCGAGCAGGTCCAGATGCAGCAGGGCGGCGTCCTTCAGCATGCTGAAGGTCCATTCGTAGGGATAGCTGACGAACGGGATGCGCGCATGCGCGAGCACCGCGGCCCATTCGCCGCGCAGCTCGGCCTCCGGGCCGCGCGTCACGCGCTCCGTCGCGACGATGCGCCCTCGCGCCATGCCCTCACGGAAGAAGGCGCTGGCGCTCACCTGCTCCCAGTCCTGCAGCGCCTTCGCGCTGATGCCGCGGAAGACCGCGCCGTCACGGTAGAACACCATGCCGTTGCGATCGCGGTAGGAGCCGGGCTCACGGTGGCAGACGGCGGCAGGGCTATCCGCATCGTGGTCGTGTGAGGAGGTCGGCTCGTACTCCTCGGCTTCGGCGAGGACGAGCCCGGGCGCCGACTCGACGGGCATGGCCGTCAGTCCGCGGTCTGTTGGACCTTCGCGGGCTCGCGCTTGAAGCCGAGCATCGAGACGAGCTTCTGCCAGTAGAGCTTGCCCGCCAGCAGCAGGCCGGCGACACCACCCAGCACGAGCTGCAGGATCATGCTGCCCGTGCCGGGGTCGAGATAGGCATGGGCGGCGGTGGTCGAGGCGCCGATGCCCAGCAGGACAAGCGCGCAGAGATAGGCTGAACGGGCGAGACAGCTCATCAGATTTTTTTCCTGGCTTGGCAGACGTTGACCGCAGGATGCAGATCCCGCGATCTCCTCACTTCGCAGCTTGAAAGGATTCTCCTCAAATTACCACAAAACTGTCATGAAGGCCGGGCTTCGCGCCGGCCCGAGGGCACGGCGCAGGAAAGAACCGGGCGGTGGGGACCGCCTTCTGCCAGCGGAGCGGCGAACCTGAAGCGTGTTCACGAGGGCGGCGGCGCCGCAGACCGGGGCTGGCCCCTGCATCCGTTCCTGTTCGCCGCGGCCGCGGTGGCCTCGCTCTACGCCAGTAATCTGCGCGAGACGAGGCCCGGTGACCTGACCTCGGCTCTGGCCGCGGCGCTGTGCCTGGCGCTCGTCCTGTTCCTGGGCTTCGGTATCGCGCTGCGGCGGCTCGGCGCGCGCGCCGCGGTGCTCGCCAGCGTCGTCATGCTGGTGGCACTCCACTACGCCGACCTCGCCCGCTGGCTGGGCGCGCTCGCCGGTGTTGCGTCGCCCGAGGAGGTCGCCCTGCCTTGGGTGCTGCTGGTCATGGCGGCCGTGCTGGCCGCCGTCTGGCTGGCACCGTTCGGCATGACGCTGCCGAACGCCATCCTCAACGGCTTCGCCATCGTGTTCCTGGCGATCCCGCTCTGGCAGATCGGCGTGCACGGTTGGAACTGGAGAAGCGCGCAGGTCCCGGTCAGCACGCCGGACCTGCCGTCCGCCCGCGCGACCTCGCCCGACCTGCCGCCGGACATCTACTACATCATCTTCGACCGCTATGCCTCGCAGTCCACTCTTGCCAGCGAGTATGACTTCGACAACTCACCTCTGATCGACCTTCTCGGATCACGCGGCTTCTATGTCGCCGACGACAGTTACTCCAACTACCTGAAGACGGCCCCCTCGCTCGCTTCGTCTCTGTCGATGGACTACATCAACTTCCTGTCGGAGAAGAAGGCAGACTACGGTGTCGCCTGGCAGCCGATCTACGGCATGCTCGGCGATCATCGCGTCGGCAGATTCCTCAAGGGCGAGGGGTACAGCTACGTCCAGATCGGCTCGTGGTGGCGCGGGACCCAGCACAACCCCTTCGCGGACGAGAACTACAGCTTCGGCTTCAGCGAGTTCGACTGGCAGTTCGGGAGGCAGACCCTGCTGCCGCAACTCCTGACGGCGCTCCTGCCGGACAGCAGCGCGGCCAAGCAGTTGAGCTGGGAGTACGGGCAGTGCCAGCGCGTTCCGCGCCAGATCGAGCAGATCAAGGCCTCGGGTGGGCGTCCCGAGCCGGTGTTCGTGTTCGCCCACATTCTGTTGCCGCACGAGCCCTATCTGTTCGACGCGGAGGGCCACTGCCTGTCGCCGGCGGAGGCCGCCGCGCGCGATGCCAAGGCGGGCTATCTGGCTCAGCTCCGCTACGCCAATCTGCTGATGGTGGATCTGGTCGCCGGCCTGCTCGACCGGCCCGGCAGGAAGCCGGTCATCGTCCTTCAGGCCGACGAGGGACCGTTCCCCGAGCGCTACCGGAGCAGCAGCCTTTCCTGGCACGAGGCCGAGCCGTCCGAGCTCAGGATGAAGTCAGGTATCCTGAATGCCTACTATTTCCCGGACGGTGACTATGCGACCCTTTATGACGGGATCACGCCGGTGAATTCGTTCCGGGCGATCTTCAACAAGTATTTCGGCGCCAAGCTGGAACACCTTCCCGACCGGATCTACGCCTCGCCCGACGTGTTTCGGATCTACGAGTTCTTCGATGTCACCGATGTCGTTCGTGGCGGTGCGCACTGACGGCGTTCATGCCCCGGCCGAGCGGGCGAAGGGGGCACACACGGTGGCGGCAGCTTCGTCTTGCGGGCCATCTGCGGGTGGCGGCTTCAGGCGTGAAGGCAGTCAGAGCGAAGGTGGCCTCGCGAAGCGCGGACGCTCATGCCGATGACCGATGTGATCGGGTGCTTCGTGTTCCTGGGGCTGGCGACGGTGTTTCTTCTGCCTCCAGGCGCTGCGAGCCCTATCGGCTGCGGTCTCGGGGTCGGTCGCCGGCGACCGATATCGACGGCATCACTCATGAATGACCCTGCTCCCGCGCGGCAAACCTTCGGCCAATATCCCGTGCCGACGCTGAATGTTCGATACCTCGTCCCTGCTCTATCGCTGCACCGACGACCGGATAGGCGTCGGCGTACCTGTCCGCATCGACCGTTTGATGGAGATGTGAGAAAGCGCTCAAGGCTCGCTCCGGTCGCCGTGGGGTAACATCAGCAGCCGGCGCGTCCGTCCACACCCGTATCATGGCCCCGGCCTGCGGAACGCTACATGCGCCAGCGGGCTCAGCCCCAGCCAGCCCGGCAGCGCGCGCACCGCCGTCCTGGCTCCGTGGGCCTCGAGCTGCCCTTCCGCCAGGGCGCGGCGCAAGGATAGGTCGCCGCGCCAGATCAGGATCAGGTCCGTGAGCCGGACGCGGAGATAGAGGTCCACCTCGGGGCCGGGCGGCTCGACGCAGAGTTCCGTCCGACCCGCCTCGTTCAGGAACCACCAGCGGCGCTTGTGCTCGGGCTGTTCCGGGAACTGCAGCTCGATCACGCTCCGGCCCGGCCCGAACGCCTCGGCATGGGCGCCACGCTCGACCGCCCACAACAGCAGGCCGAGATCGACCTCGTGCGCGGCGAGCGCGCGTCGCGACCAGCGCTGCCCCCAGGTGCCGAGGGCCATCACCACCGGGACGAAGTCCCGGCCCGCCTCGGTCAAGTGGTAGGTCCACCGTCCGCCCTCGGCCGCGCGGCGCCGCTCGATCACGCCTTCGGCCACGAGCTGGGCGAGCCGGCGCGACAGGATGGTCGGCGAGGCCAGCGGCACGCCGCGCTGCAGCTCGCGGAACCGCGTGGCGCCGAGCGCGAGGTCGCGGATGATCAAGGCCGTCCAGCGCTCGCAGAACAGCTCGGCCGCCTTCGCCACCGGGCAGAACTGACCATAGCTGCGCATGACACCGCCTCCCCGGAAAGGCTGCGATGATACGCTCCGTCCCGCTCCCGCGGACACTACACTTCCTGGACTATCGCTCCCGGCCCGGGCGCGGATCATCGGCCGTCTCCACGACCAGCGACACGGGAGACCCTCCATGCGGCACGATCATCTCGAGGCCACCCGGCAGGCGGCGGCGATGTGGGGCCTGGGCGGCAGGGACTATGACGAGGTCAGCTTCGCGATCTCGGATGCCCTGGCCCATGCCGCCCAGCGCCTCAACGCGCGGTCCGGCCAGGCGATCCTGGACGTCGCGACCGGCACCGGCTGGTCGGCCCGCAATGCCGCCCGCCGCGGCGCGCGGGTGACCGCCATCGACGTCTCGGCGGAGCTGTTGGCCGCGGCGCGGCAGCTTTCGGCGCATGTCCGGCCGCCGATCGAGTTCCGGCGCGCGGACGCCGCCGACCTGCCGTTCGCGGACGGCAGCTTCGACGGGGTGATCTCGACCTTCGGCGTCATCTTCGCCCTGGACCAGCAGGCGGCCGCCCGCGAGCTCGGGCGCGTCTGCCGGCCGGGCGCGCGGCTCGCGCTCACCGCCTGGGCGCCCGGCGGTACCGTGGCGCGCTTCTTCGCCATCCTCGCCGAACATGCGGCCGCCCCGCCGCCCGCCGTCTCGCCGCTGGCCTGGGGCGATCCGGACACGGTCCGCGCGCTGCTGGCGGAGGATTTCGAGCTGGCGTTCGAGCCCGGCGAGGCTAGGGCCTTCCACGACGACGCGGACGACATCTGGGACTGGTACGCGCTCGGCTTCGGGCCGATGCGGCAGGTCCTGGCCGGCCTGGACGCGGCGGGCAGGGAGCGGCTCCGAGCCGATCTGGCCGCCTATCACGGCCACTATGCCGGTCCGGCGGGGCTCTGCGTCCGCCGCGAGTACCTGGCGATCCTCGGCCGGCGCCGCTAGCGGCCGGCTTCGGTAGTCGGCATTGTCCGTTCCTGCGGGCGGGAGTACAGCCTTGGCAAAACGCGCCAGGAGGCAGCCATGACCGACGAGCTCAGCTACGTCCACGGGGCGTCCGACGTGCCGCTGCTCGGCGAGACGGTGGGCGCGCATTTCGCCCGCTCCGCCGCCCGCTGGCCCGACCGCCCGGCACTGATCGTGCGCGAGCAGAACGTCCGCTGGAGCTATGCCGAGCTGGACGCGCGGGTCGACGAGTTCGCCGCCGGGCTGCTGGCGCTCGGGCTCGAGCCCGGCGACCGGGTCGGCATCTGGTCGCCCAACAACGCCGAATGGGTGGTGACACAGTTCGCCACCGCCAAGGCCGGGCTGATCCTGGTCAACATCAATCCCGCCTACCGCACGCACGAGCTGGACTTCGCGCTCAACAAGGTCGGCTGCCGCGCCCTGGTCACCGCCACCAGCTTCAAGACCAGCGATTATCTCGCCATGCTGCGCGAGCTCGGCTGGGGGGCCGGCACGCGCCTGCCGCTGCTCGAGCACGTGATCCAGATCGGCGGCTCGTCGCCCGGAACCATCCCGTTCCCCGAGATCGCGGCACTCGCCACCGGCGCCCAACGCGCGCGGCTGGCCGGGCTTGCGGGCACGCTGCAGTTCGACGAGCCGATCAACATCCAGTTCACCAGCGGCACCACCGGCGCCCCCAAGGGGGCCACGCTCACCCACCACAACATCCTCAACAACGGCTACTTCATCGGCGAGGCGCAGAAGCTCGGGCCGGACGACAAGGTCTGCATCCCGGTCCCGCTCTATCACTGCTTCGGCATGGTGCTCGGCAACCTCGCCTGCATCACCCACGGCTCGGCCATGGTCTATCCCGGCGGCGGCTTCGATCCCCTGGCCGTGCTCCAGACCGTGCACGAGGAGCGCTGCACGGCCCTCTACGGCGTGCCGACCATGTTCATCGCCGAGCTCGGCCACGCCGAGTTCAAGTCCTTCGACCTCGGCTCCCTGCGCACCGGGATCATGGCGGGCTCGCCTTGCCCGATCGAGGTGATGCGCCGCGTCGTCGCCGAGATGCACATGAGCGAGGTCACCATCTGCTACGGCATGACCGAGACCAGCCCGGTCAGCTTCCAGAGCTCGACCGACGAGCCGCTCGAGCGCCGGGTCTCGACCGTCGGCCGCATCCACCCGCATGTCGAGGTCAAGATCGTCGACGCCGACGGCCGGATCGTGCCGCGCGGCACCGCCGGCGAGCTGTGCACCCGCGGCTACCCGGTGATGCGCGGCTACTGGGACGACCCCGCCCGCACCGCCGAGGTGATCGACCCCGCCCGCTGGATGCACACCGGTGACCTCGCCGTGATCGACGCGGAGGGCTACTGCAACATCGTCGGCCGGCTCAAGGACATGGTGATCCGCGGCGGCGAGAACATCTATCCGCGCGAGGTCGAGGAGTTCCTCTACGGTCACCCCGCCGTGCGCGACGTCCAGTGCTTCGGCGTGCCCGACACGAGGTTCGGCGAGGAGCTGTGCGCGGCGATCATCCTGAAGGACGGCATCGAGCCCGACGAGGCTGCGATCCGCCGCTTCTGCGAGGGCAGGATCGCGCACTACAAGATCCCGCGCTACATCCGCTTCGTCGACGCCTTCCCGACCACGGTGACCGGCAAGGTGCAGAAGTTCGTCCTGCGCGCCGAGACTGCGGCCGATCTGGGGCTGGCGGAGGAGAAGACGGCCTAGCGACCGCCGCGGGGGCGGCGGCCGAGGCACGCCGAATTGTTCAGTATTCGGACGTGATGTAGCCGTGGATCTTGGACCTGGGCGGCAGAACACAGAGCAGATTGTAGAAGCCGCCCGAGACACTGCTCGTGACCGGAATGGTCAGGCTGACGTTGCCGCTCACTGAGGTCGAGCGCGTGAGCGAGTAATAGTCGGTGCCGTCGCTGGCGCGCGTGACCTTGAAGATGCAGGAGAGCGCCGTTGCGGTCGAACCGTCGCGATAGGCATAGACCAGGACGTCGGGAGCGCCGTTGAGGTTGGTCGTATTGTCCCGGACGATCGGGCAGCTCACCGTATAGGCGGAGGTGAAGCTCGCATTGAGCACACCACCCCCGCCGGTCGCGGCGATCTCGGCGTTGACATTGCCCCAGCCCTGGCAGGAGCTGCCGGGAAACGTCTTCCGGTCGTTGGCGTGTGCCGATCGCGTTGCGAACGCGACCGCGAGCATGACGGCAATCGGCAGATGAACGGCTGGCGATCGGCCCAGTCGCCGCAGCGCGATCATGGACATGGTGCATTCCCTTCATGGATGTGGTCGAGTGCATCCTCCGGCACCGTTGCCCGAAGACGCCGCCAGTTCTGTGGGCGAGACCACATCTCGGCGAGAACGGATCCACGAATTCCCGAGGGGAATCTCCCCTGGTTGCAGGCCGCACAGTTGATTGATGCTCGACATCGTGCCGGCGGTGCCGGCGCGGGTCGCGAGGTCTCGGCACCTGCTGCCAGGCCGCCCACTCACCCCCAGGCGTCGCTGCTGCCCCGATCCTCAGGGGCATTCCCGCCCGACCCTCCCTTTCGGCATGCCGGAACGGCTCTGGCACCGGACGGGTCGCGCGCTCCCCACAGCGGCCACTGGCGTCGCGCGTCGCGCCGAGGCAGGCTGCGGCATCGCGCTCGACCGTGCGCGCGAGTACGGACTGAAACTGCCTGCGTCCTATGACGGCGGAAAGACCACCAACTCGAGCCCAATCGGGGGAATGACATGAGCTTCAGGAACGGCATCAAGGCGGCGCTCATCGGCCTCGCCGCGGTCGGCCTCACCGCGGGGTTCGCCGCGGCGGACCAGCTCGCCGACGTCAAGGCGGCCGGCAAGATCGTGACCGCCACCGACATGCACTACGCGCCCTTCGACATGCTGATCGACGGCGTCTATCAGGGTATGACCAAGGACCTC
Source organism: Geminicoccaceae bacterium (assembly GCA_050246385.1). GTDB lineage: Bacteria > Pseudomonadota > Alphaproteobacteria > Geminicoccales > Geminicoccaceae > Benzoatithermus. Next base: position 23,832 of record JBFWWD010000057.1, read on the forward strand.
TTCGACGAGGTCTCCAAGGAGCTCGGTGTCGAGCCGGTCTATCAGGACATTCCCTGGACCGCGGAGCTTCCGGGCCTCGAGGTCGGCAAGTTCGACATCGTGATCGCGCCCGTCACGATCAGGCCCGAGCGGCTCGAGCGCTACACCTTCACCCTGCCGATCGCCGACGCGACGGTGGCCCTGGTGAAGGCAGCCGGAAACGACGCGCTCCACAAGCCCGAGGACATCGCCGGCAAGACCGTGGGCGTCCAGCAGGGCACGGCACAGTTCAAGCAGCTCCAGGCGTTCGGCGACAAGCTCGGCGGGGTCGACGTCAAGGAGTACGGCACCACCGACGAGGCCTATGCCGATCTCGCCGTGGGCCGGCTCGACGCCGTGGCCGGGTCGATGCCGAACCTGTCCTACCTGGTGAAGCAGCGTGGTGACACCTTCGCGCTGCTCGATTCCGCGATCTTCGGTGAGCCGACCTACTTCGCCTGGGTGCTGCGCAAGGGCGAGGACAGCGCAAGCCTCGCCGACGCGATCAACCAGGCGCTGCTGAAGATGACCGACGACGGCCGCGTCAAGGCGATCCAGGAAAAGTGGCTCGGCTCCTACACCGAGCTGCCACGCGAAGTTCCCGGCGCCTGACAGCCAGGGCGCGGGCGGGGCGTCGCTCCGCCCGCGGCCACTCCCGCGCCTGGACCCCAGCCCGAGAGCGCGCATGTTCTCGATCACCACGTTTCTCGACAGCTTCGGGCCGCTGTTCATGGCCGCCCGCTACACGCTCCTGATCTCGATCCTCGGGATCGGCCTCGGGCTCGTCCTCGGCGCGCTGATCGTCGCCGCCCGGCTGTCGCCGGCCGCGGTGCTCCGACGCTTCGCCGCGGTCTGGGTCAGCTTCCTGCGCGGGGTGCCGCTCCTCGTGCAGCTGCTCCTCGTCTACTACCTCCTGCCGGTGATCGGCATCGACGTGCCGGCGCTGGTCGCCGCCGTCGTGACCGTCGGCATCTGCGCCAGCGCCTACATCTCCGAGATCTGGCGCGGCGCCATCGCCGCGTTGCCGCACGGCCAGGCCGAGGCCGCCATCGCGATCGGCATGAACCCGCGCGACGTCTGGACCCGGGTGATCCTGCCGCAGGCGATCGCCCTGTCGCTGCCTGCGCTCGTCAACGAGCTGATCCTGCTCGTCAAG
>JBFWWD010000058.1:0-24052 GCA_050246385.1 Geminicoccaceae bacterium
CGCAGGATCTCGCCCATGACGAACCGGGCGGTGTTGCTGGCCACGGCGAAGCACAGGCCTTGCGCGCCCAGGATCGTCGCCGTGTTGACCCCGATCGCGCGCCCATGGCTGTCGAGCAGCGGACCGCCGGAGTTGCCGGGGTTGAGGGCGGCGTCGGTCTGCAGCACGTCGTCGATCAGCCGCCCGGACTGGCTCCGCAGCGTCCGGCCCAAGGCGCTCACCACGCCCGCCGTCACGGTCGAGCCGAAGCCGAGCGGATTGCCGACGGCGATCGCGATCTGACCCACCTGCAGCTCGTCGGACGCAGCCAGCTCGAGCTGCGCACCCGGCCGGTTGTGCACCTGCAGCAGCGCGAGGTCGGTGTCGGGATCGTCGCCGACGAGATAGGCGCGACCGCCGGACCCGTCGGGAAAGCTGGCGCGAATGGCGTCGCCGCCATGGACGACATGGCTGTTGGTGAGCAGGAAGCCGTCCGAGGTGACGAGGAATCCGGACCCGGACCCCGCCACGCGGCCCGCGCGCTCCACCTGGAGATGGGCAACGGCCGGCGTTGCGCGCGAGACCGCCGCCGTCACCGCGCCGGAGTAGGCGTCGAGCAGCACTCCGTCGGCCAGTCCGCCGAATGCCGCCGCGCCTTCCGGCCCGTCGAGAAAGCTTGCTTCGTCGAGCATGTCCCTGCCCCTTCCACTGCGCAGCCGAAGATGGGCAGCGCAGGAGCCTCGCGCCAGAGGCGGACCGGAAGGGCCTTCCTTGCCTAGGACGCGAACTCGATCGTCGCCCGGGTCCCGGCATGTTCGGGATCGTAGGAGACGGACGACTTCAGATTGGCGGCCATCGCGGAGATGATTCTCCCGCCGACGCCGGTGCCGCTCGACGGACCGGCGCCGCGCCAGCCGATACCGTCATCCTCGACGGTCAGCTCGAGCCGGCCATTCTCGCGCCGCTGCAGCCGGACCCGGATCTCGCCCTCGACGACTGGCGAGTAGGCATATTTGAGCGCGTTGGTGACCAGCTCGGTCACGATCACGCCGAGGGAGACGGCCTTGTCCGTCGCGAGCCGGATCCCCTCGCCCACGGCGAGCTCGACGCGGAGGAGGCCGCCCGCACCGAGAGCGGCGGACAGCTCGCCGAGCAGGCTGCGCAGATAGACGTCCATGGTGACGGAGCGCACGTCGGCGGAGGTGTAGAGGCTCCGGTGCACGCCTGCGATCGCCGTGATCCGCGCCTGCATCTCCGCGAGTGCCGCCCGCGCGGCCTCGTCGGGAACGGCTCTGGCCTGGAGGCCGGCGAGGGCGGAGACGAGGGCCAGGGAGTTGGCGACCCGATGATTGACCTCGGCGAGCATCAGCTCGGCGCGCTCCCTGGCCTCGCGCATCTCGCTCTCGGCACGCTCCTTCTGCCGGCGCAGCTCCTCCTGGGTCAGCGCGCCGTGGATCGCGGCGACGAGGAGCTCGCGATAATGCCCCTCCACGTCCTTCCAGACATAGTCGACCGCGCCCGCCTTGAGCGCGGCCACGGCGACCCGGGCGTCGTCCGACCCGGTGACGTAGATCACCGGCGGAGGATCGGCCAGCGACCGGATCCCGGCCAGGACGTCTAGGCCGGATTCGCCGCCCAGATCGTGGTCGAGCGCCACCACGTTCCACCTGCCGGCACGCAACCGCTCGATCCCGCCGGCGCCGGTGCGCTCGCAGTCGATCTGCATGCCGGCCGGCGCGAGCGCCCGCTGCATCAGGCGCCCGAGCGCCACGTCATCGTCGATGTAGAGCACGCGGATCGGGTCGGTCATCGGAGACCGTTCAAGGCACCTGCATCACCGAGAAGAACAGGCCGAGCTGGCGGATGGCGGTGGCGAAGCTGTCATAGTTGACCGGCTTCACGATGTAGACGTTGGCGCCGAGCTCGTAGCAGCGCTGGATCTCGCGCTGATCGTCGGTCGTCGTCAGCACGATCACCGGCGCCACCTTCAGATGCGGGTCGCCCTTCACCCGCGCCAGTATGTCGACTCCGGTCATGTCGGGCAGGTTGAGGTCGAGCAGGATGAGCAGCGCCGCAGGCGTGGTGCCGGCGTCCAGGAGACAGTCCAGCGCCGACGTGCCGCTCGTGAAGTGCACGATCTCGTTGTTCACGCCGGCACGCCGGATGTTGCGCTCGATCAGGCGTGCATGCCCTTCGTCGTCCTCGATCATGACGATCCGCACGGGCTGGCCGGTCGCGTTGGTGCTCATGCTCGATTGCCGCCGGTCGACGTCCATGCTGGGTCGGTCGGCAGGACTACCGTGAATCGGCTGCCCTTGCCAGGGTCGGACGCGACCGTGACGTCGCCCCCGAGCCGCCGGGCGAGCGCTCGGACATGGGCCAGGCCGATCCCCTCGCCGGGTCGGTCCTGCATACCCGAGCGGCGGAAGAGCTCGAAGATGCGGTCGTGGTCGGCGGCGGCGATGCCGCGGCCATTGTCGGCCACCTCGATCTGCCACCGCCCCTGGCGTGGCACGGCCGAAACTCGGACGATGCCCGGGCGGTCCGGCGCGAGATACTTGATCGCGTTGTCGATCAGATTGCCGAAGATCTGCTCCAGGGCGAGGCGGTCGGAACGCAGGACCGGCAACCGGCCGATCTCCAGGGTGGCGCCGGCCTGATCGAGCTGGTGCTGCACGCTGGCCTTGATGCCCGTGAACAAGGCGCCGAGGTCGATCCGCTGTGGATTGAGCTCGCGGCGACCCTCCCGGGAAAGCTTGAGGATGGCGTTGATCAGCCGGTCCATCTTGGAGGTCGAGGCGCGGATGAAGCCGAGGGCCTCCGGCAGGTCCTCGTCGACCGTGCGCCGTGCCTCGTCGCGCAGGCTCGGCTCGGGTCCGTCATCGGCGCCGAGAAAACGCTTGAGGACATCGAGCCCGGCCTCCAGCTCGCTGGTGAAGCCGAGCACGTTGACCAGCGGTGCGCGCAGATCGTGGCTCACGATGTAGGCGAAGCGCTGGATCTCCTCATTGGCCCGGGTGAGTTCGGCGGTCCGCTCGGTGACGCGCTGCTCCAGCCCCGTATTGGCTAGCTCGACCTGCCGCCTCGCGCGGACCAGCTCGCGGGCATAGCGGGCCAGCGTGAACAGGGCGCCGCCGGCAAGGAGCAGGATCAACAATGAGGCCGACACCGACACCCATCCCAGCGCTCGCGTGTCCGCCCGCATGTCGCCCAGCCGCGCGGAGATTTGCGCTTCGGACCGCTCGAGGATCTGGTCGAGAATCGCCCTGAGCTCGTCCATCACCTTCTTGCCGGCGTCGCTCCGCACGATGTCGAGCGCCGCAGCCTGACGGCCCTGCCCGACCAGATCGATCGTCTGCGCCAGCTCCGCTCGTTTCGTCTCGATCAGGACCGACAGCCGTGCCAGCGTTTCGTCCGTGACGATCGCCTCGTGGTTGGAGCTCGCCAGGATCGCGAGGGTGACCGGGAATTTGGATCCCGCCTCGAGATAAGGCTCGAGATAGGCGCGATCGCTCGTCAGCAGGTAGCCGCGCTGACCCGTCTCGCTGTTCTGGAGCAGGCTCATCAGGGTCAGCGCGGCGTTTCGGATCTCGCGGTAGCGGGTCATGTCCGCGGCATCGCGCTCCATGCTCGCCACCAGCCAGAGCGAGGCGCCGACGATCGCCAGCAGTGCCAGGGCACCAGCCGCCATGAGCAGCACGACCCGGCGCACCGGCGAGCGGACGGACAGCAGCAAGTGGGCTTGCATCAGGGTCTGTGCCTTTGGGGATGGGGCGCGAGGGCGGTCTCGGCGCTATGTCTGCAAGCGTCGGGCCGCCTCGTGGAACAGGCGTGCGCAGTCGGGCGCGAACCGCATCGCGGCGATCAGGTCGTCCACTCGATAGTTCGGCAGCGTCGTGTGGATGGCGGCGAGATAGCCATGCGCGTCCTCCAGCCGTCCGGCGAGGGACAGCACGAATGCCGCGATCGCCAGGATGTGCGCATGGGCATTCGGTCGCGCGGCCGCCTTGACGGCCCATTCCGCAGCCTCCTCATAGCGTCCGAGGCGCACCAGCGCCATGGCGCGCGAGCCGAGCATGCCGAACAGGAGCGGATCGAACGGGCTGAGCCGGCGGGAATGGTCGGCCGACACGATGGCGCTGTCGGGGTCGCCGCCGGTGGAGTGGACGAAGGCGAGCGTGTAGTGACCGAGCGCGAAGTTCGGGCTGAGCTCCACGGCCTGCGTGAGTTCGGCCAGCGACTGGTCGCGCTGGCCGCGCAGCCAGAGGGCACGACCCATGGCCCAGTGGGCGGCCGGATCGCGATCGTCGGCCATGATGCTCTGCCCGGCCGACTGGAACGCCCGGTCGATGGCGCTCTCGCGCTGCTCCCAGCCCTGGAACGCACTCTGCCAGTGGGTGAAGGAGAGGCCGGCCTGGGCGCGCGCGAAGGTCGGATCGAGGCGCGACGCGAGCTCGAAGAAGTGACGGGCGAGCTCATTGTCCGCCCGGGTGAAGCGGTACATGTGCCAGAGGCCGCGATGGTGGGCGCCCCATGCGTCCAACGAGCTCGGCGGCCGCAGGACGGCGCGGTTCCGCTCGCTGGCCTCGATCTCGCTGACGATCGACGCGACGATGCGATCGCCGATCTCGTCGAGGACGAGAAACGTGTCGTCCAGCCGATAGCTGAGGCTCTCGGCCCAGATGACGCGCGCGACCCGCGTCTCCATCAGCTCCGCCATGACGACGACGCGGTTGTCCCGGCGCTGCACGCAGCCGCTCACGACATAGTCGACATCGAGCATCCGGCCGGCGTCCCGCGGCCCCACGCGTCGCTCGTCGAGCGCGAACACGGTGCCCTGGGCGATCACGAACAGGACCCGCAGCTTGGCGAGCCGGGTGATCACGTCGTGCGCGAAGGCGTCGGCAAGCCCACCGCGATCCTCGGCATCACCGGACCGGTCGACGAACGGCATCACGGCGATCGAGGCGCGGCGCGCCGGCGCGACAGGCTCGGACCTCTCGGCAGAGACGGCACCGCCGCCGGTGATGCGCGACACCGCCTGCGGCAGGCTCCTGGCCTTGCGCCAGGCGGCGCGAAGCGGACCGCCATCCAGTCCCTCGGCCTCGAACGAGCGGACGCTCGCGGCGAGATGCTCCTCGCCCTCGCGGATCCGCCCGGATCGGGCGAGCGCGCCCAACAGATGCTCATGTGCTCGCAAGTCGAACGGAGCCAGCTCCAGCCATCGCTCCAGGAAAATACTGCCGTCGCCCTCCGGCGCGTCCCCTGTCAATCGCTCCAGCATCGCGATATGGCAGGCGCGGAAACGGCGCCGTTGTGCCGTGACCCAGCCGGTGAAGGTGGGGCTGCGCTCGACCTCCAGCCGCTGGGCGAAGTCGCCCCCGAACAGAGCGACGAGCGCACGCAGCCGCCCAATTGGTAGCGTCGCCACGCTCTCGCCCACCGCGTCGATCTCGAGCACGTCGACGAAGCAGCCGCCGAGATCGAGCCGGACGGCATCCGCACCGGCATCCACCCTCCCGCGGCCGGGCTCGTCCAGCAGCCCCCTGATCTTGCTCAGAGACCAGCGCAGCTCGCCCCGCGGATCGCTGGGGCCATCCCATAGCAGGTCGCACAGATCGCCTCGCGCGACGGCGTGCGGCGCGAGCGTCAGATAGGCGAGCAGTGCCCGCACTTTGCGCGAGGCTGGCAGGGCCAGGGCAGTACCGTCGCGTCGGATCGTCAGCGGACCGAGCAGGCGCACCTCGAGGCTGTGCGGAGCTGGAGCTCGGCTCGGCCGGGCCGATTCCATGGGCTGTTCCACGCCGCCTACCACGCTCGCTCCCACGTTCAGCCGCTACGCTCAATCGTCGATCGGGGCGGCGTCACGGCCCGATCCCGATCGCCTGCAGCTTCGCTGTGGCGGAAGGGTGCCACGAGGCAATGCCCCGTTCCAGAAGCGAGCGCAACTTCGCCGGTGATCCGGAAATGGCCGTCGGCCTCCGTCCGCACGGGAACGCGCGCATGCCGAGAATTGAAACCAACCATCCCACAATCGGGTGAGGCCAGGGTCAAGATCACGGGAGGGTGACGATCTACAGAACCTAGGACAACAAGGCCTCGCTTGAAATCGCGGTTGCCAGAACTCACCCGTCATCGCGACCACGGGCCAAATATCTATTTTCTGTTGATTCATAAGCGACAAGATAGAAACACATATTTGGCTTCCGAGATATCGTACAGAAACATTACCTGCTCAGTATCACTCAAGCCAGCACGGAACTTCCCGAAAGGCAGGTGCGGCTGGTGGGACAAGAGCATCACAGGGATGAGACCAATGCGCAGTGACAGCAATCGGCACATCCGGGCTGTGGCAGGTGCGGGAGACGCCGCGCACGCCTGCGACGACAGCCGGCCGACTTCAGCTTGTCGGCACCGTGCCCTCAGGAGATCGGCGCTCCTGCTCGCCGCGATGTGCTTCGGCACGGCGGCGAACGCCGCGGTCGGCGACCAGATCATCGCTCGGGATCTGATCGCCTCGAAGGGCTGGACCGCCGTCGTACCGATGAATCTGAACGGCGACCGCCTGACGGATCTCCTCTCCTACAACGCCAAGACGGGACGTGCAGTCTATTCCGTCGCCGCCGACCCGCCCGGAACCCAGGTCATCGTCAGGGACCTGATCGCCTCCAAAGGCTGGACCGCCATCGTGCCGGTCCACCTGAACGGCGACGTCCTGACGGACATGATCTCCTACAACGCCGGCACCGGTCGGACGGTGTATTCGATCGGCGCCGATCCGCCCGGCTCGCAGACGATCGTCCGCGACGTGATCGGGGCCAAGGGCTGGACCTCCATCGTGCCGCTGCGCCTCAACGGCGACACCTTGACGGATCTGCTCTGGTACAATCGCAACACGGGCCGCGCAGTCTACGCGACCGGCGCCAGCCAGCCGGGGATCCAACAGATCGTCCGCAAGGTGGCAGCCCCTAAAGGCTGGACTTCCATCATCCCGATGGATCTGAACGGTCTCGATCTGACCGACCTGCTCTGGTACAATCGCGCGTCGGGTCGAGCAGTGTATTCGCTCGGTGCCAGCCCTCCGGGTACTCAGGTCGTCGCGCGGGACCTGATCGCCTCCAAGGGCTGGACTTCCCTCGTGCCGATGCTCATGAACGGCGACGACGGGTTCTCCGACCTGCTGTCATACAATGCGAAGACGGGCCGTGCCGTCTATTCGACCGGCGCCAATCCGCCGGGCACCCAGAACATCGTCCGCGACCTGACGGCCTCCATTGGCTGGACTGCCGTCGTCCCGATGCGCTTGAACGACGACAGCCTGACCGACCTGCTCTCCTACAACGCGAAGTCCGGTTGGACAGTGTATTCAGTCGCCGCCCCATAGGGTGAGCCAGTCGCGGCTTTCTCCTTCCTGTCTGCGGGCGCCGGGGCCGGATTGCGGACAGGAAGGATGGCCCGACCCGCGGCGAGCCTGCTCCGAAGCCGATTCCACGCGCGATTCCACGCGGTCTACCACGACTGCCTCCACGCTGGCCTGCTAGACTGCCGCTCGATCGCTGATTCGATAGTACACTTGGATTACGATATAATACTGTCATATCTCAAATAGGATTCCAGCAAGAGATTGATGGCCGTGTTCTATATAGATATTTGCCAACAGGCGACTTGCGCGACACCTTATCTTGTCATCATCAGGAGGATCTCTCTCATGGATACACTGACCGACTTGGCGCCGGTGAAGGCGCGCCAACAAGCGGCATGGGCCAGCGGCGACTATGCCGTGATCGGCACCACCTTGCAGATCGTCGGCGAAAGACTCGCCGAGGCCTGCGACCTGCGCTGGGGCGAGGAGGTGCTGGACGTCGCCGCCGGCAACGGGAACGCGACGCTCGCCGCCGCCCGGTGCGGCTGCCGGGTCACCTCGACCGACTATGTGCAAACCCTGCTCGACCGCGGTGCCGAGCGGGCGGCTGCCGAGCGGCTGGACGTCGCCTTCCAGGTCGCGGATGCCGAGGCGCTGCCGTTCGCGGACGGGAGCTTCGACGCCGTGCTGTCGACCTTCGGCGTCATGTTCACGCCGGACCAGGCCAAGGCCGCGGCCGAACTGGCCCGCGTCTGCCGACCCGGCGGTCGCATCGGCCTCGCGAGCTGGACGCCGGGCGGCTTCATCGGCCGCATGTTCAAGGTGCTCGGGCGCCAGCTGCCGCCGCCTCCCGGCCTGAACCCGCCGACCTTGTGGGGCGACGAGGCCCACCTCGCGACGCTGTTTCGCGACGAGGCCGCCCAGATCCGGGCGACGCGCCAGAGCTTCAACTTCCGCTATCGCTCGGCGGCGCACTTCGTCGAGGTGTTCCGGACCTGGTACGGACCAGTACACAAGGCGTTCGCCGCGCTGCCGGCCGACAAGGGCGCGGATCTCGAACGCGATCTGATCGAGCTGATGCAGGAGCTGAATGTTGCAGGGCCAGGTTCGCTGGTCATTCCCGGCGAGTATCTCGAGGCGGTGATCGTCCGCCGCTGAGCCCTCGCGCGGCAGTTCGGCGAGGAGGCAGGTGGCGAACGGACCTGCTTCCTGCCTCGCGCCTCGCTTCGAGCGATCTCGGCAGAGCGCCAGCTCACAATGACATACGGTTGAAACATGAAGCGAGCAGTCTCACCGAGACTCCATGAACATCGCGAGCACAGGGAAAAGCGCTTATGGCCAAGTTCACGGGTACAAATGCCGCAGATAACATCAACGGCACCAAAGGCGCCGACCAGATCTTCGGGCTCGGCGGCAACGACAACCTTGTGGGTCTCGACGGCGATGACGTGATCGAGGGGGGAGCTGGCGGCGATGGCATCTTCGGCAGCGTGGGTTTCGATTATGCCAGCTACCGCAGCTCGCCAGTCGGCGTGTATGTCAGCCTGACCGACCTGATCGGCCACTACGGCCATGCCGAAGGTGATCAGCTCTACGGCATCGAGGGCGTCATCGGCTCCAAATATCGAGACCTGATGACGGGCGGCGAACAGGGCGACGTCTTCTACGGCGAAGGTGGGGCGGATCACCTGGGCGGCCTTGACGGCAACGACAAGCTCTACGGCGGCGGCGGCAATGATCTGCTGGAGGGCGGCTTCGGCGACGACGACCTGTATGGCGGTGCCGGCAACGACACGGCAAGCCTATACAACTATGGCAGCGGCGTGGTGGCCGACCTGGCCAGCCGCACCGCCACCGGCACCACCACCGGTCACGACCGCCTGTTCGAGATCGAGAACCTGGTCGGCACGCCCTATGCGGATCGCCTGGCGGGCGATGGGCGCGCCAACGTGCTGAATGGGTCGTTCGACTCGGACTTGCTGACCGGCCGCGGCGGCGCCGATCGCTTCGACTACAATCAGACGTCCGACAGTCCCTCGACCAGCCCGGACCACATCACCGACTTCAGCCGGTCCCAGGGCGACCGGATCGATCTGCGCGACGTGGACGGCAACCAGCGCATCGACGGCGTGCAGGACCTCACCTTCATCGGCAAGGCGGCGTTCACCGCAGTCGGCCAGCTGCACTTCTACCAGTCGGGCGGCCACACCTACATCGAGGCCAACACCTCCGACACGACGCCCGGCGCCGAGCTGGTCATCGTGCTCGATCAGTCGATCGCCATGAAGGCAGGGGACTTCCTTCTCTGAGGCTCGAGCGGGGCACGCCCCGCCCGGCTCGATCACGGATCGCGCGGCCTATGCCGCCTGCTGGTTGACCTTGCTCTCCGCCATCGCGGTGAGCTTCCGGTCGGTCGCCTTCTCCTCATTCAGGGTCTGTTCCAGAACGCTCGCGCAGTCCGGTCGGCCGAGCTGCTTCGCCCAGGCGATCAGCGTGCCGTAGCGGGTGATCTCATAATGCTCCACGGCCTGCGCGGAGGCGATCAGCGCAGCATCGAGCACGTTCTTGTCGGCGATGTCGCCGGCCACGTCGTTGGCCTCCTCGAGGATGCCGTCGATCGCCGGGCAGTTCGCGCCCTGCGGTTTCTTGCCGTGCATCTCGAACACTTGGTCGAGCCGCTTGATCTGGTTCTGCGTCTCGGCGAGGTGGGTCTCGAAGCCCTGCTTGAGCTGTGCGTTGGTCGCCTTCTTGATCATCGTCGGCAGCGCCTGGGTGATCTGATGCTCGGCGTAGTAGATGTCCTCGAGCTGATGGACGAACAGATCGTCGAGCTTCTCGATGTCTCGGGAAAAGAGGCCCATGGCAAGTCGCTCCGTTGGCCGGGATTCTTCGCCACGCCGCGTCCGCGGCGCGGCCACCCTGGACCAACGGCACGCAGGCTCGATGGTTGCGGACCCCGACCAGCGGCCCGTCCGAGCTCATGACGCCGCGTTCGCATCCGGTACGAGATCCGCCCGCGGCCGCCAGGCGGCTTCGGATCAGGCCGGCTCTATCTGGCCTCCTCGCTGACCAGCCAGTAAAGCGCGCCCGAGAGGAAGGTCAGCCCGGCGGTCGATGCGATCGCCCAGGACAGCCCGAATCGGTCGGCGATCAGCCCCGCGGCGAGCGCGCCGATCGCGTAGCCGAGATCGCGCCAGAACCGGTACACACTGAGCGACCGGGCGCGCCAGGACGGGTGCGAGGCGTCGGAGACGGCCGCGATCAAGCTCGGATAGACCATGGCCGTGCCGAGACCGAGCAGGAGGCTCGCCAACAGCCACCATGCGAAGCTGCGCGTCGTGGCGGTGAGCATCAGGCCCGCGGCCTGAATCCACATCCCGGCGACGATCAGACCTTTCCGCCCCCAGCGATCACTCAGGTGGCCGGTAGCGATCTGCAACACGCCCCAGCTCGCGGGATAGACCGCCTTGAGGATGCCGATGCGCTCGATGCCGAGGCCGAAGGAGGCGAAGAACAGCGGGAAAATGCCCCAGCTCATGCCGTCGTTGAGATTGTTGACCAGGCCGGCCTGTGAGGCCGCGAACAGATTCCGGTTCCGGAACGAGGTGAGCGCGAAGACCTCGCCAAAGCCGATCACCGCCGGCTGCCGCGAATGCGCCGCAGCCTCCAGCCGCACGTGATCTCTAGTGTCGTGCACCAGCGCTACCGACAGTACCGTGCCCAGGACGGCGTAGCCGACGCCGAGATAGATCGGTGCCGGACGAAGCCCGTAACGCGATGCGAGGTAGCCGGTGAGGAACGCGGTCAGGCCCACGGCGAGATAGCCCGCGAACTCGTTCAGGCCGACGGCGAGGCCGCGCGATCTCGGTCCGACGAGGTCGATCTTCATGATCACGGTCATCGACCAGGCAAGCCCCTGGTTGACGCCGAGCAGCGCATTGGCGGCGATGATCCATTCCCAGCTCGGCGCCCAGATGATCATGAACGGGACGGGCAGGCCGAGGAGCCAGCCGAGAACGAGCACGCGCTTGCGTCCCCAGGCGTCGGCGAGCTGGCCGGAAACCAGGTTGGCGAGCGCCTTCACCGCCCCGAAGCTGACGATGAAGGATACGACCAGCGTCGTCGAGACGACGCCGAACTCCTCGGCGCCGATGAGCGGCACGACCGTCCGCTCGATCCCGACCATGCCGCCGACGAACGCGTTGATCAGGACCAGCAGCGCGAACTGCCGCCAGTTCTCCTTGAGCCCCAGCCTGACCGTCGGGCCGTCGGGCACGCGGCTTCAGGCCCCGCCGGCTGGAGGACGGCTATCCCGAGTGGAAGGCGGTCGGCTTCCCCGTCGAGGGTCCGCAAGCCGCCTAACTCGCAGAACGGTCGGACGCACGCGGCCCGGCATCAGACGACCGGAGTGACCGGCGGCTGCCCGGCGAAGTGCGCGGCGAGATTGGCGAGGACCAGCTCGCCCATCGCCACCCGGGTCTCGACCGTGGCGCTGGCGCGGTGGGGCTGCAGGACCACCTGCTCCATGGCCCAGAGCGCCTCGGGCACCTTGGGCTCGTCGACGAACACGTCGATCCCGGCCCCGCCGAGACGGCCTTCCTGCAGTGCCGCGACCAGCGCCGGCTCCTCGACCACGCTGCCGCGCGCGACGTTGACCAGAATGCCGCGCGGGCCGAGCGCGTCGAGCACGGCCGCGTTCACGATGCCCCGCGACTGCGGACCGCCGGCCGCGGCGACGACCAGGAAATCGGTTTCCCTCGCCAGTTTCACGAGGTCGGCCTGATAGGCATAGGACAGATCGGGAAAGGGGCGCAGATCGGTGTAGGCGATCTCCAGCCCGAAGCCCTCCGCCCGCTTCGCCACGGCCCGGCCGATCCGGCCCATGCCGACGATGCCCAGCCTCTTGCCGCTGACTCGCTGCGCCAGGGCGAACGGTGCGCGTCCCGTCCACCGCCCCTCGCGCACATAGCGGTCGCCGACGCAGAGCCGGCGCGCGGCGGCGATCAGCAGGCCGATCGCGAGATCGGCGACGTCGTCGGTCAGCACGTCGGGCGTGGTGGTGACCCGAATGCCACGCTCGCGCGCACGCTCGAGGTCGACCGCATCGGTGCCGATCCCGTTGATTGCGATGATCTCCAGTGCCGGCAAAGCGTCGATCAGTGCGCGGCCCGCACCCGAGACGCCACCGGCCACGACCGCGCGCACCTTCGGCGCCACACTCGTCACGAGCCCGCCGCGGTCGGGCGCCGCGAACAGCCGGTGCACCGTGTAGGTGCCGTCGAGGCGCTCCTCGATGGCCGGCATCATCGGGTCGACGAGCAGGATGTCGGGCTTCAAGATTGCCTCCGCTGTTCAGGGGTAGGTGGCCGACGGCCGCGGGGTCCGCCTCGGGCTGGCCTAAGCCCGGCGCCCGGTGTAGGAGCAGCGGCGCCGTCGCGCCAGGGAGAGAGCCCGTGTCGAGCCGAGTGCCATGAGCAATGTCGCGGTCGTCGGCGCCCAGTGGGGCGACGAGGGCAAGGGCAAGATCGTCGATTGGCTCAGCGAGCGAGCCGACGTGGTCGTGCGCTTCCAGGGCGGCCACAATGCCGGCCACACGCTGGTGATCGACGGCGTCACCTACAAGCTGTCGCTGCTGCCCTCGGGCGTGGTGCGCAAGGGCAAGCTGTCGCTGATCGGCAACGGCGTCGTGGTCGACCCGTGGGCGCTGCTCGAGGAGATCGAGCGCCTACGGGGGCAGGGCGTGGCGATCGGCACCGACACCCTGCGCATCGCCGAGAACGCGGCGCTGATCCTGCCGCTGCATGCCGAGCTCGACCGGGCACGCGAGGCCGCCCGCGAAGGCAGCAACCAGGGCACCGGCAAGATCGGCACCACCGGCCGCGGGATCGGTCCCGCCTACGAGGACAAGGCGGCTCGCCGCGCGATCCGCGTCTGCGATCTGGCCGACCCGGAATCCCTGCCGGCCAAGATTCACGAGCTCCTGCTGCATCACAATGCGCTGCGTCGTGGCTTCGGCATCGAGGAGGTCGACGGCGACGCGCTGCTGGCGAAGCTGACGGTCCTCACCCCCAAGCTGCTGCCGTTCGCCGAGCCCGTCTGGCTGCGCCTCGCCGAGCTCAAGCGCACCGGGCGCAGGATCCTGTTCGAGGGTGCCCAGGGCACGATGCTCGACGTCGACCACGGCACCTACCCGTTCGTGACCTCGTCCAACACGGTCGCGGCGGCCGCGGCGTCGGGCTCCGGCACCGGCCCCGACAGCGTGGGCTTCGTGCTGGGCATCTGTAAGGCGTACACGACCCGCGTCGGCGCCGGCCCGTTCCCGACCGAGCTGTTCGACGAGATCGGCAAGGGGCTTGGCGAGCGCGGCCACGAGTTCGGCACCGTCACCGGCCGGCCGCGCCGCTGCGGGTGGTTCGATGCCGTGCTGGTGCGTCAGGCGGTCAAGCTCGGCGGCATCAAGGGTCTGGCGCTGACCAAGCTCGACGTGCTGGACGGCATGAGGACGCTCAAGGTCTGCACCGCCTACACCCTGGGCGGCCAGCTGCTGCATCACCTGCCGGCGGGCATGTGCGCGCAGGCGGCGGCCAAGCCGGTCTATGAGGAGCTGGAGGGCTGGGAGGAGACCACCCAGGGTGCCCGCAGCTTCGCCCAGCTCCCCGCCAACGCGGTGAAATACGTCAAACGCCTCGAGGAGCTGGTCGAGTGCCCGGTGGCGCTGCTCTCCACCAGCCCCGACCGTGACGACACCATCCTGGTGAGGGACCCGTTCGTGGATTGAGTGGCAGCTTCGATGCCGTGCCTCAGCCGTGCGCCGAGGCCCGGTGCTCGGCGTTGCGCTTGCGTGTCGCCGCCGCCTTCTTGGCCGAGGCGCTCCGGTCGGCCTTGGAGCGCGAGGCCGAGGCTTCGCCGCCCAGTTTGCCGCCCTTGTGCGATGAGACGTGCTTGTCCGGCTTGCCGCGCCCCGAGCCGCTCTTGTTGCCGCCGCCGCTCTCCTTGTTCACTGTCGCCCAGGCGCGGCGCTCTGCTTCCTGCTCGCCGACGCCGCGGCTCTCGTAGCTCTCCTCGATATGCTCGGCCTTCCGCTTCTGCTTGTCCGTATAGGCCGACTTGTCGCCTCTAGGCATCGCCGCCTCCAGAATGACCCTGCGCGCTCCCGGAACTCACCGATCGAGGTGCGGTTCCTGGCGGCACTACTTGCGCTGGTTGCCGGCGAAGGCGGCGGTCAGGCCGAGCCCGATGAACAGCACGCCGCTCACGTAGCGCTCGGCGCCGAGATAGGCGCTGCTGCGCCTGAGCCACCCGCCCGCCGTGCCGGCGGCCAGCGCGTAGCAGCCATCGCTGAGCAACCCGAGCAAGACGAACAGCAAACCGAGAAAGGCGATCTGCATGGAGACATGGCCGCGGCCGACCTCGACGAACTGCGGCAGGAAAGCCAGGAAGAACAGAGCGGTCTTCGGATTGAGCAGATTGACGATGAAGCCGTCCCGGAAAAGCCGCCAATGGCTGTGGGCGGCGATCCGTGTTCCGTTCTGCGCAAGATCGACGCGGCCGAACAGCTTCCTGCAGCCGAGCCAGATGAGGTAGGCCGCGCCCGCGTACTTCACGATGCCGAAGGCGAGGGCCGACGACGCGAGCAGGGCGGAGAGCCCGATGGTCGCCGCGCAGAGATGGACGAGCGTCGCGACATGGATGCCGAGAATCGACACCAGGCCGGCGGCCCTGCCCTGCTCGACGGCGCGGCCGACGATGTAGAGCACCGCCGGCCCCGGTACCACCAGGAGCGCCACGGCGGCGCTGACGAACAGCCAGAGATTGGCTGCACCCGGAGTGACGATGTCCACGGCTGGTTCGCCTCTCTTGTGGCGGCACGACCGCCGACGAGCGCAGACTGCGCGATTGTGTCAAGCCGGCACTTGCACCCAGCGCGGTATCGCTGTCCGTAAGAGCGGAATAGATGATCCTGTCCGACGTCGCGAACATGGCCGCCCATCAGATTGCACCGCCACCACCTACGGCCCTCACGGCGATGCCCGATCGGCCGCCTGCCGCGAGCACGATCCTGATCCTCGGCTCCAAGCCGCACCCTCGCCTGCCGCCACCCGGTGCCTATTCGGCGCTCGCCTGTGCGAACGCGTCGGGCTTCTCCGCGCAGGCCCACGGGCTGCGCGCACCTCTGTTCACGGTCGTCTCGGCGGTGCTCGGCTCCGGCAATCCGAGCGACCGGCATTCCCTGGCCGCCCTGCAGGGGCTGGACGCCGGAGAGGTTTACTTCCTGCCCCGCCCGCTGCCGAAATCGCTTTGGCATCGCACGCGCTACCGCCTGCGCAATTGGCGCCTTCAGGCGCCCTGGGTGCGGCATCTGCTGCGCCGGCATGGCCTGCGCTTCGCGCAGTTCGTTCAGCGCCCGACGGAGAGCTATGACGGCCTGCTGCTCGAGCTCGCCGGCGACGCGCCCGATCTGACCCGGCTCGTGCGGCACAAGCGCCCATCGACCGGGCTCGTGGCGCTGGCGCTGGCTCTCGCCGAGCACGGCTTCGACAACGCCATCCTCGCCGGCTTCGACTTCACGCTCAGCCATGCCTACGGCCACAATCCGCTGATCGACCAGCGCGGCAGCGCCCTGAGCAAGCATGCCGACACTGATGTCGCGCTCCTCACCGCGATCCAGAGCGCGCGCGGGTGCCTGTGGACCAGCGAGACCGCGGTGGCTCTGCGCACCGGCATCCCGCTCGTCCCGGCGGTTGACGGGTAGCGGCTCCGTCCGCGACAACCGCGCCGACGACCGAGGCTAAGGGCGCGCAATGTTCTTCGACTACGATCGAGCCGAGTTCCGCTACACGCCGTTCCCGATCGGGATCGCCAAGCCGGTGATGCCGGATGCCCGCTATGGCGAGCTGGTCGCGAACTTCCCGCCGGTCGAGCTGTTCGAGAGCTTCGAGCAGATGGGCAAGAAGGGCCGCAAGTTCACCCTTTCGCCCAAGGAGAACGTGAAGAAGTACAACGACTTCGTCCAGCGCAACGCGCTTTGGCGCGATTTTCATAAGTGGATCAAGAGCCGGGACTTCGTCTACGGCGCGCTCGAGATGCTGGCCGGCCACGGCATCGACCTGGGCTATCGCTACGTGCCGCCCGGGTTGCGCGCGGTCCGCAAGGCGAAGAGCGTGCTGCGCGGCAAGCGCGCGCCCGGCTACGTGCCGCTCGAGGCCCGCTTCGAGTTTTCGGCCCTGCCGGCCGATGGCGGCAACCTGCCGCCGCACACCGACGCCCCGACCAAGATCGTCACCATGATCCTGTCGATCCTCGAGGACGGCGAATGGGATCAGGCCTTCGGCGGCGGGACGGACGTCAACTGGCCGAAGGACGAGACCAAGACGTTCAATCAGATCAATCGGGTCGCGAGCTTCGACGAGATGGGGGTCCTGCACACCTACCCGTTCACGCCCAATCAGTGCGTGCTGTTCGTCAAGACGTTCAACTCGTGGCATTCGGTGGCACCGATGCGCGGCCCGGCCGGCAAGCTGCGTCGCACGCTCACCATCAACATCGAGGCGCTCGCCTGAGCGGGTCGGCGGGTCGTCGGATCGCGCTTCTGTTCGGGAGCTTCCGCGGCGGCGGGGTCGGCACCTCGTTCCTGCGGCTGGCGGACGGCCTGATCGCGGCCGGCTACGAGGTCGACCTGGTGGTCGGGCGGGAGCGGCACGACCTCGCGCACATGGTTCCGTCGGCGGCCAGGGTGGTGATGCTCGATCGTGGTGGCGCCGCGAGTACCTGTGCCCGGGCCGTGCGCGCCGACCCGCGCGTCGCGCCAGCATTGCTCGCCGCGATCACGTCCCGCCGCCCGCCGAGTGGCAAGCTCCGGCACCTTGCGAGCTTTGCCGACTATCTCCGGCGCGAGCGCCCGGATGGCATCATCGCCGCGACGGCACCGCTCAACCTCGTTGCTTTCTGGGCCAGACGCCTCACGGACAGCCACGCCCCGCTCGTCATGACCGAGCACAACCGGTTCAGGATCGCTCGCGACGACGGGTCGGAAGCCTGGCGCTACGACGTCGCTCCGGCCCTCGCCCGCCATGCCTACGCCGAGGCCGAGGCCCTGGTCGCGGTCTCGGACGGCATTGCCGAGGACATGGCCACCTTCGCGGGCCTGCCGCGCGAGCGGGTGCGGACGGTGCACAATCCGGTTACCGGGCCGCATCTGGAGGCGCGCGCTGCGGCACCCCTGGACCACCCTTGGCTCGCTCCAGGTGCCCCGCCCGTGATCCTAGGCGTGGGCATGCTGAAGCCACAGAAGGACTTCGCGACCCTGATCCGCGCCTTCGCGCAGATGCGCGCCGAACGCCCGGCCCGGCTGGTGATTTTGGGCGATGTCCGCGGCGATGCGAAGGATCAGGCTCATAAGGAGGAGCTTCTTGCGCTGCCGGCCGAGCTGGGCATCGCGGGAGACGTCCTGTTCCCGGGCTTCGTCGACAATCCGCAGGCCTGGATGGCGCGTGCGGCCTGCTTCGTGCTCTCCTCGCGCTGGGAGGGACTCGGCAACGTCCTGGTCGAGGCACTTGCCTGCGGCTGCCCCGCAGTCAGCACCGACTGCCCGAGCGGCCCGCGCGAGATCCTCGACGGTGGCCGCTACGGCCGGCTCGTTCCGGTAGCCGACAGCCCGGCCATGGCGCAGGCGATTGCCGCGACCCTCGATCAAGCGCCCCCACCAGAGCTGTTGCGCGGGCGCGCGGAGCTGTTCTCGGTCAGGCGCTCGGTCGATCGCTACCTGGAACTGCTGCGCCTGAGCGGGCTCAGTGCTCGTGCTCGATGTTGATCGTGAGCGTCCGCCGCATCGCGTGCGAGCCTTGACCCTGCATCGGTCGGACACAGTGCCACGAGTTGAACGTCTTCACGAACACGACGCACTGATTGGGCTCGAACTCGTAGATGTCGAGCAGCTCCATGTCCTCGAACTCGGCTTTGCCGTTCATACGGTTGAAGCTCAGCTCCGGGCGGCGATGACGGTTGACCTCGGTGCCGCCACCGTAGACCGGGTCCCATTCGCCAGGCTTGGCCATCGAAACCACCATGGTGACGATCTTGTCGGGGTTGTCGGTATGCGGTGTGACCGAGCCGCCGTCGGCCGGCAGCATCGAGAACTCGAACCGGGCCGAAAGCCGGTCCTCGCCCTGCCACCAGCGACCGCGCATCAGGCTGCGCAGGCGCCGCCGTACGAGCTGGGCGGAGCTTCGCCGCTTGAACCCGAGATCGACCGAACGCCGCGCCAGCTCGTCGAGCACGCCGAAGACGAAGTCGGGCGACTTGATCCAGCGGTGGAACTCGCTCCAGCGCGCGTGGTCCTTGATCCAGGCGTGGTACTTGTCCGGATGGTACTTCTCGGACAGGCAGTATTTGTGGCCCACCTTGGGGATGTACTCGAACAGCTCGACCGGCGGGTAGCTGTCCAGGTGGGCGGAGTAATCGGCATCGTCCATGATGGGGCGGGCCACACCGATCGGGAACGGCTCGTACCGGAGGTCGAGGTTCGCCAGCGAAAAACTCATCGAGAGCCCACTCCGTCACAGCGATCCGGGAGGCGTTCGCCGGGTCGACGGCGCGGCTGGCCAGGCGGCGAGACCTCGGGGCCCTGACGAGCCCCTTCCGGATTACCGAGAAGTAGCCCGACCTCCCGGGCTTGGCAAAGGCCCCGGCGCCGCATCCGATCGCGAACAACTCCATGTTGTAGCGCACGCCCTGCTGTCGCATGACCATTCGTGGCGTCCCGGCCACAGGAACGGCGAGGAGACCGCGATTGCTGGATGCGCTCGCTCCGGTGGCCATGATGATCGGGCTCGGCTATCTGCTCCGCGCATCGCGCCTCATGCCCGAGCCGTCCTGGGCGCCGATCGACCGCCTGGTCTACTTCGTCCTGTTCCCGGCCTTGCTGGTTCGCGAGCTGGCCCAGGCCGAGCTGACCGGCCTGCCGGTCGTGCGCATGGCCGTGGTCCTGGTCACGACGCAGGTCCTGATGGCGCTCGGCGCCCGGCTGCTCCGCCAGCAGCTGTCGCTCAGCGGTCCGACCTACACCAGCATCCTGCAATGCCTGGTGCGCTGGAACACCTACGTCGCGCTGGCCCTGGCACCCTCCGTCGTCCCGCCCGGGGCTACGCCTCTCGTCGCCTTGGCCGTTGCCGTCATGGTTCCGGTTGCGAACTTGATGAGCGTCGTCGCCCTGGCGCGTCACGGCAGTGCGGGGCCGACCGACGCCTGGAGCCTCCTGCGGGCGGTGGTGACGAACCCGCTGATCCTCGCCTGTCTCGTCGGCCTCGCGCTCAATCTGAGCGGGTTGCGGTTGCCCGATATCGTGGTCGAGCCCCTGGCGATACTCGGCCGAGCCACCCTGACGCTGGGCCTGCTCACGGTCGGCGCCGGCCTTCGCCCGGCCCATGCGTTGGGCCGCGCCGGTCTGGTCGGCCTGACCGCCTTGACGCACTTGGTGCTGCGGCCGGCGCTCGGCGTCGGCCTCGCCCTGCTGCTCGGACTGCGCGGTGCTCCGGTCGAGGTGGTGGCACTGGCGGCTGCTGTGCCGACCGCGACCTCGTCCTACATTCTGGCACGCCTGCTCGGCGGCGATGCCGAGCTGATGGCGGCCCTGGTGACCGTGACCACCGTCGCCGCGCTCGCCACCTTGCCGCTCGTGCTGACCGCCGCCGCAGCCCTGGCCGGCTAGGGGCGCAGCCCCTTCGGCCGCCGTACCGGCCGCTCCGGGCGGACGACCGAGCCGTCGGGCGCGATGACCCCCTTGGTCAGGATGAAATTGGCGTAGGGGCGCATCTCCTGCGTGGCGAACACGGCCACGCATCCGCGCGCCTCCTCGTAGAAGCGGAAGCGCTCGATCGATCCCATCACCCAGGACCCCGCGACGTCCTCGACCATCGCGGCGAAGTCGCGATGCGCGTCGTTCAACTCCTTGCGGCCATCGGCCTCCATCCGGCGTACCGGCGCGTCGACGAACCCGTCGAGCGGCATCACCGAGAGGACGGCGCGGCCCACGCGGACGGCATCCGCGTCGATCCGGATCGCGGGAGGGCCGAGATAGTGCGCCGGAAAGTTGGCGTCGGCGAGCACGACGCTGTCGCCGTGCCCCATGTCGCGGAGAACCGCGAGCGCGTCGCCGTTGAGCAGTGGATCCAGGCCGATGAGCATGCGCGAAGCCTCCCTTGGTGCCGCCGCAACCTAGCCGGGCCGATGCCGCAGGCCAGCCCTTTCATGGCCACCGCGCCGCTTGCAGCCGTACCGGCGCTCGACTAAGGGGCTCGGCAGCCCTCGCAAGAACATGAGCCGCCGGGAGTGACGATGCCCGCAGGCCCGCCGCATGTCCGCGGCTCGTGCTGCTCTCCGCCCGTATGAGCTGGGAGCTGATCGAGCCGTACTTCGTCCTCGTCCTGCTCGTGGTCGTGTTCGCGACCATGGTGACGGAGCGCTTCCGCGTCGACGTGGTGGCGATGATCGGGGTATCGCTGCTTCTCGTCACGGGCGTCCTCTCGACCAAGGAGGTGCTCGCCGTCTTCAGCAACGAGGCGCCGATCACCGTCGCGGCGATGTTCGTGCTGAGCGCTGCGCTCGAGCGGACCGGCGTGGTCGAGAAGGCGGGCCAGCTCCTGTCGCGCTACGCCTCAGCCTCGCCGCTGATCGGCATCGTCACGCTGACGGCGGGCGCCGCCACGGTCTCCGCGTTCATGAACAACACGCCGGTCGTGGTCATCCTGACCCCGGTGACATTCGCGCTGGCCCATACCCTGGGCCTCAGCGCCTCGAAGCTCCTGATCCCGCTCTCCTATGCCACGGTGCTCGGCGGCACGTGCACCCTGATCGGCACCTCCACCAACATCGTCGCCGACGGCGCGGCACGGCAGCTGGGCCTCGCCCCGTTCAGCCTGTTCGAGATCGCGCCGGTCGGCGTTCCGCTGACGATCGTCGGCATCATCTATCTCTGCACCATCGGGCTCCGTATCCTGCCGAACCGCGACACGCTCTCGGGCCTGCTGGGTGTGCGGCAGCGTCAGTTCCTGACCGAGGTGCTGGTGCCCCTGGGCTCCCCGCTGATCGGGACCACCGCGGACGAGTCGGGGGTCGCCAAGAAGCTCAACGCCCGCGCCATCGACGTGATCCGCGACCGGGTCTCACTCGCCGCCGAGATGGACAAGGTGGTGCTGCAGGCCGGCGACCGGATCGTGCTGCGCACCAATGTGGGCGACGTCATCGGTCTGCGCGAGAAGAGCGACGTGCTGTTCGGCGGCACCGGCCAGCACGCCCTCGAGCCGATCGCCGCCCAGAACACGCTGGTCATGGAGGGGATCGTCGGGCCGCACTCGCGGTTCGTCGGCTATCGGCTCGCCGATCTCAACCTGCGCCGGCAGTACAGCGTCTACATCCTCGCCGTGCATCGCCACGGCGAGAATCTGGGCGGCAATTTCGATCAGGTGCGGCTCGCCTTCGGCGACACCATCCTGATGGAAGGACCGCCGGACGGGCTCAAGCGACTGTTCGAGCAGGGCGCCCTAGTGAGCCTCTCCGCGCCGACCGAGCAGCCTCTGCGTCGCGATCGCGGCTGGCTGGCCCTCGCGGCCTTGATGGCCGTCATCGTCCTGGCGAGCTTCGAGGTCATGCCGATCAGCGCGCTCGCCCTGATCGCCTCCGTGGTGGTCATCGTCGGCGGCTGCCTCGACGCGGACGAGGCCTATGCCTCGTTGCGCTGGCCCATGCTGATGCTGATCTTCGGCAGCCTGGCGCTCGGCCGGGCCATGGAGAGCAGCGGCGCCGCCCAGCTCATCGTCGATGCGGTGATGAGTGTCATCGTCGGGCTGAATCCGCTGGCGATCCTCTCGATCACCTATCTGCTGACGATGATCCTGACCGAGTTCCTGAGCAACAACGCCACCGCGATCCTGCTCACGCCGATCGCGATCGGGCTGGCGATGGGACTTGGCGTCGATCCGCGCCCGTTCGTCGTCGCCGTGATGCTCGGCGCGAGCAACGCCTTCGCGACCCCGATCGGCTATCAGACCAACACGTTCGTCTACAATGCGGGCGGCTACAGGTTCACCGACTTCGTCAAGATCGGGTTGCCCCTCAACATCATCACCTGGCTTTCGGCCAGCCTGCTGATCCCCTATTTCTTCCCACTCTAACCCTTGCGAACGCCGGAACTCGACCTCGGCGACCGCATTCGATATGGGTCGGGGCCGACACGCGTCGGACCTCCCCGGCCGGCGTCAACCGGGAGGCAAACGTGACACCGACGACCCGCCGTTTCGTACTCGCCCTGGCCGCGGGCGCGATGTGTGCACCGACGGCCGCCGTCCGCGCCGAGCAGTTCATCAATGTCCTGTCGGGTGGCACGGCGGGCGTCTATTATCCCTTGGGCGTCGCGCTGGCCAAGATCTATGGCGAGACGATCCCGGATACCCGCACCTCCGTCCAGGCGACCAAGGCCTCCGTCGAGAACCTCAATCTCCTGCAGCAGGGCAAGGGCGAGATCGCCTTCACCCTCGGTGATTCTCTGCTCCTCGGCTTCAAGGGCGACGAGGCAGCCGGATTCAGCAAGCCGCTCGACAAGCTGCGCGGCATCGCCGCCATCTACCCCAACTACATCCAGGTGGTCGCGACGACCGATTCCGGCATCGAGGCGCTCGCCGACCTCAAGGGCAAGCGCCTGTCGGTCGGCGCGCCCAAGTCCGGCACCGAGCTCAACGCCCGCGCGATCCTGGGCGCTGCGGGCATCAGCTATGACGATCTCGGCAAGGTCGAGTACCTGCCGTTCGCCGAATCGGTCGAGCTGATGAAGAACCGGCAGCTCGACGCCACCCTGCAGTCCGCCGGGCTCGGCGTGGCCTCGATCCGCGATCTCGCCGCCAGCGTGCCGATCACCGTCGTCCCCGTCCCGGCCGATCTCGTCGCCCAGGTCGGCTCACCCTATCTCGCCGCGACCATCCCGGCGGGCACCTACAGCGGTCAGGAGGCGGACGTGCCGACGGCCGCCGTGGTCAACTTCCTGGTCACCCACAGCGAGGTGTCCGACGATCTCGCCTACGCCATGACCAAGGAGCTCTGGGACAATCTTCCCGCGCTGGCGGCCGCTCATGCCGCGGCCAAGGCGATCACGCGCGACCAGGCGCTCATCGGCATGCCGGTGCCGCTCCATCCCGGTGCGGAGAGATATTATCGCGAGGTGGGCATGATGTAGGCGGGCGTGAGCTCGCCGCTGAAGCCGGGCGACGACCCGGCGGGCCTGGTCTGGGGCCCGGGCCGAGTGGGGCTCGTGGCCTACGGCATCGCGATCGCGTTCTCCGCCTTTCAGCTCTGGACGGCCGCCTACAGCCCGCTGCCGAGCCAGATCGTGCGCTCGGTCCATGTCGGCTTCCTGCTGCTGCTCACCTTTGCGCTCCTGAGCAACAGTCGCGGCGACTCCGGCGCGCGGAGCTGGCTCGACTGGGGATTGGGCATCGTCTCGTTCGCGGTCGGCCTCTATCATTGGGTGTTCTACGAGCAGCTGATCCTGCGCGCGGGCGACCCGAACACGGCCGACATCCTGGTCGGGGTGCTGGCCGTCCTGCTGGTGTTCGAGGCGTCGCGGCGGCTGATGGGCCCGTCGCTGCCGATCATCTGCGCGGCGTTTCTCGCCTACGCGCTCTTCGGCCAGCATCTGCCCTCGCCTCTGAATCACCGCGGCTA
>JBFWWD010000059.1:0-24051 GCA_050246385.1 Geminicoccaceae bacterium
CCTGGGCCGCATCTACTGCACCGGCACACCCGAGGACTATGCGGCGGTGCACACCCTGCAGGACCAGTGCACGCTCACCCCGCTCAGCTCCTACGGCAAGCCCTACACGCCTCCGCCCGCCAGGGTCGATCCGACGATCGACATGAAGACCGCGGTCCGGGACCAGGTGAACGGGCTCGACGCCGTGGCCTACTTCAAGCTTCTCGGCGAGCTCATGAGGACGAACCCGCCATCGGCCGCCGACACGCCCGCGCTCGAGCGGTTCGCCACGATCGGGCTGGTGCCCGGCCAGGCCTTCGACCCCGGCAAGCTCGATGCCGACTACGCCCGGCGCATCCCGGGGACCGCGTTCGACCGGATCATGCTGCAGTTCAAGATCAACGACGCGGTGAAGCACGAGAAAGGCTGGAGCTTCACGACCAAGACCGGGCTCTACGGCACCGACTATCTCATGCGCGCGCTGATCACCGCGATCGGGCTCGGCGCCAATCGGCCGCAGGACGCGGTCTACCCGACGTCCCTGCAGGATGCCGATGGCCACGCCTATGACGGCGCGCACCGCTACGTCATGCGCTTCCCGAAGGGCCGGACCCCGCCGGTACAGGGTTTCTGGTCGCTCACCATGTACGACGCCGACTATTTCTTCGTCGCCAATCCGCTGAACCGCTACTCGATCAGCCCGCGCCAGAACCTCAAGGCCAACGCCGACGGCTCGGTCGACCTGCTGGTCCAGCACGAATCGCCGGGGGCCGACAAGGAAGCGAACTGGCTGCCGGCGCCGGCGGGCAAGTTCGTCCTGATGCTGCGGATGTACTGGCCGAACGAGAACGACCCCTCGATCATCGATGGGACGTGGACGATCCCGGCGGTGACCCGTTCGTGACCTCGGCGGGGGCAAGGGGAAGAGCAGAGAGATGCGACAGCTCGTGGGTCTGGCGCTCGGCGCGGTGCTCGCGCTCGCCGCCGCACCGGGCCGGGCGCAGGAGGTGCGGACGATCGCGCGCGCCTGCGCCGGCGACATCGAGCGGCTGTGCGCCGAAGTCCCACCCGGGGAGGGCCGGATCAAGGCCTGCATGAAGGCGCACATCAAAGAGGTCTCGGCCCCGTGCTTCGATGCGCTGCTCGGTGCCATCGCCGCCGAGAAGAAGCCTGGCCGAGAGGCGTCGTGCCCGGTGCCGTGAAGGGTGGCGTGGTCTATGCGGTGGTACCGGCCTCCTGCGGCCTGGCTGCCGGAGGCGTCTTCTTCCCGCCCAGCCAGTCGCTGAAGCCCTGCAGGATGACGTAGAAGGGCGGGACGAACAGGTTGTTGAACAAAGTGGCGGTGATCATGCCGCCCAGCACGGCGGTGCCCAGCACCTGCTGGCCGGCGGCACCCGCACCCTGGGCCGTGGCGAGCGGGATCATGCCGAAGATGAAGGCGAGCGAGGTCATCATGATCGGCCGGAACCGCTCGCGGGCGCCGTTCAGCGCCGCCTGGGCGAGCGGCAGGCCCTTCTCGCGCTCGCCGCGGGCGAACTCGACCACCAGGATCGCGTTCTTGGCCGCCATGGCGATCATCAGCACGATGCCGATCTGGCAGTACATGTCGTTGCCGAAGTTGCGCGCCATCATGCCGCCGACCACGCCGAGCAGGGCCAGCGGCACGGCCATGATCACGGCGAACGGGTTGGTCCAGCTCTCGTAGAGGGCGGCAAGCACCAGATAGACCAGCAGGATCGAGAGCGCGAAGATGAACACCGCCTGATTGCCGACGATCTGCTCCTGATAGGACATGCCGGTCCAGGAGTAGCCGACGTTCGCCGGCAGCCGGTCGGCCGCGGCCTGCGCCACCAGATCCATGGCCTGACCGGAGCTGAAGCCCGGTGCCGCCGCACCGTTCAGCCCCACGGTGGGGTAGAGATTGTAGCGCGAGACGGTCGCGGCACCCTGGGTGTAGCTGATGCCGGCGAGCGCACCCAGCGGCACCATCTCACCCGCATTGTTGCGGGTGCGGAGCTGCTCGATGTCCCTGGGCTCGAGCCGGAAGCGGCTGTCGGCCTGGACGTAGGTCTGATAGCTCTGATTGAACAGGTTGAACTGATTGACGTAGCTCGAGCCGGTGTAGGACTGCAGCGTCGAGAAGACGTTGCCGACCGGCACGCCCAGGCTCTCGGCCTGGTTGCGATCGACGTCGACGAAGATCTGCGGCACGTCGTTGCGGAACGAGGTGTTGACCGCCGCGATCCCCGACTGGCTGCGCGTGGCCTCGATCAGGGACAGGGCCGACGCCGCCAGCAGGTCGAGATCGGTGCTGCCGCCCTGCAGCTCGAGCTGCATCTGGAAGCCGCTCGACACGCCGAGGCCCGGGATGGCCGGGGGGATCAGCGGGAAGGTGATCGCCGATTCCACGCCGGCGATCCGGCGGCGGACGTCCGCGACGATCGTGTGCTGGTCGAGCCCCTGCTTCTCGCGCTCGGCGAAGGGGGTGAAGACCAGATACATCACGGCGCCGTTGGCGAGCGTCGTGCTGTTGTCGAGCAGCGAGACGCCGCCGATGCTCACCCAGCCCAGGATACCCGGCGTGCCCTCGAGGGCGGTTTCCACCTCCTTGACGGTGGCCTGGGTGCGCGCGAGCGAGGCGGCGCTGGGAAGCTGGATGCCGAGAATGGCGTAACCCTGATCCTCCTCGGGCAGGAAGCCGGTCGGCAGGCGCGTGAAGCCGGTGGCACCCAGGGCGAGCACGCCCAGGAACAGCGCGACCGTCACGAACTTGCGCCGGATCATGAAGCCGACCGTCGCCGTCTGGCCCCTGGTCAGTGTGCTGAAGCCCTGGTTGAACCAGCGGAACAGGAAGAACCTGGGCGGCTGCGGCTTGCGCAGGATGATCGCGCACAGAGCCGGGGTCAGGGTCAGGGCATTGATGGCGGAAAGTGCCGTCGAGGAGGCGAGCACCAGCGCGAACTGCTGGTACATCTGCCCGGTGATGCCCGGCAGGAAGGTCGCCGGCACGAACACCGACATGAGGGTCAGGGTGACGCCCGCGATGGCGCCGCCCAGCTCCTCCATCGCCTTGATCGCGGCCTCCTTCGGGCCGACGTTCTCCTGCTCCATGATGCGCCAGACGTTCTCGACCACGACGATGGCGTCGTCGACCACGATGGCGATGGCCAGCACCAGGCCGAACAGCGAGATCAGGTTGATGGTCAGGCCGAACGCGGCCAGCAGCGCGAAGGTGCCGATCAGCGAGACCGGGATGGTGATGGTCGGGATGAGCGTGCCGCGCCAGTCCTGGAGGAAGAGGAAGATGGTCAGGAAGACCAGGATGCCG
Source organism: Geminicoccaceae bacterium (assembly GCA_050246385.1). Lineage (GTDB taxonomy): Bacteria > Pseudomonadota > Alphaproteobacteria > Geminicoccales > Geminicoccaceae > Benzoatithermus. The sequence goes on from JBFWWD010000059.1 coordinate 3,308, forward strand.
GCCTCGATCAGGGTCTCGATGACCCCGTCGATGGCGTCGTTCACGAAGATCGTGGTGTCGAACAGGATCGTGTAGTCGAGGCCCTGGGGGAACGCGCCCTTGAGCTCCTCCATCTTCGCCTTGACCGCCTTCTCCACCTCGAGCGCGTTGGCGGTGGGAAGCTGATAGATGGCGAGACCGGCCGTCGGCTGCCCGCTGAGGTTCGAGAAGGTGCTGTAGGTCTGCGCGCCCAGCTCGACCCGGGCCACGTCGCGGATGCGCACAAGCTGGCCGCCGCCATCGGGTGCCGACTTGACGATGATGTCCTCGAACTGCCCGACCTGCTCGAGACGCCCCAACAGGTTGATCGTGTACTGGAACGGCTGGTCGACGGGTTGCGGTGGAATGCCGACCTGGCCGGCGGCCACCTGCACGTTCTGCTGGTTCAGCGCCTGGATGACGTCGTCGGGCACCAGCCCGAAACTCTGCATCTTCTGCGGGTCGAGCCAGATCCGCATGCTGTAGTTGCCGGCGCCGACCACGTTGACCTGGGCCACGCCCGGCACGCGGGCAAGCTCGCTCTGCAGGTTGATCGAGGCGTAATTGGTCAGGAACAGGCTGTCGTAGACGCCGGTCGGCGAGATCAGATTGGCGAACAGCAGGATGTTGGTCGACTGCTGCTTGACGGTGACGCCCTGGGCCGAGACCTGCGGCGGCAGCTGGGCCAGGGCGATCGCCACCCGCTGGTAGACCAGAGTCTGCGCCGTATCCATGTCGGTGCCGACATCGAAGGTCACGATCAGCGTGTAGGTGCCGTCCGACGCGCTGTAGGACTGCATGTAGAGCATGCCCGGCACGCCGTTGACCTGCTGCTCGATCGGGATGCCCACGGTGTTGGCGACGATCGTGGAGCTGGCGCCCGGATAGCTGGTGGTGACGTAGATCGTCGGCGGGGTGATGTCGGGATACTGAGCCACCGGCAGCCGCAACAGCGCCACCACGCCCAGGAGCACGGTGACGATCGCGACGACGCCGGCGAAGATCGGCCGCTCGATGAAGAACCTGGAGAACATCCGCGGCTAGCCGGCCTGGGAGGCGGGTTTGGCCTGCCCGCCTGGCGGCGCCTCGCGCGGCGTGACCTTGCGTCCGGGCACAGCGCGCTCGAGGCCGTTGACGATCACCCGATCATCGGCTTTCAGGCCGCTGTCGACCACCTGGAGGGTGCCGACCGTCTGCCCGAGCTGGATGCCGGTGCGCTGCACGACGTCCTCGGTACCCACCGTGAGGACGTAGGCGCCGGCCTGATCCCGTCCGATCGCCGTCTGCGGCACCAACAGGGAATCGGGCCGCTCGTTGAGCGGCGCCCGGATGCGGGTGAACAGACCGGGCAGGAGCTCGTAGTTCGGATTGGGGAAGATGCCGCGCAGCTCGAGCGTGCCGGTTCCCGCGGTCAGGGTGATGGCGGCGAAATCGAGCTTGCCCTGGTGCGGAAAGCCATCCTCGTTGGCGACACCGAGCTCGAGTACCTGATCGGCAGGTACGCCGGTCTGGCCGGCCTTGGCGCGCTCCGCGCGGATGCGCAGCAGATCGCGCTCGTTGATGGTGAAGTAAGCGTAGATCGGATCGATCTGATTGATCTGCGCGAGCTTGGTCCCGCTATCGGTGCCGACCAGATTGCCGGCGTCGATCAGATGGCGGCCCATCCGGCCGTCGAAGGGTGCGGTGACGGTCGTATAGCCGAGGTTGATCTGAGCGAGCTCGAGCTGCGCCTGCGCGCCGAGCACGGCAGCCTGTGCCTGGTCGCGATTGGCGCGCCAAGTGTCGACGTCCACCGCCGAGGCGGCCTTCTGCTTGAACAGGCCGGAATAGCGGTCGAACTCGGTCTCGGCGTGCAGCAGCTGCGCCTGCACCGACTGGAGCTGCGATTGCGCCTGCTGCAGCTGCGCCTGATAGGTGTCCTGCTGGATCGTGAACAGCAGGGCGCCCTTCTTGACCGATGCGCCGTCCTGGAAATGGACCTGGTCGAGGAAGCCCTGCACGCGGGCCACCAGATCCACCGTGGCGATGGCCTGGGTGGTGCCGGTCAGCTCGATATAGTCGGTGACCGTGCGCACCTCGGGTGCCGCCACCGTCACCGGCGGCGGGGGCGGCGCCACATAGGCGTTGCGCTGCTCGTCCTTGCACGCCGCGAGGAGCGCCACGAGCATCAGAGGTGGTACGAAACGGCGCTTCATGGCTCGGGCCACCGGAACTCGGCGGGGCGCGGTATCGGGATCGGCGGCACCAATACCTCATAATCGAGCAGCCGACCCCAGTTCGTCCGCTGGGCCATCGCTTCGATGGTCTGCGGCGGTACGAACTGTTTGCCCTGGCGAACCTGCCATCCGCCACCCAAGGCGCGATAGGCGGTCACGAGGTTGCTCGGAATCTCGCCCGCGGTGATCGCGAGCTGGTCCTGCTGCTGCAGGAGCTGCTGCTCGGCCACCAGCACGGTGGTGAAGTCGGTGATCCCGCCGCTGTATTGCACGAAAGCGAGGTCCAGCGAGCGCTGCGCCGCGCGTACCGCCTCGCTCAGGAACCTGGCCTTCTCCTGCTGCTTGCGGAACCCGATCAGCCCGTTCTCGACCTCGCTCTGCGCCTGCAGGACGGTCTCCTGGTAGTTGGTGTAGGCCTGCTGGAACGCCGCATCCTGGGCGCGCACGGCATTCTCGATCCGGCCGTAGTTGAGGAAGTCCCAGACCACGCTCGGGCCGAAGCCGAAGGTGCGGCTGCGGCTCTGGGTGATGTCGCCGATCTGGAACGGCCCCCAGTCGCTGGCGGCGAAGCCGAAGGTGCCGGTGAGCGAGAAGGCCGGGTAAAGGTCGGCCTTCTGCACGCCGATCTGGGCGCTCTGGGCCGCGGCCGACGCCTCGGCCAGCCGGATGTCCGGCCGGCGCCGCAGCAGGTCGGCCGGGATGCCGATGCCGACCTGCGCCGGCGGCAGCGGGATGCCCTTGGACTGGTCGAGCAGGTCCGCGAGCGGGCTCGGCGGCTCGCCGATCAGGGTCGCGATCGAGTTGCGGGTCTGCTCGATCTGCTGCTCGAGCTGCGGGATCGTCGCCTGGGTCGAGGCCAGGATGGTGCGCGCCTGCTGCACGTCGCGCTCGTCGGTGACGCCGCCCTGGAAGCGTCGGGTCGCGATCTGCAGGCCTTCCTCCTGCACCTTCACATTGTCCTTGGCGACCCGGAGCTGCTCCTGGAAGGTCCGCAGGTCGATATAGGCGCTGGCGAGATCCGCGGTCAGGCTGACCAGGACGTCATCGTAATTGGCCACGCTCGCGGCCAGCTCGGCGTCCGCCGATTCGACCGAGCGGCGGAACTTGCCCCAGAAGTCGAGCTCCCATGAGGCCTGCACGCCGACGGTGGCCTCGGTATACTCGAGCGCCGACGCGTTGCCTTCGGGAGCGCCCGGTGCGCGCGCGCTTTCCCGGGTGCGCTGGAGCGAGCCCACCGCCTGCTGGGTCTGCGGGTATTCCTCGCCGATGGTGGCGGCCAGCTGCGCGCGCGACTGCAGCACCCGCGCACCGGCGATCTGCAGCGGCAGGTTCTGGGTGTAGCCGATCTCGATCAGCCGGTTCAGCGCCGGATCGTTGAAGCTCTGCCACCATTCGCCATTGTTGGTGGGGTCCTCGGCCACGCGCGACTCGCCCGAGGCCAGCCAGCTCGGGTTGAGATCGGCGGGCGGCGTCTGGAAGTCTGGGCCGACCATCGAGCAGCCCGAGAGCAGCCCCGCACCCAGGGCCGTGGCCCAAACCTGTCGCGCTGTTCCGCTCACCTCTGTCCGATCCCCGCGGCGCGTCCGTGTCGGGAACTCTACCGGACGGTCAAGCGAGGGGAACCGCCAACACTCCTCGACCGCGCCCCGGCGGTCTTTTCGTGCGTCACTGCGCCGCTCACGCCATAGCCGGCGGGGCCCGCTTCGCGTCCGGGCGAAAGACCAGCGTGACCAGCATGCCGAACCCGGCGACCACGGCGAGCAGCAGGAGCATGACCGTCGTTCCATAGTCGGCGCGCAGGTTCGGCAGGAGGAAGGTGCCGAGCGTGGCGCCTGCCTTGGCGCAGGCCGCCGCGAAGCCGGCGGCAGTCGCGCGCAGTCGGGTCGGGAACAGGATCGCCGGCAGGACGAAGGTGGTCGAGTTCGGACCCATGTTCATGGCGAGGTTGAACAGGACGAAGCCGAGAATGACCATATGGCCGCGGGCGCCCGGTTGGTCCGGCAGGCCCGAGACCCAGGCCAGGACCAGCATGCCGAGCACCATGCCGGCGAAGCCGATCGCCTGCATGCGGATGGCGCCGACGCGCGGCACCAGCCAGATGCCCATCAAAAAGCCCAGGAGCAGGAAGAGATCGACCAGCCCGCTGGCCCGGCCGACATGGATCTCGCGATAGACCAGGGTCGAATCGACGCCCGCGGCGGGATCGAGCGACTGCAGGATCACGGGCGTGAAGATGCCGACGCCGTAGGTCGCGATGTCCATGAGGAACCAGGCGCCCGCCGTCAGGACGGTGAGCCGGAGAAAGGCCGGGCCGAACAGGGCGCCGAAGCCGGCCGGACCCTGACCGCCCGTCGCGGCCGCGGCACTCTCGGCAGTCACCGACTGTTGCGGGTTCAGCCGCCGGGCGACGCGGGCGGCGGCATCAAGATGGCCGTGCTCGGCGAGCCAGTGCGGGCTCTCGGGCACGGTGAGCCGCAGCACGAAGAACAGGACGGCCAGGACCGCGATCGCCGCGAACAGGAGCCGCCAAGCCTCGCCCTGGCCCGACTGCTCGAGCAGCCAGACGCCCAAGGAGGCGGCCAGCACCATGCCGACCGCCTGGAAGGTGATGGTGCCGACGACCATCTTCTGCCGCTCGGCCGCGGGCATGATCTCGGCGACATAGGCGGAGGCAGCGGGAAAATCCATGCCGATGGCGACGCCGACCAGCAACTGCCCCGCCAGCACCCAGACGATCGAATCCGCGAGCGTCAGCACCAGGGCGGCGACGGCCAGGAGCGCCATGTCGGCGAGGAGGACGTCCCGGCGGCCGAGCCGGTCGGAGAGGTGCCCGCCGAGCACCGCACCCGCCACGGCACCGAGGACCAGAGCCGAGCCCAGAAGGCCGACCTCCAGCGGCCCGATCGCGAACTGCGCCCGCAGCAGCGGCACGGCGAGCCCGGTCATGAACACCGATACGCCGTCGAGCAGCGTGCCCCCGACAGCGGAAAGGAACAGCCACAGGTGCAGCGGACGGAACGGCGCGCCGTCGACGGCAGCGGTGACGCTCACCGCCATAGGCGGATCAGCCGCGCTCCTCGGCCTGCTCGGCCGAATGGTACTCGCGCCTGATCTGGGCGAGGTCGACGGTGGGCTCGGGATATTTGAGCTTCATCCCTGCCATCGCGCCGAGCACGATCTGCGCCACCGCGAGATTGCGGAACCATTTATGGTCGCAGGGGATCGTGAACCACGGCGCGTGTGGGGTGGAGGTGCGCTCGAGCGCGTCGTCGAAGGCCTCGAGATAGTCGTCGAAGAACGGACGCTCCTTGTAGTCGGCGTCGCTGATCTTCCACTGCCGGTGCGGATCGTCGAGCCGCTGCGCGAAGCGGCGCAACTGCTCCTTCTTGGAGACCACGAGACAAAACTTCAGGATCGTCGTGCCGTTCTGCTCATGGAGCAGCCGCTCGAAGTCGTTGATGAGCTGGTAGCGCTGTTCCCAGACCTTCCTCGGCACCAATTTGTGGACACGTGCGACCAGCACGTCCTCGTAGTGCGAGCGGTTGAACACCGCGACCTCGCCCTTGGCGGGCGCGTGCGGGTGGATGCGCCACAGGAAATCGTGCGCGAGCTCCTCGGCGGTCGGCGCCTTGAAGCCCTGCACCTTGCAGCCCTGCGGGTCCATGGCGCTGACCACGTGCCAGCACACGCCGTCCTTGCCGGCGGCATCCAGCCCCTGCAAGACGATCAGCAGCGAGTGCCGGTTGTCGCCGTACATCTTGCGCTGCAGCTCGCCGATCTTCTGCTTGGCCTCCTCCAGCTCCTTCAGCGCCGGCTGCTCGTCGGACCCCTTGCCGCGGAAGGCCGGGTCGAACTTTGCGAGCCGTACCTTCGAGCCGGGCTCGACCATCAGCTTCTTGGTGTAGTTCATCTCCTTCAGCTCCTCCCGATCGGCTTCGCAAGCCCGGCCTCCGGTGCATCGCGCCGCTCCTCGATGCGGAAGTAGAGCAGCTTCACCAGGTCGAGCACGATCATCCAGACCAGCACGTAGAGCCAGACGGCACCGATCAGCGGCCAGGGCAGCCGAGGCACCAGGATGCCCCAGGCGCACATCAGCACGGCCACGACCTGGGTCGCGACGATCGCGAGGAACAAAGGTGCGGAGGGGAAGGGCGGCTCCAGCACCGAACGGCGGGTGCGCACGACGAACAGCAGCAGATGGCCGCCGGCGGCGAGCTGCAGGAACAGCATGCTCTGCAGGTGGGCGTGGTCGAGCGGGAACTGCGCCATGCGGGCGGGGTCGCTCATCCACTCCATGCCGGCGAGCACCAGCCCGAAGCTCTGGGCGATGGCGAGCAGGCCCATCAGCGAGGAGAAGACCAGGATCTTGTGCATCCGCCAGCGCACCGGCTTGGGTGCCGGCACGACGTTGTCGTAGGCGATGGTCATGATCGGGATGTCGTCGAGCAGCGCCAGCGCCACGATCATGATCGCGGTCAGCGGCTGGAAGCCGAAAAAGACGTAGGACAGGACAACCACGAACATGATGTCGAGCGTCATCGCGATCCGGTAGAAGACGTAGCTCTGGATCCGCTCGAAGATTTTCCGTGATTCCACGATCGCGTTGACGATGGTCGAGAGCCCCGGGGCGGTGAGGATCAGGGCCGCGGCGCTGCGGGCGGCGTCGGTCGCCCCGCTCACGGCCACGCCGCAGTCGGCCTGCTTCAGCGCCGGGGCGTCGTTCACGCCGTCGCCGGTCATGGCGACCAGATGGCCCAGCTCCTGCAGGCTCTTGACGATCTCGTACTTGTGCTGCGGGAACACGCGCCCGAACCCGTCCGCCCGCTCGACCGCGCGTGCGGCGTCGAGCGGGATGTGATCGGGGTCGGTGCCCGCCTTGAACACGTCGCTGGCGACCAGGAGGTGCCCACCCATCCCGAGCTGCCTAGCGATCTCGCTGCCGATCGCGACATCGTCGCCGGTGACCATCTTGACCGCGAGGCCGAGCTTCCCGGTCTCGGCGATGGTCTCCTTGGCGTCCGGGCGCGGCGGGTCGGTCAGCGACAGCAGTCCGACCAGCGTCCAGCTCTGGCCGTCCGTCGAGCTCGCCACCCCGAGCGCCCGGTAGCCGTGGCCGGCGAGCTCGCTCACCTCGCCGTCATACTTGCCGCGCGTGACCGGATCGAGCTTGCACAGCTCGGCGATCGCCTGCGGGGCACCCTTGGCGTAGTGGAAGGTGCGGCCCCGCGCGTCGGTGACCGTGGCGATCGTGCGCTTGTTGACCGGGTCGAACGGCGTGAACTCGCCCTGCTTGTACTGATCGAGCGAAGCCGGGTTCCTGACCGCCTGCAGCACGGCCTGGTCGATCGCGTCCTCGCTGCTGCGCTGACTGGCCAGTGCCGCCGCGAACACGACGTCGTCAGGCTGGGCGGCACCAAAGGGGATCGGCCGGTCGAGCGTCAGCCGGTTCAGGGTGAGCGTGCCGGTCTTGTCGCTGCACAACACGTCGACGCCGGCGAGCTCGTCGATCGCGGACAGGCGCGAGACGATCGCCTTCTGCCTGGACAGCGCCAGCGCACCCAAAGCCATGGTCACCGACATCACCGCCGGCATCGCGACCGGCACCGAGGCGACCAGCAGCACGAGCACGAACTGGGTCATGCTGCCGAGCGTGGCCCAGCTCCAGCTCTCGGCCGCGATCACGTCGCGCCAGACCTGGAAGCCGATCAGGACCAGGGCCAGGGCACCCGCCAGCAGGATCAGGAAATCGCCGATCTGCAGCACGGCCTGTTGCGCGTGCGACTTGGCGCCGGCGGAGGCGACCAGCTTCGCCGCGCGGCCGAAGAAGGTCTGGTTGCCGGTGGCGGTCACCACGGCGGTCATCGAGCCCTGCTTGGCGATGCTGCCCGAATAGGCGCCGTCGCCGACCTTCTTGCTCACCGGCAGCGACTCGCCGGTCAGCGCCGCCTGGTCGACGCTCAGATACTGCCCGTCGATCAGCAGGAGGTCGGCCGGGACGATCTCACCGGCCGCGACCGTGACGATGTCGCCCGGCACCAGCTCCGCCGCGTCGACCGCCAGCCACTGCCCGCCGCGCAGGACGCGCGCCCTGAGCGCCAGCCCCTTCTTGAGCGCGGCCAGCGCGCTGGCCGCCTTGTTGTCCTGCCAGAAGCCGACCGCCGCATTGTAGAGCAGCAGCCCGGCGACCACCGCGAAGTCGGGCCAGTCCTGCCGCAGCAGCGAGATCAGCGCCGCCGCCTCGATCATGCAGGGGATCGGCCCCCAGAAATAGCCGGCCAGCTTCTTCCAGCGACTCTCCTCCTTGGCCTCGATGGCGTTGCGGCGGTACTTCTCCAGCCGCGCTTTGGCCTCGTCTGCGCTCAGGCCCTTGGTCGAGGAGCCGAGCCTGCCGAGCTCGGCGCTGATCGTGGCCGGTCCGAGCGTCCCGGCTGCCGCTCCGCCATCCGCCTGCGGGACCGACCTGTCCATGCCCGCCGCACCTCCCCGCACCATCGCCGCGTCAGGACCACGATCCATCACTGGCGAGGAGATCGCGCGCGGTCAACGGCTGCCACTTCTCCGGGCGATCGAGGGCAGCGCAGGGTGGAGCATCAACCTGACCGACACACACCAGGGAACGCCGGGGCGGACACGGCGGGCGCCGGCTGCCGAAGGAGCTCAAGAAGGGCCAGTTCTGCCCCGGCCCGCTGTCGACCTGCTCCGAAACTCAATCCGACGGGAGGTGTCGGGATCACACCGTGGCCGAAGTGGAAGAGGGTTGGTCGGAGCGGCGGGATTTGAACCCACGACCCCCAGTCCCCCAGACTGATGCGCTACCAGGCTGCGCTACGCTCCGACACGGGGCTGGACCGTCGGGCCTCTATAGCGGCGGCAGATCCGGGTGGCAACGCCGCAAGCACCGGCACGGGATCGGCATCAGGGCTCGCACGGGGTCGCGTGATAGGCGAAGACCACCGCGTCGCCTGCATCGGCGGCGGCGCCCGGCGCACGCAGGCGGGGGTCGGCGGGCAGGGGCCAGGGCACGGCGGCACGGCGCTCCAGATCCAACGCCACGCCCCCGAGCGCGGCGCGGTCGGGCGGCTGGAGGTCGAGGGCCGCCGCGAAGCGGCTGCCGGGCTGCAGGATCAGGAACCCCGAGCAGTAGCGGCGCAGGAAGCGGTCGAGCGCCAGCGGCTCGGAATCCCGCAGGGGCTGCGCCCGCTCGCGCAGGGCGCGTCGGGCGGGGGGAGGCACCGCCAGAGGGTCGGCGTTGGGGGCGCCCGAGGCGAGGAAGATCCGGTCGGGGTGGAACCGGCTCTGCCAGCCGAGATAGTAGGAGCCGGGCGTGCCCAAAGCATCGATGACCAGACCCGCCCCGCCGTCGGCGGCCCGCGTGCGCAGCAGGGGCACCAAGCTGTCCAGCCTCTCCCGGCCGGCGAAGGTGGGCGCCGCCCCGGGTATCGGCAGCGCGGCCAGCAGCGGCACCGAGGACCTCAGGCCCGGCACGTCCCGTGCGGTGCCGACCAGGAGCTGCATGAGCATCGCCGTGAGGACGAGGCCGCCGACCACCGCCGGCGCGCGCCGGCCGAGCCGGGACAGCAGGGGCGCCGTCAGCAGCCCGGCGAGGAACGGGATCCAGAGCAGGCCCAGCGTATCGGTGTAGATCGCCTTGGGTGCGGTCGAGCCGCGGGCGACCGAGGCGAGCAGGATCAGGGACAGTCCCGCCGCGGGGATCAGCCAGACCGCCGCGCGCGACCTTTGGAGCAGGCAGGCGAGCCCGCCCAGGCCGCAGGCCAGGGCGAGCAGCGGCGTCATCCCGCCGAGCAGCAGCACCAGGAAACGCACCACCTGGCCGGCATATTGCACTGCCGTGAACTGCTCGCGGCCGGCAAGGCCGAGCTCGAACTCCACCACGGTGGTGAGCGGGAACAGGGGGTCGCCGTAATGCAGGGTGTTCGCCGCCATCAGCACGAACGGCCCGATCGCGGCGATGGCGGCGAAGGCGACAGCGCGGCCGAGCCGCGGCAGCAGCGTCGCGGCGAACAGGGGCAGCAGGAGCCAGCCCTCGACGCGCAGCAACGAGGACAGCACGGAGGCGAGGCCGGCGAGCAGAACCGGTCGCCAGCCGGCACGCTCGCCACGCGCATGGGACAGAGCGAGCAGCGTCGCGGCCACGCACAAGCTGAATGGCGCCTGCGCCAGGGCCTCGAGGGTCGTGCGGATCGAGATCGGGTAGAGCGCGTAGGCGGCACCGACCGCGAGGGCCGCGGGCCGGCTGTGGAACTCCCGTCGTGCGAAGGCGTAGAGTAGAGGTGGAACGGCTGCGCTGAGGACGACCTGCAGCAGGATCGGTGCCACGAACAGGTCGCCGGTGAGCCCGATCACCGGCGCCAGCAGGTAGAAGTGCAGCGGCGGCCAGTGCCCGTGCAGCATGAGGAACGGGTCCTCGCTCAGTCGCTGGGCGATCCACAGGCGCAGACTGTGATCGTTGGTGTCCTGGCCGGCGAGCGGCAGGAGAGCCAGGCGTACGGTGGCGGCCAGCAGGATCAGGCCGATCCCGTCCAGGACGTCCGAACGCGAACGCGAACGCGGTGCGGTCCGCATGTCCTGACATGTCACGTGGCTGCTCCTCCTGCCCGATCCATCGTCATAAGACACGAATTTCCTCGCTGACTACAATACCTGTCAGCGCAACGGCCAACGTTGAGAGTTCATTGGATGGGAGCTAATCTTATCTTGGCGATGATCAATTGACGGTCGGCGACACTTGGTCCAATGCTGAGAATGGACTGGATTGCGATTCCGCGCGTCTTGCGGGCGAGGCTCACTGCGGAGGTGTCGTGCGTACCACGTTACAAGTTGAGCTCCTCGACCGACCAGCCGGGCAGACCGAGCTCGAGGTTACCCTGCTGATGCCATGCCTCAACGAGGCGGAGACGATTGCGGATTGTGTCGTCGAGGCGAGGGCGGCCCTGATGCGGGCCGGCGCGGTAGGCGAGGTGCTCGTGGCCGACAATGGCAGCACGGACGGATCCCAGCTGCTCGCCGCCGCGCATGGTGCGCGCGTCATCCAGATTGCCGGGCGCGGTTATGGCAGGGCACTGGCCGGCGGGATCGGCGCCGCCCGCGGCCGCTATGTCCTGATGGGCGACGCCGACGGCTCCTATGACTTCGGGGAGCTGCCGCGGTTCCTCGAGCAGCTCGACGGTGGCGCCGACCTGGTGATGGGGTGCCGCCTTCCCGTGGGCGGGGGCAGGATCCAGCCGGGAGCCATGCCGTGGAAGCATCGCTGGATCGGCAATCCCGTGCTTTCGGCGCTCGGCCGCCTGTTCTTCGCTGTGCCGGTGCACGACCTCCATTGCGGCCTGCGTGCGTTTCGGCGCAAGGCGATCGGCGACCTGGGTCTACGCTGCCCGGGGATGGAGTATGCCTCGGAGATGGTGGTCCGCGCCTCGATGGCGGGCCTGCGGCTGGCCGAGGTGCCGGTGACGCTCCGCCCGGACGGGCGCACGCGGCCGCCCCATCTGCGCAGCTGGCGCGACGGCTGGCGTCATCTGCGCTTCATGCTGCTGTTCTCGCCGCGCTGGCTGTTCATGGTGCCCGGCCTGGCACTCGCGAGCGCCAGCCTGGTCCTGTTCCTGCTGCTGCTCGGAGGGCCGCTGCGGCTCGGTCCGGTCACGTTCGACATCAACTCGCTGATCCTGGCCGGCGCCGGCTTGGTCACCGGTATCCAGACCGTGCTGATCGGTGTCATGGCCGAGGCGGCGGCGACCGGCCTCGGCCTCGTCCCCCCGACGCCGCTGCTCACGCGCCTGCAGGGCCGGCGGCCGGTCGAGCTCGGGCTCCTGGCCGGGGCCGTCCTGCTGCTGCTGGGGATCGGCTATGTGCTCTGGGCGGTCGAGAGCTGGCGCAAGGCCGGGTTCGGCGACCTGTCCCCGGACGAGAGCGTGCGCATCGTTGTGCCGGCGGTGACCGCTATCGCCATCGGCATCCAGCTCGCCTTCAGCGGCTTCGTGCTCGCGACCATCGAATTCGGCCGGGAGTTGCGGCTCCAGCGTGGGCAGCCTTAGAGGTCGGCACGCCTTGCCGCTGCCCGGGTCGGTGCCGTGGTTCAGCGCCCGCCTCGTGCCTGCGCCGCAATCTGCCTGATCGCCTGCAGCTCGGCCCGCAGCTCGACCAGCACGGTACGCCAGTCCGGATCGCCGCCCGTGCGGACCGCTGCCGGCCGCGCCGGTGCCCGCCGAGGCGTGGGCTCATCGCCGACCGACGGTCTCGTCCGACGTGCACGCAGGAGCTTCTGCGCGCCCTTGATCGTGTAGCCCTCGTCATAGAGCAGGCTGCGGATCTGGCGCAGCAGGTCGACATCCTCGGGACGGTAGTAGCGCCGGCCGCCGCCGCGCTTGAGGGGACGGACCTGGGCGAACTTGCTCTCCCAGAAGCGCAGCACGTGCTGGGCGACATCGAGATCGTCGGCGACCTCGCTGATGGTCCGGAACGCCGCCGACGACTTGCCGGATCGTCCCGGCTGCTCATCGGCCAGCTCGGGTGACAGCAGCTCGGTCATTCATGCCGGTCCGCGCTCGCGTTGACGCGTTCCTTGAGCACCTGCGAGGCGCGGAACACGAGCACCCGCCGCGGCAGGATCGGCACCTCCTCGCCCGTCTTCGGATTGCGACCCACCCGCCGCCCTTTACGGCGCACGGTGAAGGTGCCGAACGAGGAGATCTTGACCGAGCCGTCCTGCAACAGGGACGCGGCGATCTCGCCCAGGATCGCGTACACGAGATCGGCCGACTCGCTCCGCGACAGTCCGACCTCCTGGTAGACCGACTCGGCGAGCTGGGCCCGGGTGACCGTCTTGCCTGCCATGCCACGCTCCGCTACCCAGCCGGTAGCGGAAAAAGCTAAGCAGGCCAACAGTTTCCGTCAAGGCGCTGACAATCGGGCGAGCCTACCAGCGGATCGCGGCGGCGCCCCAGGCGAAGCCGCCGCCCATCGCCGTCGCGACGACGAGATCGCCCGGTCGGATGCGCCCGTCCGCAATGCCGACGCTGAGCGCCAAGGGGATCGAGGCGGCGGAGGTGTTCGCGTGCTGCTCGACCGTCACGATCACCTTGTCGGCGGGAAGCTGCAGCCGCTTGCCCACCGCGTCGATGATCCGCTTGTTGGCCTGATGCGGCACCAGCCAGTCGACATCGCCGGGAGCGTGGCCCGACCGGTCGACCACCATCAGCGCGGCGTCGGCGAGGTCACCCACGGCACAACGGAACACCTCGCGGCCATTCATCCGCAGATGCCCGACCGTACCGCTGGTCGATGGGCCGCCGTCGACGTAGAGATCGCGATAGTGGCCACCATCGGCCGCGAGATGCGTCGCCAGGATGCCGCGATCGCGTCGGCTTCCGGTCTGCGGATCGGCTCGCAGGACCACGGCACCGGCGCCGTCGCCGAACAGGACGCAGGTGCCCCGGTCCGACCAGTCGAGCAGCCGGGAGAACGTCTCGGCGCCGATCACCAACGCGGTCCGTGCCTGCCCGACGCGCAGGAAATTGTCGGCGGTCGCCAGCGCGTAGGCGAAGCCGGCACAGACCGCCTGCAGGTCGAAGGCGATGCAGCCGCGTGCACCGAGCTTGGCCTGCACGGCGGTGGCGGTCGCGGGGAAGGTGTGGTCGGGGGTCGAGGTCGCGACCAGAATGAGGTCGAGGTCCTGCGCACGGACACCCGCCCGGGCCAGGGCCTCGCGGGAGGCTGCCGTCGCCAGATCCGACGTGGTCTCGCCCTCGGCGGCGAGATGCCGCTGCCCGATGCCGGTACGCTCGCGGATCCACTCGTCGGAGGTATCGACGGTGCGCGACAGCTCCTCATTGCTCATCACGCGCGCCGGCAGGTAGGCGCCGACGCCCAGCACGACCGATCTCATCATCACGGTCAGGAGGCTGCCGCCTGCGTTTCCGGCAGGTCGGCCGGACTGGACGCGCCCATTTCCTCGATGATCCTCTGATTGGTGCAGTTCCGGACGAGATTGGCCGCCACGGCGATCGCCGCGGAAAAGCCCAGGGCGTCGGTGCCGCCGTGGCTCTTCACGACGACGCCGTTCAGGCCCAGGAACATGGCACCGTTATAGCGGCGGGCATCGAACTTCTCCCGCAATGTGTCGAAAGCGGGCTTGGCCATCACATAGCCCAGCTTCGCCCGCAACCCGCCGCCGCGGAAAGCCTCGCGCAGGGCGGATGTGAACATGGCCGCGGTCCCTTCGGCAATTTTCAGTGCGACATTGCCGGTGAAGCCGTCCGTCACCACCACGTCGACGACGCCCTCGGTCACGTCGGTGCCTTCGACGAAGCCGCGGAAGTCGATCGGAAGCGTGCTCTCCCGCAGCATGGCCGCCGCGCCGCGCACCACGTCGTCGCCCTTGAGCTCCTCCGTGCCGACATTGAGCAGGCCCACACGCGGCTTGGCCACTCCCAGCATGACCCGGGCATAGACCTCGCCCATCACCGCGAACTGGAACAGGTGCTCCGCGGTGCAGTCGACATTGGCGCCGAGATCCAGCACCACCACGGGCCGTTCCCGTCCGGGCAGCACGGATGCCATCGCCGGCCGGTCGATCCCGGGCAGCGTCTTCAGCACGAACTTGGCCATCGCCATCAGCGCGCCGGTATTGCCGGCCGAAACGGCCGCGGCCGCCTCGCCCTCTTTCACCGCGTTGATCGCGAGCCGCATGCTGGTGTTACGGCCCTGCCGGAGCGCCTGCGACGGCTTCGCATCGCCGGCCACCCAGTCGGGCGTGTGCACGACGCGGGTCTGGGCGCGCAATCGCTCGTGCGGCACCAGCATCGGGGCGAGGCGCGGCTCGTCGCCGAACAGCGCGAAGTGAAGCTCCCGATCCTGCTCCAGCGCCAGCGCGGCGCCGGCAATCACAATTCCGGGCGCCGCGTCGCCTCCCATCGCGTCGAGGCCGATGACGAGACTCATGGGTTGTTCATCAATGGCGCCGCAATGAATCTAGCGTCGCAAACGGCGAGCGCCG
Organism: Geminicoccaceae bacterium; assembly: GCA_050246385.1. Lineage (GTDB taxonomy): Bacteria > Pseudomonadota > Alphaproteobacteria > Geminicoccales > Geminicoccaceae > Benzoatithermus. The sequence goes on from JBFWWD010000059.1 coordinate 18,551, forward strand.
GGTCTCGTCCGCATCATCCTGTTGCTCGGCGAGCAGGCGATCGGCCTCCGGCGACCGTGGATAAGGGTCCAGGGCGAGCGACAGCTCCTCGGCCAGGATCTCGCCGAGATCGAGCATTCCACCGACGAGCGGCTCGGGCGCCTCGGCTTCCGGGTCGATCTCGACCTCGCCTTCAACCTCGTCGGGAACGTCGCGACTGAACAGCCGGTCGAAATCCGTCTCGACCCTTGCCGACACGGGATCGAGCGTGACGACGCAGCTCTGGACGACGTCCGCGGAGAGATGGCCCGAGACGTGGAGCGTATCCACACCCGCCATCGGCACGACCCGCACGTCGCCCTCCAGTCGCGTGAGATCGACCAGCTCGAAGCGCCGCGCCAGGAGCCCGCACTCCGCCGCGGACGCGGCGAGATGCACCGATGTTCCCTCGAGAGGAACATGCTCCGGCGCGAGCGGGCGCGAGAACTCGAGAGGAATCGGCAACAACGAACTCCAGGCCGGACTGAGGCGGCCCGATTGGATCGGCCTAGATCGAGCCGCCGGGTCGATATGGCTGACCGAATGCATCGGTATGGCGGTCACGAAGCTTAGGCGCGCATGCACGGCCGGTCAACGAAGCAGCCAGATGGACGGAAGCTCATGTTCGCCCCGGCGCGAAGGCGGGGCGTCCAGCGAGCAGGTCCGCAGGCGCTTGGCTGGCCAACCAACGATCCTGAGCCAGCAGATAGTCCGCGAGCCCCGCCACAGCGGCGGGGTCAGGCTCGGCGACCTCGGCATAGACGTTGCGCCACAGAACCTCGGAGATGGCCTCGTGGTCACCGTCGGACAAGGGTCCGTCGAGCGCCGTCGCGCGGCCGAAGAAGCTCTGCGCCAGCGCTTTGACGTGCTTGCCGACCGAAAGGTCGCCGACGCCCCATTCGCGGAGATGGCGATCGACGTCGCGGAACAGAAGGTCGAACAGGTCCTGCGCGAGCTCCTGTCCGGCGCTGCCCTCCGAGCGCAGACGGCGCATGAGCAGGATGGCGTGGAGATAGATCAGCTCGAGGCGGCCGTCGCGGCTGTCCGGCACGTGCAGCTCCGTGTAGAGCACGGGCCGGCGGGCCTGCTCGACCAGAGCGTGGTAGAGCGCGTGCGCCACGTCGAGGCGTGCCCCGTTCCGCTGCAGGCGGCGCCGAAAGCGCCCGAGCCACGACGTACCGCCCGCGTTCGCCTGGGCAGCGCCGAGCCCATGTGCTAACCCGCGCTCCTGTGTCATGCGCCCGACACTCCTTCGGATCCCGGCCATGAATCCACGTCATGTCTCCAAGGTGGTCCTGGCGCTCGCCGCGGCGGCGCTCTGCACCTCCGCCTGCACCGCGACCGTCACCACCCACGGTCATGCGGTCAGCCCGACCACGCTCGCGTCGATCCAGCCCGGTGTGACCAGCCGGGAGGAGGTCAGCCGGCTGCTCGGCTCACCCTCGACCATCGGCACCTTCGAAGCGGAGCGGTGGTTCTATGTCAGCCAGCGCAACGAGGTGGTCTCGTTCTATCAAGCCGACATCACGGCGCAGGATGTGGTCGAGATCTCCTTCGACGACAATGGCATCGTCAAGGATGTCCGGACCCACGGTCTGGAAATGGCCCAGAACGTCGAGCCGGACCCCGACAAGACGCCGACGCTCGGCAACGAGCTCACCGCGATCCAGCAGTTCCTCGGCAATATCGGTCGCTTCAACACCTCGCCCGAGGGTCAGCCGGTCGGTGGACCCAGTCCCGGCGGACCGTGACGGCGGCGGCCGACGTCGGGGCGATCCCGACGCCGGCCTGCCCGTTCACTGGGCCATGGCGGCGAGGCTGGCGAGGATCAGCAGCGCCACGATGTTGGTGATCTTGATCATCGGGTTCACGGCGGGACCGGCCGTGTCCTTGTACGGATCGCCGACCGTGTCGCCGGTCACCGCCGCCTTGTGGGCGTCGGAGCCCTTGCCGCCGTAATTGCCCTCCTCGATGTACTTCTTGGCATTGTCCCAGGCGCCACCGCCCGAGGTCATCGAGATCGCGACGAAGATGCCGGTCACGATCGTGCCGAGGAGCAGAGCACCCAGGGTGGTGAACGCCTCCGCCCGGCCCGCCAGCGCGGCGACGGCGAAGTAGACCACCACCGGGGCCAGCACCGGCAGCAGCGAGGGGATGATCATCTCGCGGATGCCGGCCTTGGTCAGCATGTCCACGGCCTTGCCGTAGTCCGGCTTGTCCGTGCCGGCCATGATGCCCGGCTTTTCGCGGAACTGGCGGCGCACCTCCTCGACGATCGCACCGGCGGCACGGCCGACCGCCTGCATGCCCATGGCAGCGAAGAGGTAGGGCAGGAGGCCGCCGATGAAGAGACCGACCACGACGTAGGGGTCGGACAGGCTGAACTGGACGTTCAGATTCGGGAAGTAGTGCTTGAGGTCCTCGACGTAGGCGGCGAACAGCACCAGTGCTGCGAGGCCGGCGGAGCCGATCGCGTAGCCCTTGGTCACCGCTTTGGTGGTGTTGCCGACCGCGTCCAGCGCGTCGGTGTGCACGCGGACCTCGGGCGGCAGGCCGGACATCTCGGCGATGCCGCCGGCATTGTCGGTGACGGGCCCATAGGCGTCGAGGCTGACGACGAGGCCGGTGAGCGCCAGCATGGTCGTCGCCGCGATGGCGATGCCGTAGAGGCCGGCCGACAGGTAGGCGAGCAGGATGCCGGCGCAGATCACGAGCACCGGAAGGGCGGTCGCCTCCATCGACACGGCGAGGCCCTGGATGATGTTGGTGCCGTGGCCGGTGGTCGAGGACTTGGCGATGCTCAGCACCGGGCGGTGGTTGATGCCGGTGTAGTAGTCCGTGATCCACATCAGCAGCCCGGTGACGCCGAGGCCGATGAGGGTGCAGTAGTAGATGTGGAGACCGCTCCAGCCGGTGACGGGATCGCCGTAGATCGTGCCGAGGCCCAGGACCAGCGCGGTGACCGGGAGCAGCGCGACGGCCGAGATCACGGCCGAGCCCCAGAAGCCCTTGTAGAGGGCACCCATGATGTTGTTGCTGCTGCCGAGCTTCACCAGATAGGTGCCGGCGATCGAGGCCAGGAGGCACACGCCGCCGATGACCAGCGGGAACAGCATCAAGGTCGCGGCCTGGGTGCCGGTGAAGAAGATGGCGCCCAGGAGCATGGTGGCGACGAAGGTGACCGCATAGGTCTCGAACAGGTCGGCCGCCATGCCGGCGCAGTCGCCGACATTGTCGCCGACATTGTCCGCGATCACCGCCGGGTTGCGCGGATCGTCCTCCGGGATGCCGGCCTCGACCTTGCCGACGAGGTCGGCGCCGACGTCCGCACCCTTGGTGAAGATGCCGCCGCCGAGCCGGGCGAAGATCGAGATCAGCGAGGCGCCGAAGGAGAGCCCGACCAGGGCCTCGAGGATGCGGCGCTCCTCGACCCCGAGGACCAGCAGCAGGCCGTAGTAGATCGCGACGCCGAGCAGCCCGAGCGCCACGACGAACAGGCCGGTGACCGCACCCGACTTGAAGGCGACGTCGAGGCCGCCGGCGAGGCCGCTGGTGGCGGCGGCCTGGGCGGTGCGCGAATTGGCCCGGACCGAGACGTTCATGCCGATGAAGCCGGCGGCGGCCGAGCAGGCGGCGCCGATGGCGTAGCCGATGCCGACGTAGATGCCGAGGAAGAAGGTGAGCAGGAGCAGGATCACGACGCCGACCACGGCGATGGTCAGATACTGGCGGCGCAGGTAGGCGCTGGCACCCTCCTGGATCGCCGCCGCGATCTCCTGCATGCGCTCGTTGCCCGCGGGCATGGCGAGAATGCTGCCGCGTGCCTGCACCGCCCAGGCGACGCCGACGGCGCCGCTGGCGAGCACCAGCGCGTAGAGAAACCACTCCAGACCCGTCATGGGCATCTACCCCCTATTCACTCTTGCGCTAGGCACCGGCCTGTTGCGGTCATGCAGCGTCGCGATGCCGCCTTGTCATCGCCGGGCCGGATTCGAGCCCCGCGCCCTTTAGCGGCCGGAACATGGGCTGTCCATGCCCACGCGACATTACCGGCCGCAGGGTCAAGCGTTTACCTGGCCTTCATCTCTCGGACCTAGCGTCGCATCCGGACCCGAGACGGGACGAGCCGGTGCGACTGTTCCTGATCGCCGCAGCGCTGCTTTCGGGAGCGACCCTGCTCCCGGCCATGCCGCGCCATGCTTCCCAAGGCGCATTGCCCGCGGTCTCCGCGACCAGCGACCCGGCCGACGCGTGGAACAGCATCGCGCTCGATCGCGACGGCCGCGGCCACTACCGCGTGCAGGCCGCGGTGAACGGGGTCCCGGTCGCGTTCATGATCGACACCGGCGCCTCCGACGTCGTGCTGTCGCCTGCCGACGCGACGCGGCTCGGATTGCGGCCCGATCGCCTGCGCTTCACGGGCCGGGCCAGCACGGCGAACGGGGAGGTGGCGCTCGCACCGGTGAGCCTGCGGGAGATCAGGATCGGGCAGCTCACCCGCCGCGACATCGGCGCCGTCGTCAACGGCGCACCGATGCCGTTCTCCCTGCTCGGCATGAGTTTCCTCGCCAGCCTGGAGGGCTGGGAGGCGCGCGGCGACCGGCTGCTGCTCTACTGGTGAAGTGCGCGCAGCGTGTCGTCGAGGATCACCATCGCGGCATAGTGGTCCAGATGCTGGCCCTTGCGCGGCCGCGGCAGCCGGCCCTCGGCGATCGCGTCCTCGACGGCGAAGGTCGACAGCCGCTCGTCCTGCAGCAGCGCCGGCAGGCCCAGCTCCCTGGCGATACGGGCGGCCTCGGCCCGCATCGCCTTGGCCATCGGGCCCTCGCTGCCATCCATGTTGATCGGCAGCCCAATCACCAGCCCGACGACGCGGCGCTCGCGCACCGTGGCCGCGAGCCGATCGAGATCCGCCTTCGCACCCCGCCGCTCGATCGTCGTCAACGGCGTGGCGAGCCGGCGCTCCGGGTCTGTGCCGGCGATGCCGATCCGGCGCTTGGAGACGTCCAACGCCAGAAGCGAGCCCTTGGCGGGCAGCAGGGCGCGGAAGTCCGCGGCGTTGTCACACAGGGTCAAGGCGTGTAGGGTCCGCGCCCGTCCGCGCGCGGCTCCTCGCGGCCGCCGCTTCCCGACACACGGATTGTCGCGCATGTCTCTCGACAAGGCCACCGTGGCCCGCATCGCCGTGCTCGCCCGAATCGAGGTTCCGGAGGACCAGCAGGAGCGGCTGGCGGGCGAGCTGTCGCAGATCATGGGCTGGATCGAGCAGCTGGGCGAGATCGACACGGACGGGGTGGAGCCGATGCGCTCGGTCATGTCGCTGCCGGCCCACTGGCGCGCCGACGAGGTGCGCGACGGCGGGCGGCCGGACGCCATCCTGAGGAACGCGCCCAGCACGCATGACGGCTACATCGTCGTGCCGAAGGTGGTCGAATGAGCGGCCTCACCGATCCCACGCACGCGGCCGCGCGCGACGGCCTGCG
>JBFWWD010000060.1:0-24022 GCA_050246385.1 Geminicoccaceae bacterium
GCACGGCCGAGAGCTGGCTGCGTGACCGGGGCCTGAGGCGGATCGCCGGCCCGTTCAGCCTGTCGATCAACGACGAGAGCGGGCTGCTGGTCGAGGGGTTCGACCGCCCGCCCTCGATGATGATGGGTCACGCCCGGCCCTACTATGCGCGAAATCTCGAGGCGCTCGGCTACGCCAAGGCCAAGGACCTGCTGGCCTACGACATCGTTCCGACCACGCCCTGGCCCGAGGTCACGCGCAAGCTGATCGCCCGGGCCGAGAGCAGCGGGGTCCGCATCCGGCCGCTCGACATGCGCCGCTACCGGGACGAGATCCGCATGATCTGCCGGATCTTCAACGACGCCTGGAGCGACAATTGGGGCTTCATCCCCTTCGGCGAGGACGAGGCGGCCTATCTCGCGAAGTCGATCCGGCCACTGGTCACCGCCGAGAGCTTCGCGATCGCCGAGCTCGACGGCGAGCCCGTCGGGATGACCGTGACCCTGCCCAACCTCAACGAGGCGATCGCGGGCCTCGACGGCCGGCTGCTGCCGTTCGGCTGGCTGCAGCTGATCTGGCGGCTGAAGATCAAGGGAGTGCGCAGCGGCCGTATGCCGCTCATGGGCATCGCCAAGCGGTTGCAGGGGACCGCCAAAGGGGCGGCGGTCGCTCTGGGCATGATGGAGCGGATCCGCTCGCACTACAGCGCTCTCGGCTACCGTCAGGCCGAGCTGTCCTGGATCCTCGAGGACAACAAGGCGATCCAGGCGGTCATCGGTGCGACCCCCGCAATCCCCTACAAGCGCTATCGCATCTACGCTAAGTCGCTCCTATGACCGGCGAGGAGACCACCACCGCGCTCGTGCTGGCCGGCAGCCGACGGGGCGAAGCGGACCCTGTCGCCCGGTACCGCCATGCGCCGGCGAAGTTCCTGGTCCCCGCGGGCGGCGTGCCCATGCTCGCCCGCGTCGTCCGGACGCTCCGGCGCAGCCGCGGTGTGGGCCGCATCCTGATCTCCTGCGACGATCCGGCGCTCGTGGACCAGATGGGCGAGCTGCACGGCATCGCGGATCTCGACGTGCTCCGGAGCGCGGCGAGTCTCAGCGCGTCCGTCGAGGCGGCATTCGCGGCGGCGGGGCCGCCCCTGCTCGTGACCACCGCCGACCACGCGCTGCTGGACCCGGCGATGGTCGAGCTGTTCCTCGAGCGCGCGGGCGCCTCCGGGGCCGACGTGGCCGCGGCGCTGGTGGCCGCCGCCACCATCCGTGCCAGCCATCCGGACACCCGGCGCACCTATCTGCGCTTTCGCGATGGCGGCTATTCCGGCGCCAACCTGTTCCTGCTGCGGACGACGGCGGCCGCGGAGGGGATCGCGTTCTGGCGTCGCATCGAGCGCGACCGGAAGGCGCCTTGGCGTCTGGCCCGGGCCGTGGGGCCGCTCCCGCTGCTCTCCTACCTGCTGCGGGTGGCCACGCTGGCGCAGGCCATGCGGCTCGTCTCGAGGCGACTGGGCCTGCACCTCTCGGCGGTGGTGCTGCCGATGGCGGAGGCGGCGATCGACGTCGACAAGCCGGCCGATCTCGATCTGGTCGAGCGTATTCTGGCGAGCCGCGGCGGGACGCCGGCGTGACGGCTCTGCGCATCGCCATGCTCAGCAACCCGCTGAGCCGGCGCAACCGCCATGGCATGTCGTCGATCGAGCAGGTGCTCGCCGGCCGATCCGACATCCGCCACCTCCGCTTCGAGCCGGGCATGGATCTGCAGGCGGTGATGGCGGAGCTCGCCGCCGCGGAGACGGACGTCATCATCCTCAACAGCGGCGACGGGCTGGTGCATGCCGTGCTCGGCGCCCTGTTCCTGGGGCGGGCGTTCGCCACGCCGCCGCCGCTGGCGCTGCTGCCGCGCGGCATGACCAACATGACGGCGGCGGACGTGGGCCTCGGCGGCCGCGACGCCGGCACGCTGCGGCGCCTGCTCCAGGTGCTCGAGCGTGGCGAGCTGAGCCGGCATCTTGTCCGCCGGAACGTGCTCAAGGTCGATTACGACCCCGACCGGCCGGGCGAGCGCGGCATGTTCTTCGGTGCCGCCGGCATCTATGACGGCATCCACCTCTGCACCGGCAGCATCCACACCCGCGGGCTGACCGGAAGCTGGGCGAGCAGCTCGACCATTCTCGCCATTCTCGGTCGCGCCATCCTCCGAGGCGTCGAAGCGACCGGCATCGGCGGCGACGAGATCGGCATCAGCGTCGATGGCGGCCTCTGGACCACGGGTCCGCGCACGCTGCTGCTCGCCACCACGCTCGACCGGCTGGTGCTGGGCACCCGGCCGTTCTGGAACAATGGCGACGCCCCGATCCATTTCAGCGTCTTCGACCATCCGCCGGTCGGCGTCATCCGCCACGCCTGGAACCTCGTCTTCGGGGGCAAACGGCGCGAGCTGCCCGACCCGCCATTCCACAGCCAGGGCGGCCACCGCGTCGAGCTGCGGCTGGACCGGCCGTTCACCATCGACGGCGAGTTCTTCCGCGCCGCACCGGGCACGGCGATCGTGATCACCGCGGAGGAGGAGATCCGCTACGTCAAGCTGCGCCCGTGAGCGATCCGGCCAGGGCAGCCTTGCAGGCGATCGTTGCGGGCGAGCTAGCGGCCGTGGCTCCGGCAGCGGTCGCGGCGATCGGCAAGGCGGCCCGTGCCCGGCACGGTGCGGGCGTCGCCGCGGTGCTGTTCTACGGTAGCTGCCGCCGCGATGGCTATCAGCCGGGACTGCTGGTCGACCTCTACCTCCTGGTCGAGGACTACGCGTCGGTCCATGCCTCAAGGCTGATGCGCTGGCTCAACCGTCTGGTCCCGCCCAATGTCTACTATATCGAGACCAGCCATGCCGGCGCTGCCGTACGGGCGAAATACGCCCTGGTCAGCCTGCCCCAGTTCGAGCGGCTGAACGGGCCGGGCACGCTCAATCCCTATTTCTGGGCCCGCTTCGCCCAACCGACGGGGCTGCTCTGGGCGCGTGACGGGAACGTCGCCCGCCGCGTCACGGACAGCCTGGTCGACGCAATTCTGACCACCGACGCCGCGGTGCGACCGCTGCTCGGGCCGAGGCCAGATGCCGCCGCCCTGTGGCAGCGGGCGCTGGGCGAGAGCTATCGCACCGAGCTGCGGGCCGAGAAGCCGGAGCGCGCGGCGCAGATCGTGCAGGGCGACCTGGAGCGCTACCGCCGCGTCACGGCGGCGATGGGAGACCGACCGCCAAACGTGTCGGCCGAGCGCGCCGCCCGCCTCTGGCGCCGTCGGCGCTGGCAGGGCAAGGGGCTGAGCCTGCTCCGGCTCGCCAAGGCCTCCTGGACCTTCGCCGGCGGTGCCGACTATCTCGCCTGGAAGATCAGCCGGCATGCCGGCGTGCCGGTCGAGTTCAGCGCCTGGGAGCGCCGTCACCCGTTCCTGGCGGCACCCCTCGTGCTGTGGCGGCTCGCACGCCGAGGAGCGGTTCGTTAGACGGTAGCCGCAGCCAAGGCCGGCTGCCGCGCGGCCAACTCGCCGAGCACCGCCCCGAACCGCGCCACGATCTCGTCGATCTGCTCGAAGCTGTGCGCGGCCGAGACGCTGCTGCGCAGCAGGCAGAGGCTGTTGGGCGTGCCCGGGGGCAAAGCGAGATTCACGTAGACGCCGTGCTCGCGCAGGAGATTCCAGGCCAGCGCCGCCGAGAGCTCGTCCGGCATCGGGACGGCGATCACCGGGCTCGGCGGTGAGCATGGCTTGAGGCCGAGGCCGACGAAGCCGGCATGGAGTCGCTGGGCGTTCGCCCACAGCCGCTCCCGCAGGGCCGGGTCGGTCCCGATCCGCTCGAGCGCCGCATGGACCGAGGCGATGCTCGCCGGGCTCGGCGAGGCCGTGAACATGTACGGCCTGGCGCACAGCCGCAGCAGGTCGAAGCCGGGATGGCTGGAGGCGCCGAAGCCGCCGATCGCACCCAGGCTCTTGCTGAACGTGCCGACCACGAAGTCGACATCCTCCTCGACCCCCTGCACCTCCGCCAGCCCGCGGCCATGGGCGCCGAAGCAGCCGAAGGAATGGGCTTCGTCGACCAGCAGCCAGGCGCCGTGGCGCTTCTTGACCTCGACGAACTCCGGCAGCGGGGCGGTGTCGCCGAGCATGCTGTAGAGGCCCTCGACGATCACGAGCTTGCACTCGCCCTCGCCCTCGAGCCGGCGCAGGCGCTTGTCGAGGTCGGACGGATCGTTGTGGCGGAAGCGCACGATCGTAGCGCCGGACAGCTTGCAGGCATCGTAGATGCTGGCGTGCGAGTCGGCGTCGATCAGGACCACGTCGCGCGGACCGGCGAGCCCCGCGATCATGGCGAGGTTCGCCTGATAGCCGGTGCTGAACACCATGGCGGAGGTCTTGCCGAGAAAGCGCGCGAACGCCGCCTCGAGCTGCGTGTGCATGCCGTAGCTGCCGTTCGCGATCCGCGAGCCGGTCGTGCCGGTGCCGTAGTGGCGCAGCGCCTGCTCGGCGGCGGCAATGCACGCCGGATCGTAGGTCAGGCCGAGATAGTTGTTGGTTCCGGCAAGGATGGTGGGGCGGCCGTCGATGTCGGCTTCCGTCGCCGAGCGGAGCTCGTCGACGCGGACCGCGAACGGATCGGCGCCGAGCGACAGGAGCTGCCGGTGACGTTGGGCGTACTGGGCATACTTGTCGAAGATGTCCATCAGCTGCCCTTTCGCGACGCGATCTGCCGTTTCACCAGCGTGACCAGATCGGTCACCGTGGTCATGTCGGAGACGAGGTTGATCGGGATGTCGATCTCGAACCGGTCCTCGATCTCCATGATCAGATCCATGGCCGCCACCGAATCGACGTTGAGATCGGCGGCGAGATCCGTGGTCGGGCCGATCGCGTGGCCCGCCGGATTGTAGCGTTCGAGGACGGCGACCACGCCCGCGAGGATCCCGTTATCCGCCTGCGCGGCAGCATTCTCCATGGCGTCTCGCCCCTCATCGGCACAACAAGGCCTGCCTCTAGAGCCAGCCGGCCTGCCGGTACCAGGCGAGCGTGGCGATCAGCCCGTCGCCGAAACCCACCCGCGGCGCCCAGCCGGCGATCGCGCCGACGGCGCGCGTATCGCTCACCCAGTCGCGCTGGTAAAGCTCCGCCACCTTGCCGCGCGACAGGATCGGCGGGCGAGCGGCCCAGCGGCCATACCCTTCCGCGACCCACGCCGCCAGAGCCAGAGGCGGGCGCGGCACACGGACCAGCCGGACACGGCGGCCCAGCCTCGCCTCGGCGATGGCGGCGAGATCACGCCATGAATATCCGCCAGCGTTCCCGTCATCGGGCTCGAGAATTGTACCGGCGGGGCGTGGGCAGGCAAGGAGCAGTGGCACCAACCGGGCGAGATCGGCGCCGTGGAGGAGCGAGAATCGCGTCAGGGCGTGGCCTGGATGCACGAGCAGGCCGCGCGCCAGTCCCCGCAGCAGCGGCAAGGTCGCCCGATCCGCAGGGCCATAGACCGCGGGTGGCCGGACAATGGTGGTGTCCATGGCGCCGGCATTGGCCAGCAGCGCGGCCTCGCCCGCGGCCTTGCTCGCGGCGTAGGGCGAGATCGACGGCAGCCGAGCCGCGAGCGAGGAGATCAGAACGAAGCTCCGGACGCCGTTGACCGCTGCGGCAGCGGCCAGGCGGGCGGTGGCCTCGACGTTGACCGCACGAAACACCTTGATGTCGGCCGCGCGCACCGCGCCGGCGACGTGGATCACGGCGTCGGCGCCACGCAGCAACGGAGCCGGATCGGCATCGAGATCGCCGGGCAGCAGCTCGACGCCCAGCTCGCGCAACACCCGATCCTCCCGCCGGACCAGCGCCCGGACGCGATGACCGCGCTCGACGAGGGTGGCGGCGACATGGCCGCCGACGAAGCCGGTCGCGCCGGTCAGGGCGACCAGGGTGCTCATGGGCGAGGGGATCGGGAGGAGGTCAGCTCGCGGCGGCGAGCCGTGCCGGCGGCTCCTGCGGCGCGGCTACCGCGATCGTGCCGACGTCGCGGATCGTGCCATCGAGAAAGTCCGCCTTCACCGCCGCCCGGCTCAGCTTGCCCGAGGTCGTGAAGGTCAGCGACCGCGGCGGTGCCAGCACGACGTCGCACTCCACGCCCGCCGCGCGGCGCACGGTGGCGGCGATGGCGGTCCGCAGCTGCTCCTGGGCGGCTACCGAGGTCGCCCGGCACTGGACGACCACCACGACGCGCTCACTGTCGTCCTCGCAATTGACCGCGAACGCCGCGACATCGCCTGCGCGCACGCCGTCCAGATGCTCGACGGCCCATTCGAGGTCCTGCGGCCAGATGTTGCGGCCGCCGACGATGATCAGGTCCTTGCTGCGCCCGGTGATCACGAGCTGGCCATCGACCAGGTAGCCGAGATCGCCGGTATCGAGCCAGCCGTTCTCGAGCAGGACGCCGTGCGTGGCCAGATCGTTGCGGAAATAGCCCGACATCAGGCTCGGGCCGTGGATGCACACCCGGCCGATGGCGCGCTCGGGTCGCGGCAGGTTCTGCGCGTCGCGGATCTGGACCGAGTAGCCGGGCATGGGCCGGCCGCACAGCACGAAGCTGCGGCTCGGCCGGACACCGGACTTGCCGTCGGCAGGCTCCGCTCGCCGCTCGACCTCGAGCGTGCGGCCGCGACCGACCACGTCGACGCTGACGCCCTGGTCGAGCGGAGCGAACGTCACCGCCAGCGTCGCCTCGGCCAGCCCGTAGCTCGGCAAGAATGCCTTGGCGCTGAACTTCGCCTCGGCGAAGCGTTCCGCGAACTCTGCCAGGACATTGCCCCGGATCATCTCGCCGCCGATCCCGGCGACTCGCCAGCGCGAAAGATCGAGGCCCTCGGGCACGCCGGATTGGGCGCGCCGCGTGCACAGCTCGTAGGCGAAGGTCGGCCCGAACGAGATGGTGCCCCCAAGGTCCGACAGCAGCTTCAGCCACAGCAAGGGCCGGCGTGCGAACGCAGTGCTGGGCAGATAGTCCACCGTGACCTGCGCCATCACCGGCGTCAGGCAGCAGCCGACCAGCCCCATGTCGTGATACAGCGGCAGCCAGGAGGTGCAGCGGTCGTCCGGGCGCAGGGCCAAGCCGTCCCGGGCAATGGCTCGCGCATTGGCCGCGATGGCTCGCTGCGTCACCAGCACCCCGCGTGGGAAGCTGGTGCTGCCGGAGGAATATTGGATGTAGCAGGGCTCGTCGGGACCGAGCGGAACGACCGGGAATCTCGCGGGCTGCCAGGTCGCGATCTCGGTGGCCGTGGCGACATGGTCGACCTCGGTCGTCTCCGCCGCTTCCCGCAACGTCGAGATCAGATCCGCCGGCGCTACGGCCAGCCGCGCTCCGGCCGAAAGCAGCATCCCGCGCAGGCGCTCGACATAGGCGTCGTGGCCGCCGATGTTGACGCACAGCGGGAGCGGCACCGGAACGAGGCCGGCGTACTGGCAGGCAAAGAAGATCGTGACGAAGTCGGGCGACGTCTCGGCCACGATCGCGACCCGGTCGCCGCGCTCGAGGCCACGGCCGGCGAGCCGGAGGGCGAGGTCGAGCGCACGCTCGCGCAGCTCGCGATAGGGTAATGCGGTCTCGAGCTCGCCACGTGCCGAAAAGAAGTTCAGTCCCGTCGCGCCGCCTGCGGCGTAGTCAAGCCCGGCCACCAGCGTATCGAAACCGTCGACACGGAACAAATGCTCGGGCCGTTGGGTCGGCGTGGGCACGGTCATGTCGCTCGACAGCCTCAATTCTGCTAATTCCTGCGCCAAGACGGTCTCGCTGACCCATGTAGGCCACGATGCCGGCAGACATAGGTGTGGGCAAACCCGCCTACCATTCACGTTCTGTTACGGTTTCTTGCGCGCATCTCGACCCAACGATCACGGGGCCGAACAGTCAACGCGCGACATTGCGGGTCCTTAGACGGGCTCGTTCGATGACGCATTTATGTCGCAGTCGCGCCGACTTCGCTGACCAACCTGCTCGCACGCCCATCCCGCCGCCGCCGTTGCGGGGTCGGGTATGGTGTGCTTGATGGCCACGCTATCCGAGCCACATCGCCCGCGCAATGCGGCCATTTGAGCCCGGGTTTGGGGATCTCGACGAGTGATCAGCGTCCTCCGCATCTTCTTCACGGCCCGAGGCGCCAACCCCTGGGTGGTGCTTGTCTGCCTCGTCGTGGCGAGCCTGTGCGAGGGTTTCGGCTTTGCCACGCTCGTGCCGCTGCTGGGCGCGGCGACGGGCGCCGGCAACCAGTCCTTCGTCTCCGAGAGCATCCGCGGCGTCCTGCACGGCATCGGCCTCGATTCCTCGATCGGCACGCTGATCATCGTGCTCGTCGCAGGCATGCTGCTCAACTCGGTGATCTCGCTCTACGTGATGCGCAAGGTCGGCTACGCCAATGCCGAGGTCGCCAACAATATGCGCGTCCGGCTGGTCAAGCAGATGCTCGGGGCGCGCTGGAGCTACCTGCTCGAGCATCCGACCGGCCGAATCGCCAACGCCTTCAGCGGCGAGGTGGGCCGGTCCCAGCAGGCCTACCAGCTCGCCGCTCAGTTTGTCGCCGAGGCCGTGCAGACGGCCGTGATGCTGATACTGGCGCTCCTCATCTCCTGGCGGCTGGCGCTGATCTCGATCGTGATCGGGCTGGCCACGGGTGCCGCCGTGCACTTTCTCGTCAGCCGCGCGAAGAAGGCCGGCAGGGCGCAGACCCAGCTCACCAAGGAACTGGTCAGCCTGCTCACCGACACGCTGGACAATCTCAAGCCGCTCAAGGCGATGGGCGCGCAGCAGGAGTTCGTCGAGTTCTTCGATCGGCGCCTGCACCGGCTGCGCCGTGCGTTGCGTCGGCAGGTCATCAACCGCGAGGCGCTCCGCAACGGCCAGGACGCGTTGCTTGCGATCTGCCTGGGTGCCGCGGCCTATCTCGCCATCGCCGTGCTCGACACCTCGCTCGAGCAGGTGATCGTGATCGGCCTCATCTTGCAGCGGACGGTGAAGGGGTTCGGCCGGCTGCAGGCCTTCCTGCAGCAGGCGGTGATCGTCGAATCGCCGTTCAAGGAGGTCGAGGAGCTGATCTCCGAGCTGGCCGCCAATCAGGAGAATCCGGGCGGCAAGCTGCAGCCGCATTTCGAGCGCGACATCCGGTTCGACGGTGTGAGCTTCGCCTACGGAGCGCGCCAGGTGCTCGACGGGACCGATCTGGTGGTGCCGGCGGGGAGCATCACGGTGCTCACCGGCATGTCCGGCGCGGGGAAGACGACCCTGATGGATCTGGTGCTCGGTCTGCACCGGCCGGAGAGCGGCAGGATCCTGATCGACGGCGTCGACCTCGCGCAGATCGACCTCCAGGCGTGGCGCACCATGATCGGCTATGTCCCGCAGGAGCTGATCCTGTTCCATGCGAGCGTGCGCGAGAATCTCACGCTCGGCGATGACGCGTACGACGAGCGCGCCGTTGCGGAGGCCCTGCGCTGGGCCGGTGCGGAGGAGTTCGTGGCGCAGCTGCCCGCCGGCGTCGAGACCGAGGTCGGCACCAAGGGGGCCAGGTTGTCGGGCGGCCAGCGCCAGCGCATCGCCTTGGCGCGAGCGCTGATCCGCAGGCCTCGCCTGCTGATCCTGGACGAGGTCACCAGCGCGCTCGATCCCGAATCGGAGCGCGAGATCTGCCGCAACATCGTGGAGCTGCAGGGTCGCACGACCGTGCTCGCCGTGACCCACCGCCCGGCGTTTCTGGAGATCGCCACCCACGTCTACCAGATCGAGGACGGCCGGGCGGTTTCGGGTGGCTTCCAGGAGGCGCCACCGGTCCTGGCCCCGCTCAGGGCTCAGGCTCGACCCTGATCCGCCCGATTCCGAGCGCCTTCGCCACCGCGCGCAGCCTGGGCTTGAGGATCTCCGGATCGGGTGCCGCGTCCGGTGCCGGCAGATCGAGCCGCAGCTCCTCGCCGCTGACCCGCAGCCGGCTGGTGGCGAGCAGCTCCGGCACCGCCGCCGAGATCCGATAGCCGAGCTGGAGCGCGTAGCCCAGGAGCTCGGCCCGTCGCCGCTCCGGCTCCGGCAGCAGCGACAGGATGGGGCGGATGAACAGGTCCTCGGGGCTGCCCTCGTAGCGGATGAACACCGCATAGGCGATGAACGCCCGCTCGGCGTGGTCGAGGCAGATGAAGGGGTACTGCGCCAGGCGGTAGAAGGCCTCGCGGGCGCGCAGGGCGGGATGCTCGCGCCAGGCACTGTCGGACACCTCGCACGCCGCGAGCCGCAGGCGCTTCTGCTCGTCGGTCTCGTTGCGGACGACGTCGGCGGTCCAGTTCCCCATGGCCGCGCCGATCTCCGGCAGGCGCGAGCGGTTCTGCCCGAAATCGCGTGCGCCGGCGAGCAGGCCGTCCTCGCCCAGCGCCGACGCGGACAGACGCGTGAACAGGCGGCCCTCGCGCAGGCCGAAGGCCGAGAACACGACGCGCTCGGGCTGCAGCCGGCGCACCACCCGCTCGAGCAGGATGGCGGCCGCGCGCACCGTCTCGACCCGGCGGCCCGGCATGCCCGGAACGGTCGCCAGCTCGTCGGGCGCGAGCGCGGCGATCGTCCGGCCGAGCGTGATCGCCTCCTCGGCCGACAGCCGGTAGTCGTGCACCACCTTCAGGGGCGTGTCGGTCATGGCGAGCCGGATTCGGGCGAGCGCACGCCAGCCGCCGCCGACCACGTAGAAGCTGCGGCCGGCGGCGGCGCGATCCAGCCAGGAGATCGCCGCCAGCCGCTCGTCGATCCACGCCGCGGCGGGGAGGTCGCGCTCCAGGAGCATGCGCGTAACCGGCAGCGTGCCGATCGGCAGGCTGGCCTCCGGCGCGACCGGCCCGTCCGGCTCGACCGCCGAGAGATCGACGCTGCCGCCGCCGAGATCGCCGACCACGCCACGGGCCCGATGGAAGCTCGAGGCGACGCCGAGGGCGGCCGCGTAGGCTTCGTCGCGACCGGACAGGACGAGCACCGGCCGACCCGTGGCGCGCCTCGCCTGCTCGAGGAACTCGCCGCCGTTGCTGGCGCGCCGGACGGCCTCGGTCGCGACATACTCGATTTGGCCCGCCTGCAGCGCGTCCGCGATATGGGCGAAGCGGCGCAGCGCATGGAGCGCGCTCTCCATCTCCGGGCGCCCGAGCCGCCCCGTCGTGGCCAGCCCACGCCCCAGCGCGCAGACCGACTTCTCGTTGAACAGCGCGATCGGCGCCCGGCACAGCCGCTCATAGACCACGAGCCGGATTGAGTTCGAGCCGATGTCGATGACCGCGAACGGCTTGCTCGATGCCGGTCCGCGCCGCCGCGCCGGTCGTGCCGGCGCCTCCTGCGCGTTCACGCGAGCTGCGGCTCGCTGGCGCGGGCGAGATGCAGGCCGCGCACGCCCTTCTTGCGCAGGGCGCTGCCGCGCCCCGAGAGGCTGGGGTTGGTCATGAAGTAGGTGTGGGCCGAGAACGGCTCGTCGTCCTCGGGATGGAGGCGCGCATAGCTGCCGTCGGCCTGCAGGAGCCAGCTGTTGGTGACGTCCTTGAGGTTGGCGACCATGACCTGCGACATGATCTGCTGGTGGCAGGTGTCGTTCTCGATCGGCACCAGCGTCTCGACCCGCCGCGACAGGTTGCGCTGCATCCAGTCGGCCGAGGAGATGAACACCTTGGCCTTCTTCGAGGGCAGGCCGTGCCCGGCGCCGAAGCAGATGATCCGCGAATGCTCCAGGAACCGGCCGACGATGCTCTTCACCCGGATGTTCTCGGACAGGCCGGGCACGCCGGGCCGCAGGCAGCAGATGCCGCGGACCACCAGATCGACCTTCACCCCGGCGATCGAGGCCTCGTACAGCTTGCCGATCATCCGCTCGTCGACGATCGAGTTCATCTTGGCCCAGATCTGCGCTTTGCGGCCGGCCCGGGCATGCTCGATCTCGTCGTCGATCAGGCGGATGAGCGTGTCGAGGATGCCGTCGGGCGACAGCGCGAGCTTCTCCAGCCCCGCGGGCCGCGCATAGCCGGTCATGAAGTTGAACGCCTTGGCGGCGTCGCGGCCGAGCGCCGGATCGCAGGTGAAGAATGAGATGTCGGTGTAGATCCGCGCCGTGATCGGGTGATAGTTGCCGGTGCCGAAGTGGCAGTAGGTGCGCAGCCCTTCGCTCTCCTTGCGGACCACCAGCGCCACCTTGGCGTGCGTCTTGAGGTGGATGAAGCCGTAGACCACCTGCACGCCGGCGCGCTCCAGGTCGCGCGCCCAGCGGATGTTGCGCTCCTCGTCGAACCGGGCCTTGAGCTCGACCAGCGCGGTCACCGACTTGCCCGCCTCCGCCGCCTCGATCAGGGCGGCGACGATCGGGCTGCGGTCGCTGGTGCGGTAGAGGGTCTGCTTGATCGCGACCACGTTGGGGTCGCGCGCGGCCTGCTGCACGAACTGCACCACCACCTCGAAGCTCTCGTAGGGGTGGTGGACGACGAAGTCCTTCTGGCGGATCGCGGCGAAGCAGTCGCCGCCGAAATCCTTGATCCGCTCGGGGAACCGCGGCGTGTAGGGGGCGAACAGCAGGTCCGGCCGGTCCTTGGTGATCACCTGCGAGACATCGGCCAGGCCGAGGATGCCGTCGACCACGTCGAGCTCGTCCGAGGGCACGTTGAGCTCCTGCTGCAGGAAGCTGCGTACGGTCTCGGGCATGTCGGCGTTGACCGACAGTCGGATCACGTTGCCGAGCCGGCGGCGCTTGAGCATGGTCTCGAACAGTCGGACCAGGTCCTCGGCCTCGTCCTCGACCTCGATGTCGCTGTCGCGCAGCACCCGGAAGAAGCCGCCGCCCTTGCACTCGAAGCCGGGGAAGAGAAGGTCCGAGAAGCGCAGGATGAGCTGCTCGAGCCGGATGAAGCGCGGCTGCTCGCCCGGCAGGCGGATGAAGCGCTCGAACTTGCCCGGCAGCAGGACGAGCCCGTTGAGCAGCTCGCCGCCGCCGCGGTCGAGCTCCATGGCGACGCCGATGCCGGTGTTGGGGATGAACGGGAAGGGATGCGCCGGATCGACCGCGATCGGGGTCAGGATCGCGATCGCCTCGTCGTTGAAGCGCCGCAACAGATAGTCGAGATCGCCCTGGGTCAGCTCCTCGACCTCGAGCACGGCCACGCCCTGCGCCCGCAGCAGGGCGGTGAGCTCGTGCCAGCAGCGCTGCTGCGCCGTGGTCAGCGCCGCCACGCGCTGGCGGATGGCGCCGAGCTGCTCGGTCGGGGTGAGGCCGTCCGGGCCGACCGGCGGGACCGCCAGCTTGACCAGCTCCATCAGGCCCGACACGCGCACCATGTAGAACTCGTCGAGATTGTTGTCGGAGATCGACAGGAAGCGCAGGCGCTCGAGCAGCGGATAGGCGGTGTTGCTGGCTTCCTCGAGCACCCGCTCGTTGAACGCGAGCCAGGACAGCTCACGGTTGATGAAGTGCTCCGGCCGGAGAGCTGGCGGCCCGGCCTCGCTCGTCTGCGCCAGAGCCGGGAGATCGACCGACTGCTCGTTCATGCCCTATGGTCTCTCGCATCCGTCTCGCGGCTCGCGGCATGCGCCGAGCCGTTGGCCGACGCAGGCTTAGCCCATTCCTGGAGCACGGCGTCAAGATGCCCGAGTTGCTGTTGTTCCGCCACGCCAAGTCACGCTGGGACGAGCCGGAGGTCGGCGACCACGATCGCGATCTGGCGCCGCGCGGGCTCGAGGCGGCACGGCGCATGGGTGCGCTGCTGCGCGAGCGTGGGCTGATTCCCGACCGTGTCCTGTGCTCCACGGCCAGGCGCGCCGTCCATACCTGGGAGCTGGCGGCGCAGGAGCTGGGTGCTGCGGCCCCTGTCCGCCTCGACGACCGGCTCTACATGGCCGCCCCCGAACGGATCGTGACGGTCGCCCGTGAGCTCGGCGGCGATGCGCGCCGGCTGCTCGTGGTCGGTCACGATCCCGGCATGCATCGGCTCGCCATCCGGTTGGTGGGCAAGGGCGACGCCGGGCTGCGCGACCGGCTCGCGGCCAAGTTTCCCACCGCCGGCCTCGCCTGCTACCGGCTGGGCCTCGCGCGCTGGGCCGAGTTCAGCGGCGCGCCGGGCGAGCTGGTGGGCTTCTGGCGCCCGCGCGATCTCGACGCTGCCGACTGACCCGGCGCCAAGGGGCCGGTCGAGCTTGGATCGGAGGATCGCCCGGGCCATCCGCCTGATCGAGGAGCAGATGGGCGAGAGCGTCTGCTTCGACGCGATCGCCCGCGCGCTCGGCCTGTCCGCGACGCGGTTCCACCATCTCTTCGCCGCCGAGATGGGCATCCCGCCCAGCGTCTATCTGCGCCGCATCCGGCTGATCCGCGCCATAGGCCCACCGAGGGGCTCCGCTACGACTTCGGCGTGACGGTTCCCGAGGGGGCCGCCATCGACGGGAGCAGGCTGGCCGGGCACGGCCGCACTGGCTCGACACCCGCCCCGGTCACTATGCACGCCTGCGCTTCGGCGGTCCGAACACCGCCGTGTTCGCCGCCTATCAGGCCCTGTGCGACCGCTGGGCGCGCGCCAGCCGCTTCACGATCACCGACGATCCCGCGCTCGAGGTGCACGAGGTCCCGAGGCACCACATGGACCCGGACGATCTGACGCGGCGCGCGCAACTGATGCGGCGCTTCCCGATGGTCTCGCTGATGAAGGTCGAGGCGGTCTACGAGCGGCCGTTCTGGCGCGACGCCGGCCTGTCCGGCGTGTCGCTGCAGGGCGAAGGACCCGTGCGCAGCACCTTCGACAACACGCCGCCGAGCGGCCGGCCCGGCGTCCTGCTCGGCTTCGTCGGCGGCAGCGCGGCGCGGCGCTGGGGCGAGCGCGACCCGGCCGAGCGGCGGACCGGTCGGCTGTCTCGCACCCGGCGTGCTGCTCGACTATGGCGAGGTGATCCGCCGCCCGGTTGGCCCGATCCACTGGGCCGGCACCGAGACCGCCACCTACTGGAACGGCTACATGGAAGGCGCCGTCCGGGCCGGCGAGCGGGCGGCCGAGGAGGTGCTGGCCACGCTCTGATCCGGTCCCAGGAGTGTTTGGGCGCCATATCTGTTCTGCTACCGAGATAGGTAGAAATTCCTTGAACGAGCAGAGGGTCACGAGGATAATCATACCTCTGCAACCTGTTCACGGAGCTCGACATGTCGGCCGAACACTCCCCTGCCTGGCAAACCGGCTCGGGCGTCGACGACGCTCGCTCGCACCAGTGCGATGGCCCACTCGCGCCCCCCAGCGAGGACCGTGGGGAATTCGCGGCCCTGCACACGGCGGTCACCTCGGACTGGGGACCACGCGACGCGTATGAGCGCCGTTGGGTCATGGAGCTCGTCACCAGCATGTGGCGCCAGGACCGCCTGCGTGGCCTGGAGCTCGCCACGCTCGCCGCGGCCGCGGCCGAGTGCCCGCCCTCCGAGGCGACGGTCAGGAAGCTCGACACCTTCGCCCGCTACGGTTCCCGGATCGACAAGGACATCGGCCGCGCCCTGCAGGCGCTGCGCGTGCTGCGCAAGCGGCCCGACACGTGGATCGAGGAGCTGCAGGACGGCACGTCCGAACCCGGCGCTGCCGACGCGGCCACACCAAGTTTCACGAACGAAATCTCGTCGTGCACGCACGAACCCGAGAGCCGGGTGCCGCAGGAGGCAAAATACACAAACGAACTCACGACGCGCACGCCCGAACCCGAACGCCGGCTCAATCGCCGCGAGCGCCGGGCGCTCGCGGCCATGCGGCGCGGACGGGCGGCCTAGCCGGCGGCGGCGCTCGCCAGCGCCTGGTCGAGATCGGCGATGATGTCGTCGACCGATTCGAGGCCGATCGACAGGCGGACCACCTCCGGGCCGGCGCCGGCGGCGGCGAGCTGGTCGGGGTCGAGCTGGCGGTGCGTGGTCGAGGCCGGGTGGATGATCAGGGAGCGGGTGTCGCCGATGTTGGCGACGTGGCTGAACAGCTGGCAGCTGTCGACCATCCGGACGCCCATCTCGTAGCCGCCCTTGACGCCGATCGTGAACAGCGCGCCCAGGCCGCGCGGGAAGTACTTGTCGAGCAGGGGCGTGCGGTTCTGCGGCAGGCGGGGATAGGACACCCAGGCGACGTGCGGGTTGCCGGCGAGCCAGGCGGCGACCTTGTCGGCGTTGGCGACGTGCCGGTCCATCCGCAGCGGCAGGGTCTCGATGCCCTGGAGGAGCAGGAAGGCGTTGAACGGCGACATGGCCGGGCCCATGTCGCGCAGCCCGATCGCCTTGCTGCGGACGGCGAGCGCGAAGTTGCCGAAGGTCTCGTAGAACCGCAGGCCGTGATAGGCCTCGCTCGGCTCGCTCAGGAGCGGGAACTTGCCGTTCGCCCAGTCGAACCGGCCGCCCTCGACGATCGCACCGCCGACCGAGTTGCCGTGCCCGCCCAGATATTTGGTCATGGAGTGGACGACGATGTCGGCACCCCATTGCAGCGGCCGGCACAGATAGGGGGTGGGCACGGTGTTGTCGACGACCAGCGGGATGCCGTTGGCGTGGGCCACGGCGGCGATCGCCTCGATGTCGGCGACGATCCCGTCCGGGTTGGAGGCACTCTCGACGAACAGCGCCCGGGTGCGCTCGTCGATGCGCTCGGCGAAGTTCTGTGGCTCGCGCGGGTCGACGAAGCGCGCCTCCCAGCCGAACTGCGGGAAGGTGTGGGTCATCTGCGTGATCGAGCCGCCATAGAGCTTGGAGCTCGACACGATGTTGTCGCCGGGGCGCAGCAGGTTGAGGAAGGTCAGGAACTGGGCGGCGTGGCCCGAGGCGGTGCAGCAGGCGGCGGTCCCGCCCTCGAGCGCGGCGATCCGGCCCTCCAGCACCGACACGGTCGGGTTGGTCAGGCGGGTATAGATGTTGCCGAACTTCTGCAGGTTGAACAGGGCGGCGGCATGGTCGACGTCGTCGAAGACGTAGGACGTGGTCTGGTAGATCGGGACCGCGCGGGCGCCGGTCGTCGGATCCGGCTCGGCCCCGGCATGGATGGCCAAGGTCTCGAAGCCGTAGGTGCGCTCGGCCATCGTCCGGTTACCTCCTCGAATTGGCGCGCCCGTCTAAGCCCGGCCGGCGCCGCCGGTCCAGCGCCTCAGCCGCCGTGGTGGGCGCGCGAGTCCTCGGGCGCCTCGTCCCGCTCGTTCATGCCGTAGTCGCGCACGACCTCGGCCACGCGCAGGCGGTAGTCCTTGAACATGCGGTTGCGGCCCATGGCCTGGGCCAGCCGGTGCTCGCGCAGCCGGCGCCAGGTCTGCAGGGCCGCCTCGTCGCGCCAGATCGACAGCGACAGGAGCTTGCCGGGCTCGGTCAGGCTCTCGAACCGCTCGACCGAGACGAACCCGTCGATGCCGGCCAGATGCGGGCGCAACTCGGCCGCTGCGTCGAGATAGGCGCCGCGATGCTCGGGATGCGGCCAGAGTTCGAAGATCACCGCGATCATACCAGCCCGCCTTTCTTCTTCTTGAGCTGCACCGCCTGCCCGCGCTTGGCCGAGATGACGCCGCGGTTGACGCCGAGCCAGCCGATCTCGCCGAACAGGCGGCCATACTCGATCTTGGGACAGCGATCCATGACGACCTCGGCCCCGGCCCTCTCGGCGCGCGCCGCCGCCGCGTCGTCCCGCACGCCGAGCTGCATCCAGACCACCGGAATGCCGAGCCGCACGGCCTCGTCGGCGACGGCACCGGCTTCACTTGAGCGGCGGAAGATCGAGACCATGTCGGGCACCAGCGGCAGGCCGGCGAGGTCGGGATGGACCTGCTCGCCGAGCACGGTCTGCCCGGCCGAGCGCGGATTGACCGGCAGGACGCGATAGCCTTTGCCCTGCAGGTACATCATCGCGAAGTAGGACGGCCGCATCTCGCTCGTGGATGCGCCGACCATCGCGATCGTCTTCACCCGCTCGAGGATCTGGCGGAGCTTGCTGTCGGCGTACTCTAGCGGCTGGAGATTCTGCATCGGCCCGGCATCGTCTGGTGTAGGGTTGAGATAGGCAGGACCCGGCTCCGATGCCAGCTTCGCAGGCGGTCGCCGCTGCCGGAAGGCAGGTGGGGGAGCCGCGACATGACTGTCCACGGCATTCTCGCGCGCCTGCACGCGCCGGGCGGACTATCGACGGCGGTCCCGCGATGAGGCATTGCCTCCTTCCGATCGTCATCGCCCCGATATGCGCCATCGTCGAGGAGACCATCGATGCTGAAGGACGACCAGAGAGCGGTCTTGGCCGGCGTCAGCACCGCATCCATCACCACGATCCTGTTGAAGAAGGGGCTGCGCAACGTCTGGATGCGCGGACCGAAGCCGCTCGGCGGCGCGCAGGAAAGGGTGGTCGGCCCCGCCTTCACCCTGCGCTTCGTGCCCGCGCGCGAGGATCTGGCGACGCCGGCATCCTGGGCCTCGCCACGTTCGACGCGGGCCGCGATCGAGGAGATGCCGGAAGGCTGCGTGTGCGTGGCCGACGCCCTGGGCGTCACCGACGCCGGCATCTTCGGCGACATCCTGTGCGGCCGGATGCGCCGGCGTCAGGTCGCGGCGCTGGTGACCGACGGTGCCCTGCGCGATCTGGCCGGCATCCGGGGCGTCGGCCTGCCGGTCTGGTGCGGGGGCATCGCAGCGCCGCCCTCGGTGGCGGGCCTCACCTTCGTCGGCTGGCAGGAGCCGGTCGGCTGCGGCGGGGTCGCCGTGTTCCCGGACGACGTGATCGTGGCCGACGAGGACGGGGCGGTGGTGATCCCGGCGGCCCTGGTCGAGCATGTCGTCGCCGCCGGCCCCGAGCAGGAGCGCTTCGAGGCCTGGGTGGTCGAGGAGGTGGCGCGCGGCGCCGCGCTGCCGGGGCTCTACCCGCCGAGTGCCGAGACCCGGGCGCGCTACGAAGCGCGGCGCGGCTGATCTGCCACATCGGGCGGCCGCTCGACGAAACCGGTCGATGGCGGGCTCGCTCGCGAGCAGTCGCGCTGCGCTTGGCTGTGCTATGGTCACGGCCAGGTTCGGCATCGCGCCGGCAATGCCGGCCCATCACCATTGGGGGAGGCCGAAATTGCAGGAAAGCAGGGCTCGGCTCACGCGTCCGTCGTCCTCGGATCGGCTTCCCGCATCTGCGCACTTCCCCTCGATGACCCGTGACGCGGTGCTCGCGCCGTTGCTGGAGCGCCTGTGGCCGGCCGGCGGTCCGATGGCCCGGCGCCCGCTGACCGGCGTGCCCCTGGCGCACCTCGTGCCGAACCGGGAGCTCCGCGCGGTGCTGGGCGCCGATCCGGCGCTGGCCGCTCTGCTCGCCGGCGTCTCCGGCTCGATCCTGCTGGACGAACGCCTCGACCTGCTCTGCCGCGTCGACGCCGACCATACCGTGCGCGTCGCGAGCGGACTGCTCGAGCGCCCGGCGGCGGTGGCGGCAGCGGTACGGTGGTCGTTGGAGCTGCTGGGCCTGCTGGACGCCGAGGCGTTGTCGCCGCGGCGGCAACGGGTGGCGATCATCGCCGCCCTGCAGCATGGCCAGAGCCTGGTGCGTGGGCTCAGGGAGGCCGATCGTCGCGACGTCTGCGCGTTCCTGCCGGCGACCTTGGCGATGAGCATCATGGAGCCCGAGAGCGGGACCGACGCGCTGTCCGAGGCCGTGCGAGGCACGGCCGAGCTGGTGAATGCCCGTTGGTTGCAGGAGCTGGTCGCCGGATCCACGCCCGAGCAATGGCGTGCGGCTCGCGTCGAGCTCGATCCTGCTCGCGAGCTATGCCTGCCGCTGGAAAGGCTTCTCGCTGCGGGTGGGGACGAGCGGCTCACCATCTCGCCCGTGACTGGCCTGAACCGCTACGGCACCACGCCACGCCCGCGGCCCGAGGCGATCCAGTTCTCGTCCTCGACCGCATCGAGCATCAGCGACTACAGCTTCCGCCTGTGCGCGACCCTGCAGAGCCGGATGCTGGGGCAGGCCATTGTCGGCTCGCCTGACGCTTGCGCGCTGGCCGACGCGGTTCGGGCCAGTGTCGGGCGGCTGCTGGGCCTTGGCGCCGACGCTGCCGACGCCATTCTGTGCGCCTCCGGCACCGACACCGAGCTGCTGACCGTCGCGGTCGCGCTCGCCGCCGACGACCGCCCGCTGACCAACATCCTGATCGCTCCCGAGGAGACCGGCCGAGGCGTCGTGCTCGCGGGGCAGGGGCAGTTCTTCGGCGAGATCACCAGCCTCGGCCGTACCGTGCGCAAGGGACAGCCGGTGTGGGGCGACCGCCGTGCGGCCGTCCGCACGGTCTCCATCCGCGACGAGGCCGGGGAAAACCGCCCCGCCGTGATCATCGCCCGGGAGACCGAGGCGCATGTCGCCGCGGCGCTGGCGGCCGGCGAGCGCGTGCTGCTGCATGTGCTCCTGGGCTCCAAGACCGGCATCAGCGCGCCGCCGCTGGACGCGGTCGAGAGGATCCGGGCGCTCGACCCCGAGCGGGTGGACATTGTGGTCGACGCCTGTCAGCTGCGGGTCTCACCGTCGCTGCTCGGCGACTTGGTGGGCCGTGGCTGGATGGTCCAGCTGTCCGGCTCCAAGTTCCTGACCGGCCCGGCCTTCTCCGGCGCTCTGGTGCTGCCGTCGGCGCTGCGCGGGCGCCGCGCCGGCGTGAGCGCGCTGCTCGACGAAGCGCCCGGCATCTCCGCTCCCGCCGACTGGCCGCCTGCTTGGCGCGAGGCGCTGCGCCTCGACCCAACGGGGCTGACCAGTCTCGGCCCTCTGCTTCGGTGGGTCGCGGCATTGTGCGAGGCCGAGCTGCTCAGCGCCCTGCCGCCGGCGTTCTGTCGCGCCGTGTTCGACGGCTTCAGCGAGGCGCTCCACGCCCGGCTCGTTGACAGCTCCGTGCTCGTCCGCCTGGCGCCTCCCGACGGCCACCTCGCCGATCTCGGCACCGAGCCGCCCGGCCTGTCGTCGCGCTCCATCATCTGCTTCGCGCTCGCCACGGACGATGGGCAGGGCGGCCGGCGGTTCGCGTCGCTGGACGAGTGCCAGCTCCTGTTCGAGCTTCTGAACCGGGACGTGTCGGCGCGGCTGCCCGGCCTCGACGCGTCGGAGCGCCTGCTCGCCGCCCGGCCCGCGCATATCGGCCAGCCGGTCGCCCTGCGGCCCGACTGCTCGGCCGCGCCGATCGTCTTGCGGCTGGTCGTCGGGGCGCGCTTCTTCACCATCTGCGGCTTTCCCGATGACGGCGACTGCGAGGCTGCGCTCGGCGGCGAGATCGCGGATGCGGTCGCGGCGCTCGACAAGCTCGAGCTGCTGGTGCGGCGTCTGCCGCTCCTGCGCATGGCCGCCTAGCGAGCGAGGCTCGACATTTCATGGCCGGAGATGACGCGGCGGAGCCTGTGGGTGCCCCGGTGAGCGATCGAGGTCGTCTCGATCCGACCGACTGGGCCGAGTTCCGCGCCACCTGCCATCGCGCCGTCGATGAGATGGTCGACTGGTGGGCGAGCGTGCGCGAGCGTCCGGTCTGGCGGCCGACGCCGGAGGCGGTCAAGCGGGCGCTCGCAGCACCTCCGCCGCGGGAGGGAGCTCCGCTCGACGAGGTGATGGCAGGGTTTCGCGAGCTCGTCCTGGCCTATCCGAACGGCAACACCCATCCGGGCTTCATGGGCTGGGTGCACGGCTCCGGCACCCCGGTCGGCGCGCTCGCCGAGTTCCTGGCCGGCACCCTCAATGCCAATCTCGGCGGCCGCGAGCATGCCGCCGTCTATCTCGAGCGCGAGGTGATCGACTGGGCGCGGGGCATCTTCGGCATGCCGGAGACGGCCAGCGGGATCCTGGTCGGCGGGACCTCGATGGCGACCGTCCTGGCGCTCGCCGCCGCGAGGCAGGCCCATGCCGGCGGCGATGCCCGCCGCGAGGGCCTGCAGGGGCGGGAGGCACCGCTCGTGGGCTATGCCTCGCGGGAGGCGCATGGCTGCGTCGCCAAGGCGTTCGAGCTGCTCGGCCTCGGGCGGGACAATCTCCGCCTCGTCGCGACGCGGTCCGACCATACCCTGGATCCCACGGCGCTCGCCGTTGCAGTCGAGGCCGACCGGGCCGCGGGCAGGAGGCCCTTTGTCGTCGTGGGCAGTGCCGGCACGGTGAACACCGGCGCCATCGATCCGCTCGAGACCATCGCCGACTACTGCGCCGGGGAGGGGCTCTGGTTCCATGCGGACGCGGCTTTCGGTGGCCTGGGGCTGCTGGCGCCCGAGCTGGCGCCGCGCCTCGCGGGGATCGAGCGGGCCGACAGCCTGGCGTTCGATTTCCACAAATGGCTGCACGTCCCCTACGACGCGGGCTGCGTGCTGATCCGCGACGAGCGCCTGCACCGCGCCGCCTTCGCGCTGCGGCCCGACTATCTCGCCGCCGCCGAGCGCGGACTGGCGGGCGGCAATCCCTGGTTCACCGAGTACGGCGTGGATCTCAGCCGTGGTTTCCGCGCGCTCAAGGTGTGGTTCACGCTGCGAACCTTCGGGCTCGACCGGCTCGGCGAATCGATCGCGATCAATTGCCGGCAGGCACGGACGTTGGGTGAGCGGGTCGCCGCCGAGCCGGAGTTGCAACTGCTGGCGCCGGTCTCGCTCAACATCGCCTGCTTTCGTTATCGCGACGCGCCGGACGCGGAGCTCGACCGGCTCAACGCTCTGATCGTAGTCGAGCTGCAGGAGCGCGGCATCGCTGCCCCGTCCACCACCCTGATCGGTGGTCGCCTCGCGATCCGCGCCTGCCTGTGCAACCATCGGACGGAGCAGCGCGACCTCGATGCGCTGGTGGACGGCGTGCTTCGGCTCGGCCGCGACTATCGTCGGGCGAGCAGATAGAGCGCGATCCCGGCTGCGACCGAGACGTTGAGGCTCTCCATCCTGACATCGATCTCCAGCCGGGCGACGTGGTCGCAGGCGTCCAGGACGAGGCGGCGCAGGCCCTCTCCCTCGCTGCCCAGGACGAGGACGACCCGCTCCGGCAGATCGAGCGTCTCGAGGGCTGCCGGACCTGCCGCATCCAGCCCGACGATCCAGTAGCCTCGGCGCTTCAGCTCGGCGAGGGACCGGGCGAGGTTGACCACCTCGACGATCGGCACGAGGTCCAGAGCACCCGACGCCGCCTTGGCGCAGGAGCCGCCGAGCTCGGCGCTGCGTCGCTGCGGCAGGATCACGCCCTCGACACCGAGCGCGGCTGCGGTCCGCAGCATGGCACCGAGATTGCGCGGATCGCTGACCTGGTCGAGCGCGAGCACGAGCGAGCGGGCGCTGTCGTCCGTCCCGAGCTCGGAGAGATCGCGCTCGGGCAGGGGGCCGACGGCGGCGGCGAGGCCCTGGTTCGGAGCGTCCGGCGGCAGCAGCCGGCCGAGTCGGTCGGATGCGACCAACTCGGGGATGATTGCCCGCACCTTCGCGGCAGCCTCGATGCCGGGCAGGGCGGAATCGGTCGCGAGCACGCGGTAGCAGGGGCGATCGGGGTTCGTGAGCGCGGCGGCGACGGCGTGCTGCCCATAGAGCCAGATGCGACCGGTGACGGGCGGCGATTTCGGACGGCGTGACAAGTTGTAAGGTGCCCGGCTGGCTGGTTGACAAGGATTCGGAAACGACCATATTCCGCCGGCGTTTCGCTCCGGCGCTTGGCGCGGAGGGGTGGCCGAGCGGTCAATGGCAGCAGACTGTAAATCTGCCGACGTACGTCTACGTAGGTTCGAATCCTACCCCCTCCACCATCGCAGGCAAGTCGGACGGAACGAACGCGGCCACGGGCGGGTGTAGCTCAATGGTAGAGCTCCAGCCTTCCAAGCTGGCGGTGAGGGTTCGATTCCCTTCACCCGCTCCACGGCCACCTAGCCCGACCCAGATTCGCATCGCAGGGGATCCCAGGAGCCCGTAGATGGCCAAAGAGAAGTTTTCGCGGACGAAGCCGCACTGCAACATTGGCACGATCGGTCATGTCGATCACGGCAAGACGACGTTGACGGCGGCGATCACGAAGGTGCTGGCGGAGTCGGGCAGGGC
>JBFWWD010000061.1:0-23886 GCA_050246385.1 Geminicoccaceae bacterium
AACCGGCAAAGGTTGCACTCGGCGTTGAACTATCTCGCGCCGGTGGAGTTCGAGGCGCAACGTCGATCGCCAGGGGCTGCTGCGCAGCAGCCCCTGGCCACGGCGGCAACCGACTGTCCCTAATTCCGTGTCTCAGCCTCGGGGTGCAGTCCAGTGCAGTCCACTCAATTAACCCTGCGCCAGACATGCCAACTCCCTCCTGCCACGCTTGCCCGATCGCGGGCGCCGGCCGAGGCTCGCCTTCAGCGCCGCTCACCTGTGATCCCGCCCTTGACATCACCATCCGCTGATGAGATTGTCCAAGGCTTTTTATCCTAGGCGAGGTTCGCCATGCCGCCCCGGGCGCTCCATCCCCTGATGATGCCGTCACGCACCGCTCGCCAGAGCGCGACCACGCAACTCGCTCGAAAATCTGCACAAGCGAACCCGAGCCACCGCCTCTGCACGAAAACTGCACAAACGAACCGCCGCCGCGCACACTCGAACCCGTGCGCTGTCGCACTCGAAAAATGCACGAACGAATTCCCAGAAGAGACACACGCGAACCCGGCAGCGGCCCGTCTCGGTGCGATTTTGCACGATCGAACCGCCCCACGGCACGGCCGAACCCGACGGCCGGGCGCGACGAAACGAACCCAAGGTTCCTTGAGTGCGAAGAATGCACAAACGAACTATCGCCGCGCACGTTCGAACCCGAGGCCGGGCCATCCGGCTCGGCCATGGCCGACACCAGGCGCCGAAACGAACCCAACCCGGTGCACCCGCCGCTGGTGCTCACAGACGAACCCTGGGATGGAGCGCAACCCCAGCGACCGCTTCGCGCATCCGGTGCGCGCGCGAACCCTGGCTCGGCCGCTGCGCGCCGCGGACGGCACGAGGGCGAGGCGGCAGGAATGAGCGGGCACGGTCTCGGCACCGGATTGTCGAAACGAACCCAAGCTCGTCGCTGGCCGGCCGTTCCCGTCATATCTAGCTGCTGCGCGACGCCGTGCTCGGGCCGGGCTGCCGCAGCACCGATCTATCCCTTGACCGCGCCCAGGGTCAGGCCGCGGACGATCCAGCGCTGGGTCAGCACGGCCAGGATGACCGGCGGCAGGATGGCCACTAGGGCGCGGACGCTGACGGCCGGGAAGTCGAGGCTGCGCACGCCCTCGCCGGAGCCGATCAGCAAGGGCAGGGTCTGCGAGCTCGGGCCGGACAGGATCAGGGCGAACAGGAACTCGTTCCAGGAGAAGGCGAAGGTGATCAGGGTGGCGGCGACGATGCCCGGCCCCGCCAGCGGCAGGGCGATCTTGCGGAAGACCTGGAACTCGCTGGCGCCGTCGATCCTGGCCGCCTCCTCCAGCTCGCGCGGCATCTCGGCGAAGATCGAGCGCATGATCAGGATGACGAAGGGCAGGTTGAAGGTGACGTGCGCCAGCGTGATCGCGGAGAGGGTGTTGAGCAGCGAACGGTCGCCCTCGAGCACGCAGACCAGCTGCAAAGGCTGCGGCAGCCACAGGCCGAAGGGCAGGGCGATCGGATCGCAGGCGGCGCGCATCATCAGGAGATAGGGGATGATCATCACCGCCGGCGGCAGGAAGCGCTGCGACAGGAACCAGATGGTCAGGTTGAAATTGTCGGGCCGGCGATACCGGTAGCGGGCGAGCGCGAAGCCGGCCATGGTGCCCAGGGGAATGACGACCAGGAGGTGGCAGCAGGCGACGATCAGGCTGCGGCCCAGGGCGGTGGTGAGCACGCTCTGCTCGATCAGCTCGAAGCGCCAGGTCTGCAGGGTGGGGGTGAACTGCAGGAACGGGATGAACAGGGGCTTGTAGGTGTCCTCGAGCAGCATGATCGAGTTGCGGATCGACCACAGGAACGGCGCCAGCGCCCAGGCCAGGCCGAGCAGCAGGCCCAGGATCCAGAGCAGGTGCCAGACGGGCGAGCGGTTGTAGGACGAGGTCATCTAGCGCGCCTGATATTCCCAGCTGCTGCGGAAGCGGCCGAAGATCACGAAGGCGTTGACCACGGCCAGGACGATGATCAGGAACAGGAACGAGGCCGCCGAGGCGTAGCCGACGTCGAAGCCGGTGAAGGCGGTGCGGTAGATGAAGATGCTGAAGGTCTCGTTGGCCCGTCCCGGGCCGCCGGCGGTCAGCGCGAACGGGATGTCGATGATCTTCAGCGCCTCGACCAGCCGCAGGAGGATGGTCAGCGCCAGCAGCGGCCGCAGCAGAGGCAGGGTGATGTGCCAGAGCACCTCGAGCCAGCGGTTGGTGTCGAGCTGCGCCGCCTCGTAGAGATCGTCGGGGATGCTCTGCAGGCCGGCGAGCAGGATCAGGAAGCAGAACGGGGTCCACTGCCAGATGTCGAGCAGCGCCACCGCCGAGCGGGCCGACCAGACGCCGGACATCCAGGAGACGCTGACCCCGAACAGGGCCTCCAGGCTGACATTGATCGGGCCGTTGTCGGCATAGATGATCCGGCCGAGATAGCCCAGGCCGACCGGCGTCGCGAACAGCGGCAGCAGCAGGAGGGTGCGGACCAGCCCGCGCAGCCGGAACTCGCGGTGAACCAGGAGCGCCAGGGCGAGCCCGAGCAGGATCTGGATGGTGACGGTCACGGCGGCATAGCCGAGCGTGAAGCTGAGCGAGCCCCAGACCCGGTCGTCGCCGAACAGCCGCGCCCAGCCCTTGAGGCCCACGAACTCGAGCGGCCGGCCCATGCCGCGCGACTGCTGCAGGCTCAGCCACAGCGCATAGCAGAGCGGAAACAGGGTGAAGCCCAGGGTCCAGGTCACCGCCGGCAGGATGAACCAGGCCCTGGGGCTGCGCAGGCCGGCGAGGAACGGCCGGCGCGTGGCCGCCCGTCCCCCGGTCCGCACGTCCCTCTCGACGGCTGCGCTCACTGCAGGCCGTTGGACAGGGCGTAGGCTTCCTTCTGGTTGTCCGCGCCCAGCCGGTCGGTGATGACCTTCCATTGCTCGGCCACGCCGTCCAGCGCCGCCTGCGGCGTGAGCTGACCGGTCAGGGTCTGCTGGACCGCGATCTCGAGCGCCAGATTGTACTCGGCGGCACCCGGGACCTTGAAGTATTCGAACGGCTTGCCGGCGAGATTGTCGTGCACCGCCTTGGACACCCGCTCGGCATCGCCCTGGTCGAACCCGCCGGCGACGTAGGTGTCCATGCTGGCGGTGCCGTCCGGCGGCAGGAAGTCGGACTTGCGGCCGATGTCGATGCCGTCGAAGCCCCATTTGACGTTCCAGACACGCATCGGCCCGGAGCCCAGGAAGGCGAACAGGGCGTAGGTCGCGTCGGGGTTCTTGGACAGGGCGGAGACCTCGCCGGACCAGCTGGCGCCCAGGACGTTGTAGGCCGGCGGGGGTGCCTCGACGTGCACCATCTTCTTGTCGCGGGCGTTGTAGACCTCGTTCGAGCCCGGGATGGGCATCACGCCGAGCTTGCCCTGGATCTTGGATTCCTTCTCCTGCGACAGGGCGGAGATGTCGCCCGCACTCCAGGCGAACACCGCCTCGCCCTGCGCGAAACGGTTGAAATGGGCGCCCAGGTCGATCGAGGCGAAGTCGCTCGGGCCGCAGGCATAGGCCTTCTGCAGCCATTCCAGCGCCGCGACGTGGCCCGGGTTGTTGACCAGCGGCTCCATCGTCTCTGGATCGAAGCTGAAGGTCTCGCTGAAGCCGTCCTTGGCGCCGCCGACCACGCTGACCCACGGGTTGGCGATGTCCTTGTACCAGTCGAACAGCTGGCTGTTCAGGGCACCCGGCTGCATGAACCCATAGAGCGGCTTGCCGGTGCCGAGCGGGTCCTTGCCATTGAAGTAGCAGCCCATCTCCAGCATTTCCTGCTGGGACTGCGGCGGCCGCAGCTCCTTGCCGGTATCCGCCTTGTACTGGGCCTGGAGCTTCGGGTCGTCGATGATGTCCTTGCGATAGTAGAGGATGTGCGAATCGGCGTCCCACGGCACCGCGTACCAATCGGCGCCCCAGCGGAACAGGGGCTGCATCGACGGCATCAGCGTCTCGAGCCCGCGCTTGGTGCCGTCGGCGATCTGGCATTCGTCGGCCGTGAACACGGGCGGGAAGCGCGGGTCGCACATCCGGTCGTTGAGGACGACCAGCTTCTCCTTCATGTCGCCGAGGAACACCATCGGCGGGACGAAGCCGTCATAGGCACCGGTGCCGGTGAACAGGTCGTTGAAGATGACCGGGGCGAGATCGTTGAACGGCTTGAGGACGATCTCGAGCTTGGCGCCGGAGAGCTCCTCCCACGCCGCCTGCCAGGGCAGCAGCCCTCCGGAGATGGCGCCGCGCGGGCCGGCGTTGAGCGTCACGACCGCGGTGGTGATGCCCGCGAACGGCTTGTCGCCGCCATTGGCCCAGGCATCCTCGATCAGCGAGCCGAGCGTGCCCTTCGGAAACACGACGGTGTCGCCGACATCGCTCTTGACCTCGATGCTGCCGTCGTCATGGCGGGTCACCATGCCGTCCGCCCAGGCCAGCGTCGGCAGGGCCAGCAGACAGACCGATCCGAGCAGTGCTGCTTTGCGCAATTTGGTTGCTCCCTGATGTGGACGCCCTGGCGGTTCGGGCGGCGTCTACCCGTGGTTCAAGTCGCTTCGGCGCCCCAGGCCCGTAGCGTGTGCTCCCTGGTGCGCTTGAGAAGTTCCAGCGGTGTGGGCGGCACCGGGTTGGCGCCGAACATCATCAGCTCCGCCGAGAGCCAGCCGCGATAGCCCGCCCGCTTCAGCGCGGCGTAGGCGGCCACGAAGTCGAAATTGCCCTCGCCGGGCAACAGATGGGCGTCGAGGTCGCCGTGATTGTCGTCGAGATGCAGGTGCTGCAGCCGCGGCCCGAGCCGGTCGATGTGGTCCTGCAGATACGCGATCGGGTCCCGACCCAAGGACCGCGCGGTCACGTTGATGTGGCCGGTGTCGAGCATCGCGACCAGCGCGTCCGTCCCCACCCCGTCGAGCACCGCCACGAGATCGTCCAGGGTCTCGACCGCGGTCGTTTCCAGGAAGGTGAGCGGCTCCAGCACCAGCGTCACGCCCCGCTGCTCGGCGCGCCGGGTGAGCCGCCCGAAACTGTCGATCACGCGCGGCAGCGCCTTGCCTGCGTCATGCCGGAACCGCTCGCCGTGCCGCGCCCAGCCCCAGAACGGGGTTGTGACCAGCATGCGGGGGATGCCGAGCGCCGCGGTGAGGTCGATCGCACGCTCGAAGTAGGCGAGGCTGCGCTCGCGCAGCCTGGCGCCGTCGAACGGCGGGGCATCGTCGATCAGGAAGTTGACGGGATAGAAGCATTGCTCCGGCAGGAACGACACCACCTCGAGTCCGCTGGCATCCAGGAGCCTCCGGCAGCCGTCGACGATCGGCTGATCGAGCCTGCCATCGTCGTAGAAATCATCGGTGTAGGCGTGGGGCAGGCCGCCCCAGAGCTCGACGCCCTGGTAGCCGGCCTCGGCGATGACGGCCAAGGCTTCGGGCAACGGGTAGAACTTCATCAGCGACGTGACGGAGCAGAGGCGCATCCGGGCTCTCCCAACGGACGGTTGCGGACTTACCGGCGTGCGCCCCAGTAGCGCTCATAGTCGTCGCGCAGCAGGAACATCGGCGGCTCGTCCTCCTCGATCTCCGCAAAGCGGGGAACCCCCTCGAGGAAGCGGTTGTCGGTGTCGTCGTCGTTGACCAGCGAGACCTCACCCACCATGACGTCGTGGCGCCAGCCCCAGAGCTTGTGATAGACAGTCGGCGGCAGACTGACGCTCTCGCCCGGCTGGACCCGGATCTGCGTTCCCGCGTCGAATACCGTCCTCGTACCGTCCTTGCTCAGCGTCACCGGTGTTTCGGCGACACCTTCCTCCGGGTTGGAATTGTAGACCTGCACGTACAGGTCGCCACCACCACGATTGATGATGTCCTCCATCTTGTGCCAGTGGAAGTGGAACGGGCAGACTTGATCGTGCTTGAACATCAAGATCTTCTCGGCGTAGAGCTTGCCCTTGCCGGTCGGCAGATCTGCAGGATCACCGTTGCGCAGCGTGAAGATGGCAAGACCGCATTTGCAGAACCTGCCTCGGCCGAAGTCGGTGATGTCCCAGCCCAGGCGACGATCGACGATCTCGGCGACTTCTTCCCCCTTTTTCTTCCAGTCTTGCGGCGACCAGTAGGCGAACGGTGGCAGATAGAAGCCTTGACCGCGAAAAAACGCATCCGCGGCGCGCATGATGCCGTTGATCTCTGACCGCTTCACGGCGGCAGCCTCCCATGGCTCTTATTGAGGCGCAGTAGATAGTCCTGGGTAGAGCTTGTCCAGCGCCGAAGACGCATGCACGGGAGGCGGTGCGCGCAGGCTGACCGGATGCGCACGAAGCTGGTAGAGATCCATCGGGGAGCGCCCGAAGAGAAGGGGATCTTGGCATGCACTACCGTCAGCTCGGCCGATCCGGCCTGCGGGTCTCGGTGCTCACACTCGGCACCATGACCTTCGGCGGGGTGGGTGCCTTCGCCAAGACCGGCGAGACCGACCTCGCCGGGGCGCGGCGGCTGGTCGACCGCTGCATCGAGGCCGGGGTCAACCTGTTCGACACCGCCGACGTCTATTCCTGGGGCGTGTCGGAGGAGATCCTCGGGCAGGTGCTGAAGGCCAGGCGCAACTCGGTGCTGATTACCACCAAGGCGCGGATGAAGATGGGCGACGGACCCAATGATGCCGGCCTGTCGCGCCGGCATCTGATCGCCGCCTGCGAGGCCAGCCTGAAGCGGCTGGGGACCGACTGGATCGACCTCTACCAGCTGCACGAATGGGACGGGCAGACGCCGCTCGAGGAGACCCTGCGGGCGCTGGACGACCTCGTGCGGTCCGGCAAGGTGCGCTATGTCGGCTGCTCCAACTATGCCGGCTGGCAGCTGATGAAGGCCTTGGGCATCAGCGAGCGGCTGGGGCTCGAGCGCTTCGTCAGCCAGCAGATCCACTACACGCTGGAGGCGCGCGAGGCCGAGTACGAGCTGGTCCCGATCGCGGTCGATCAGGGGGTCGGCATCATGGTCTGGAGCCCCTTGGCCGGCGGCCTGCTCAGCGGCAAGTACCGGCGCGGCCGGCCCCA
Source organism: Geminicoccaceae bacterium (assembly GCA_050246385.1). GTDB lineage: Bacteria > Pseudomonadota > Alphaproteobacteria > Geminicoccales > Geminicoccaceae > Benzoatithermus. Next base: position 7,107 of record JBFWWD010000061.1, read on the forward strand.
TCCGCCCGGCTCGCGCCACCTCACCGACTGGGGCGAGCCGCCGATCCGCGACCAGGACCGGCTCCACGCCATCGTCGAGGAGCTGGTCGCGATCGCCGAGGCGCGTGGTGCCATGCCGGCCCAGGTGGCGCTCGCCTGGCTGCTCGGCCGGCCGGGCGTGGCGACGCTGGTGGTCGGTGCGCGCGACGAGCGGCAGCTGGATGCCAACCTCGCCGCCGTCGAGGTCGAGCTCTCGGCCGAGGAGCGCTCCCGCCTCGACCGGGTCAGCGCGCCGCCCTTGCTCTACCCCTACTGGCACCAGGCCAAGACCGCCAAGGACCGCCTCGGCCCCGCCGACCTCGCCCTGCTCGGCCAGTACCTCTAGCCCCCGCGCACCCCATTGGGCCGGAGCCGCGCTGCCCTCGCGGTAGAACCTCGGAGCACAGAAGCGCCGGCTCGCTGGTCCCTTAAGGTTGATAGCCCGCGCTCCTGCGCCTATCGTTCCGCCGGCCTCAACGGGTGGTCGGCAACGAAACGAACCGCGAGATCGGGTTCAACGGGGCGGAGGAAGCTGCGATGCGGGGGCGGACACTCTCCTGGGCACTGACCGGTGCCCTGGCCCTTTCGGCGCTGACGCCCGGCGCAGGCGCCGGGGCGGGCGAGCTCGATGACGACTTCGTCGCGCGGTTGCTGCCGCCCAGCGGGTCCGAGCACATCTTCTCCAATGCGCTGGTGGCCAAGGCGCAACCGGACGAGTGCTTCGACGGGATCGGTGTGGACTATCCGACGCCCAACCCCGACGGGAGCTGCCCGCAGGGGCAGCCGAAGGTCAACCAGGCCTATGTCTGGGGGTTGACCCAGGGCGGCAGTGAGCTCTGGTTCGGCACGGCACCCAACGTGCACTGCCTCGTCGTCGGCGGCTTCCTCGGCGGGACCACGCCGCAGGAGACGCGGTCCTGGACCTGCGAATTCGGCCAGAGCGAGATCGCCCGCGACAACCCCTTGCTTCCCGCCGCCATCGGCGACTGGCGGCCGCCCAAGGCCTACAGCTACAATCTGCGCACCAAGCAGCTGACCAACCGCACGCCGACCGCGGGCCCGGCCGCCCTGCTGTTCCGGGCGACCTTGGGCATCCGCTCGGCCGGCTCGCGCGGCGGCGTGGTCTTTCTCGCCGGCCCCGCCCTGAACACCTCCGGCGGCATCAATTTCTTCGCCTTCTCCTCGGCGACCGGTGCCCTCATCGACGCCTGCTCCGCCCCGGCCTTCACCAACATCCGCCAGTGGCTGGTCGTCGGCACGCAGCTCTATGCCGGCGTCGGCACGGCGAGCGGCGGCGGTGTGCTCCGCTGGACCGGCAGCCTGGCCAACCCGTTCCGGCGCAGCGCGGGCGCCGCCAACGAGCGCTGCGGCTTCACCAACGCCGGCGATCTGCCGGGCGACGCGGCCTATCTGACCGCGGTGGGCACCGACCGCATCGCCGTCTCGGCCTGGCCGACCTCGCTCGCCGGCGGCTCGGGTGCCGGCTTCTATCTCAGCCCGCCTTTCGGCGCCAACCGCGCCCTGGATCCGAGCGACGGCGCCTGGGCGCGCCTCTGGCAGCCCCGCGACTACGATCCGGACGTCGTGACCTCGCTCACCTATGCCGGTGGCGCCATCGCCTATTGGCGGGGTGCGCTCTATTTCGGCACCATGCACGTGCCCGGCCTGTCGGCGGTGTTCCACGCCAGCCCCGCCTGCAAGGCCTCGCCGATCGGTGACGACTGCTATGGCCCGCCGAGCTCGACCCTCTCCGCGCTCGAGCTGTTCCTCGGGAGCTATCGCGCGATCTCGGTCTGGCGGATCAACTCCCCCACCTCCGGCCCCAGCGCCGAGCTGCTCTACGGCGAGAGCAAGCTGCCGGCCTACGACCCGGGCATCGGGCATTTCGTGCCGGAGTCGACCGGCTTCACTCCGACTTTCGGGCCTTCGGGCTTCGGCAACTACTTCAACAACTACACCTGGTCGGCGGCGGTGTTCGGCGGCCAGCTGGTCTTCGGCACCATGGACTGGAGCTATCTGCTGGCCGGGGCGATCCCGGGCGTGCCGGACGAGATCGCCGAATGGTTCGCCAGATCGCCCGGCAAGTTCGGGTTCGGCGCCGACCTGATCCGGTTCTGGAGCCCGAACGCGCCCGCCGTCACGGTGAACGCGACTGGCCTCGGCAACTACCTCAACTATGGCCTGCGCTCATTCCTGGTCACGCAGGATGGCCGCGGCCTGTTCGTCGGCACGGCGAACCCGATGAACCTGGAGGCCAAGGGCGGCTGGGAGCTGCGGCGGCTGGCCAAGAAGAACTGACGGCGCGCTGCCCGGGATGTGAGGGCGGCCCTCCGGCTTACGGGCCGGCGGCCCGGGCATCGGCCACACCTGCAACCGCGGCCGGGCACCCCATGGACACGAAGTTCCCGTAATCCTCGGGATAGCGGGTCGCCTGCGAGATCTTGGCGATCCCTTTCTCGTCGTAGCGGTTGACGTACCACCACACCGCCTCGCCCGCGGGCGTGACCTCGAGGGCTCGGCCCGCCCGGGCTTCGGTGAGCAGGAGGTTGCCGTTGGCCAGGAGCTGCTGCTTGCCCAGCTGCTCGGTGTAGAACGGCAGGGCCTTGCTGCCCTCGAACAGCGCCGTCACCCGGTCGGTATTCGGGTCGATGGACAGGATGCGGCTGGCGAAGCGGGGGCGATCGCCGGCCCAGGCCTGGGCATTGGGCAGGCGGCGGTTGTCGAACACCGAGATCTGGCCGTTCGGCAGGAAGTGCGGCTCGTGCTGCCTGACCCAGGGACCGGTCTGGCTCCACTTCACCTCGAGCGTCTCGCCGTCGATCACCATCACCAGATTGATGTTGCGCAACGACACCAGAATGTCGCCGGCCTCGAACAGCGGAAACGCCGGAGCGAGCGCGGCGCTCAGCACCTCCACGTGATTGAGATGCAGGGGATCGGGCACGTCCCAGCCCGGAGGATTGGGCAGATTGAGGCCATTGGCGAACAGGACGCCTTCGTAGCGGGAGCGGTAGATCACCTCGAGCAGGGAGATCTCGCGCAGGATCCGCCCGTTCTCGGGCGAGACCTGCAAGATCGTCTCGTCGCGGAACGGTGGGTCGAGGCCGGGAAAGCGTGGATCGTGCGCGGTCTGCATGCCCTTCAGCCCTGCGACCCACAGATTGCCGGAGTCGTTCTCGACGGCCGAATGGTGGGTGCGATAGGGCAGGCGCCACACCACCTCGGCGCAGCGATCCAGACGCACGAGGCCGAGGTCGGAGAAATTGAAGACGAGATCGCCGTTCCTGTAGAGGATCGTTCCGTGGATCATGGAATCCCAGTTGTTGAGCGGCAGCTCGCTGGATTCCAGATGGGTGGCATCGCTCCAGATCCGGTCGAACCGGATCGGCCACCGGTGAACTACCTTGCCGTCGAGCGAGACCAGCCGCGCTCCCACCTCCTGGTCGAACATGCCGGTGAGCAGCGTCACACCCGGCTGTGCTCTGGGTGAGACCTTGGCGGGCATGTCCGGTCCGGAGAAGCGGTCCGGCCGGACATGTTTGGTCGGCTTGAGCCCGAGATAGCTGCGCCAGTGCGCATTCCAATCGTGCGCGGCATCGAAGGCGTCCTGGATCTCGGCGGTGGGTGGCAGCCTGTGCCAGCCGACATAGATGCCGCCGAGGAACACGAACACGGCGAGCCCAAGACCGAACAGCAGACGATCGATCATCGAGATGAATCCGGATTGCGGCGCTCCAGCTGCGCCGGACCGAATTCTGCTGCTCGGGTGGGCCGCCGTCGAGATCACTGGAAGTTGTATGTGTCTCCTGGGGCGATACGTTCAGTAATGGCATTAAATCTTACCAATGTTCATTCGGTAGGATGAAGTAGCGCAGTGCGTCACCTGACCGACGGCGGCCGAGCACCGCCCCGCACCCGTCGCATGGCGTACCAGCCGCCCAGGCCCAGCAATGCGACCAGCAGGACCACGAATCCCACCAGCATGGCGGCGGCGCCGAGAACGCCCTGCAGCGTGTCCCAGAAGCCGAACTGCGCGACCAGCGCGGCGAGGATGAGGAACAGGATGATCGGCACGGCCGGGTGCTCCCTGATTCTGTGGTCGATGACCGTCCATGAACCGCCGACGAGCCCGTCGGCACTATCCGCCAGAGCGAAAGATCGCTCAGGCCACGCTTGCGTCGCTTCGCTGCGACTGCCGATCCGACCGGCGGCCGGGTTCGTTTCGCGCACATTCGCCAGCAACCGTTGTTGGGGTCAGTTCTGCCTTGGGTCCTGCCAGCTGGTTTTGGCCTTGAGCATGGCGTTGAGGGTGACGAGCATTTTGCGCATGAGGGCGGTCAGCGCGAGCTTGGGTGGCTTGCCTTTGGCGGTGAGCTGGGCGTAGCGGGCCTTCAGCGGGCTCTTGTCGGTCTTGAGGCTGGCGAGGGCGGCCATGTAGAGGGCGTTGCGGGCCTGGCCTCGGCCGCCCTTGATGACGCGCCGGTGCTCGCGCAGGCCGCTGTCCCTGGCGATCGGGGCGAGGCCGGCCAGGGCCGCGACCTTGCGCCGGTCGAGGGTGCCGAGCTCCGGCAACTCGGCCAGCAGGGTGGCGGCGAGGATCGGGCCGCAGCCGGGCATGGAGGTGAGCAGGGCGTAGTCGGCGGCGAGCGTGGCATCGGCGGCGATCCGCGCGCGCAGGAGCGCCAGGAGCGCCTTGGCCTCCTGGCGCAGGAAGGCCAGGGTCTTCTCCACCTGCGCCCGCACGGCGGGGCTGGTCAGCTGCTCGAGCTGCTGCTTGCGGGTCGCGATCTCGTCGACCAGCTGGCGCCGGCACGCCAGGATCTCGCGCAGCTCCAGGCGGGCCGGATCGGGCAGAGGGGTGGCGGCCGGGCGCATCACCGCGCCATAGCGGGCGATCACCTGGGCATCGACCCGGTCGGTCTTGGCCTCCAGGCCCATGCCGCGGGCGAAGTCGCGCACCCGCTTCGGATTGACGATCGCGGCCGGAACACCGTGGCCCGCCAGGGCCTTGTGCGCGGTGCGCTCATAGCCGCCGGAGGCCTCCATCACCATCAGGCAGTCGGCCGGAGCGTCCAGCGACCGCAGTAGATCCTCGATCCCGGCCGGATCGCTGCCGACCCGGAACCGGCGGCCGCTGGCCGGCAGATAGCCGTCCAGCCAGGCCTTGCCGACGTCCAGGCCGACGATTTGCTGTTCCATCCCGGTCCCATCCTTGTCTGCGGGCTTGCGCCACTCAACCGTTCGGGCTCCTGTGGATGCGGGGCGGGATCACGCTGACACACGGGCTAGCACCCTGGGTTCGCACCGATCTCCGACCCCGCGCTCCACCCCTCTGCAGAGGGGTGGAGCCCCTCCCTTCTGCCACAGACCAACAAGACAGGGTTCGAACGTGCCGTCCGGCAATTCGCCCGCCACGGCGGACGTGCGGTGGCGGACGGTGATCGGCTCCATCGCCTCACAGGTTTCGCCGCCTTCATGCGACACGCGTCCGGCTTGTCGTCCAAATATATCGAAGGAGCGAAGTCCTAGGCAAGTGGCGCGGCCAGCGCCGAAGGTTCTCGCCGCTGGCGTGCCGGGGCGGATGTGATGTAAGTGGCGCTTACATCGATTGAGGCGGTGGCATGGAGCGGCGCGGCTATCATCACGGCAATCTGCGCGAGGCGCTGATCCGGGCGGCCTTGAACCTGATCGCGGAGAAGGGGCCGGCCGGGTTCACCTTCGCGGAAGCCGCGCGCTCGGCCGGGGTCAGCGCGGCTGCTCCCTACCGGCATTTCCGCGGTCGCGACGAGCTGATGGCCGACGTGGCGCGGCAGGGGTTCGCGCGGTTCGAGGCGATGCTGGCCACGGCCTGGAACGAGGGCCGGCCGGATCCGGTCGCCGCGTTCGGCAATATCGGCAAGGCCTATCTCGCCTTCGCCCGCACCGAGCCCGCATACTACTCGGCGATGTTCGAGGCCGGGCTGCCGCTCGACGCTCATCCCGACCTGCAGCAGGCGGGCGACCGGGCGTTTGCGGTCCTGAGGGCGGCCGCCGAGGCGGTGTGCCGCAGACTCCCGCCGGGCCGCAGCCCGCCGGCGCTGATGGTGGCGTTGCACATGTGGGCGCTGGCGCACGGCATCGCCGCCCTGTTCGGCCGTGGCGACGCTGCCCGGCGCTCGGTGCCGATGCCGCCGGAGGATCTGCTGGAGGCGGGGCTGCTGATCTATCTCGATGGGCTCGGGCTGAATCGCGGGTAGTGCCTCAGTTTGAATGCGGGGCGCTTGACAGGGCCGTGCGCTGCGATATGTAAATGTTTATAACATTCACTTGGAGGCGCGGATGGGCGTCGTCGCCAGACTCGACGAGTTCGGCAAGCCGGCCTGGATCGCCGTGGCGGTCCTGGCATTCTGCGTGTGGTGGCCCTTGGGGCTCGCCACGCTCGCCTTCGCGATCGGGAGCGGACGGATGGCATGTGGCGTGCGCGGCCGGTTCGGCCGCTGGTACAACACCGAGGCCGGCAAGGGACAGGGCCGGGGCCCCGGCTGGTGCCGGGGCGGTGAGGATGGCGCCGGCGGCAATCGCGCCTTCGCCGAGTACCGGGCCGAGACCCTGCGCCGGCTCGAGGAGGAGGAGCGCGCGTTCCGCGATTTCCTCGACCGGCTGCGGATGGCCCGCGACAAGGCGGAGTTCGATCAGTTCATGGCCGAGCGGCGGCGCGACGCCACCAGCACCCCCGAGGCCGGACCGGTGTGAGTCGGAGCTAGCCGAACAGCTCGCGGGCGAGGCTGTCGGGGCTGCGGATCAGATGGCGGTCGTCCTGCGGATTGCGGGAGCCCGCCTCCGCGATGCGCCCGAGCCCGTGCAGCAGGCCGACCGCGAAGCCGCGCACCTCGCTCCGGCCGAGGGCCGCCAGCCATTCGGCGATCGGCAGCAGCTCGGGCAGGTCGTCGATCTCACCCAACCTCAGCCACGAATAACAGGCCGGCGACAAGATCGGGGCCGGCATGCCGGTGATCAGCGGGCAGCAGGCATAGATCCCGGGACCGGGCGCCTCGAACGGTCGCCAGCGCCCGGTGCGATCGCCGGGCACCACCAGCCCCTTGCCCGACACCTGGACGAGCGCCCGTCCGGCGAGCTCGACCACCGCACCCGCCGCGAGCGCGCGGCCGAGAAGGCGCATGGCCTGATCGAAATGGGGATTGGTGCGCATCCGCTTGTTCCCCGGCTGCGCCTTGCCGACGCGGCGTTCCCGCAGTGATACCGCCGCCCCGCCGGGCCGCGGCTTCGCAACTGTCCTAGGAGTGTCACGATCCGCCGGTGCGGTAAAGACGCGAAGTGCCGGGTCGCCGCCACGCGCGCCGGTTTAGTTTCGCGCACATCCCGCAGACCTCTCGGCGCCATCGCGGCGTTGTCTCTGGCGGTCGCGCTCAGGGCTCCGCTCTGGCCGCTCTGGCTGCTGCCGCAGGGTATCCTGATCGTCTTCTTGTTCACCGCGCTGCACGAGTGCACCCACCGGACGGCCTTTCGCAGTGAGTGGTTGAACCGGCTCGTCGCCGCCTGCTGCGGCTTCCTGGTGCTGGTCCCGCCCGAATGGTTCCGCTGCTTCCACGCCGCCCATCACCGCTTCACCCATGACCCGGAGCACGACCCGGAACTCGCCTCGCCCGAACCGCGCAGCCGGGGCGAGTATCTCTGGCGTCTGAGCGGCCTGCCGCTGTGGCGGGGCTCCCTGCAGACCCTGTTCGTGAACGCGGCGGGCCGCTGCGCCGACGTTTACGTGCCCGCGGGCTCGCGAACGCCTGTCGCCCGCGAGGCGCGGGCGATGCTTGGCGGCTATGCGCTTCTCGCCGCGGGCTCGGGCCTGCTGGGCAGTGATCTGCTGCTCTGGCTCTGGGTGACCCCGGCGCTGCTCGGGCAGCCGTTCCTGCGTGCCTATCTCATCGCCGAGCATGGCCGCTGCCCCCATGTCGCCGACATGTTCGCCAACACCCGCACCACCTTCACCACCTCACTGGTGCGCCGGCTGGCCTGGAACATGCCCTATCACGCCGAGCATCACGCCTATCCGGCGGTGCCGTTCCACGCCCTGCCGCGCTTCCACCGGCTCGTCCGCGAGCATCTCAAGACGACCGAGAACGGCTATGTCCGCTTCCACCGCCGGTTCACAGACGAGCTGCTTCCGCTTCGCCGATGATCTCCGGCGCCGCGGTGTCGCCCGAGAATCGAACTGTCGCGGACGCGCCCGCTGGGCCGACGGTCGCTCGTCCGGGTGGCTGCACAATCGATCGGCGAGGCGAGCCGAGGCTCAAGGGGTGGTGAGCACGGCGCAGGGCGCGAGATGCGCCACCTCGTGAGAGACGCTGCCGAGGAGCAGCCCGGACACGTCACCGAGACCTCGCCGTCCCAGGGCGACGAGGTCGAACTCGCCCGCTCTCGCCACGCCTGCGATGACGGTCGCCGGATCGCCGACCTCCATCAGGGTCGCGACGTGGCTCGCTCCGTTTGCGCGGGCGCGGGTCTCGGCCTGCCCGAGGATCTCCTCGGCGGCCTGCCGACGCAGCTCCGCCTGGGAAAGCTCGATATGCTCGATGCGGGCGTAGACCGCGAACTCCTCCGGCACGGTGCCACGTGCGCGATGGGGCTGGACGTTCAGCAGGGTCAGGCTGGCTCCGCCCTTGGCGGCCAGCTCGGCCGCGAGATCGACCGCCCGCTTGGACGGCTCCGAGCCGTCCACCGCAACCAAGATCGACTTGATCACTTTCGCCTCACGCAATGCGGATCATGCAAGCCGGCATGATCGACAGGCGGACCGTGCTGTCCTTGATCTGGATCATGGCGGGGCGATCGAGCGCCACTATGGTGAGGTCGCCCGCCGCTCTCCGTTGCGGCGGAGCGTGATTGGGAGAAGGAGAGATGGACACGAACCAGACCGCGCCGGCCGCAAAGACGGAGACCAAGCCCGCCATGCCGACCGAACGTCCGCGGCATCCCTTGCTGGGTCTGCGCGAGGAGATGGATCGCCTGTTCGACGATTTCTTCGGCGGCTCGAGCCTGATGCCGTTCCGTCGCCGTGTCGACACCGATCCCTGGCGGAGGTTCCAGGGGATGTTCGAGGCGACCTTCCCGACCGCGGATGTGGTCGAGGACGGCAAAAGCTATCGGATCTCGGCCGAGCTGCCCGGCATGAGCGAAAAGGACATCGAGATCTCGCTGGCCGGCGACGTGCTCACCATCAAGGGCGAGAAGAAGGAGGAGCATGAGGAGAAGGGCAAGAGCCGTTACGTGTCCGAGCGGCGCTACGGCTCGTTCCAGCGCTCCTTCGCCCTGCCCGAGGATGCCGATGCCGAAGCGATCGAGGCGAGCTGCAGGAACGGCGTGCTGACCGTCACCCTGCCTAAGCGGCCGGAGGCGCAGGCGAAGATGCGCAGGATCGAGGTGAAGGCCACCTGATCCCCGGTACTCAGGGCGGAGCGGCGGTGCTCGCGGCCGGGCGCAGCTTGACCGGCAACTGGATCGTACGCTCCTCCGCCGGGATCGACTGGCCCGAGAGCAGCCGGATCAGCTGCTCGGCCGCGACCCGTCCCATGGCCTCGCGCGGCTGGCGCACGGTGGTGAGCGGCGGCTGGCAGTAGTCCGCGAACTCGATGCCGTCAAAGCCGGCGACCGAGACGTCGCCGGGCACGGCGAGCCCGGCGGCGTAGACGGCGTGCATGAAGCCGATCGCCATCATGTCGCTGGCGGCGAAGATGGCGGTCGGCCGGCGGCGCCGGCGCAGGAACGCCTCGCCGGCCGCCTGTCCGCTGCGGACGTGGAAGTCGCCGGGAAAGCGGGTGATCGACCCGGAGGCGATGCCGGCGGCCGCGAGCGTGTCGCGAAATCCCGCCCAGCGCTCGGCCTCGATGTAGCTGCTCTCGGGCCCGGTGACGTAGCCGAAGCTGCGGTGGCCGAGCTCCAGGAGGTGGCGCGCGATCGCGGTAGCACCCGCGCGCTCCTCGACCAGCACCGCCGGCAGATCGGCCGTGGCCGGCGCCACGCTCACCGCGACCATCGGCACGCCGGAGTCGGCGAGCGATCCCATCTTGCCGCGCAGGATATGGCCGTTGAGCAGCAGGACCCCGTCGGCCTGCCCCGACCGCACCAGATCGACCAGCGCCTGCTCCTTGGCGGCGCCGTCGTGCAGGTTGCCGATCAGCAGGCCGTAGCCGCGCTCGGTCAGCGCGCGGTCCACGCCGAGCAGGAGGTCGGTGAAGAACGGCGTGATGAAGGTCGGGACGACCACCAGCACCATGTGCGAGCGCGCGGCGCGCAGGCTCCGGCCGGCGACGTTGGGCGTGTACCCGATCCGCTGCACCACCTCCAGCACGTGCGCGCGCGTCTTGGCGTTGACCCGATCCGGGTTGGCGAGGGCGCGGCTGACGGTGGCGATCGAGACCCCGGCGAGCTTCGCGACTTCCGCGATGTGCAGGGCGCGCGGCCGGCGCCGTGCAGTAAGCTCGTCCTTGATCGTCATCGGACGCACATGCCCCGACGAAAAGCCGGTTGCAAGGGCAATGGTAAACGTTTACCAGAATCACGGCAACAAGGGAGGATCAGCGCATGTCGGCATTCCGCCCGCTGGCGCTCGCGGCAGCCCTGCTCGGCTCGACGGCCGGAGTGGCCGGTGCACAGGAGATGCAGGCCGAAGTCCTGCACTGGTGGACCTCCGGCGGCGAATCGGCCGCGGTCAAGGTGCTGGCGGATCAGTTCCAGGCCGTTGGCGGCACCTGGATCGACACGGCGATCGCGGGCGGGCAGAACGCCCGAACGGCAGGCATCAACCGCATCGTCGGCGGCAATCCTCCCACTGCGATGCAGTTCAACACCGGCAAGCAGTTCGATGAGCTGGTCTCGAACGAGCTGCTGCGCGACATCGAGCAGGTCGCGCAAGAGGGCAAATGGCGCGATGTGCTGCCAGCGGCGATTACCGAAGCCACGACGCGCGACGGCAAGTTCTACGCGGTGCCCGTCAACATCCACGGCATCAACTGGCTCTGGTACAACAAGAAGGTGTTCGCCGACGCGGGCGTCGCCGAGCCCAAGACCTGGCCCGAGGTGCTGGCGGCAGCGCAGAAACTGAAGGAGCAGGGCCTCGTCGGTCTGGCCCAGGGCGGCCAGCCCTGGCAGGAGCGTACGCTGTTCAACTCGGTGCTGGTCGGTGAGGGCGGGACGGAGCTGTTCTACCGCATCTACCGCGACAATGATGTCGACGCCGTGAGCAGCGACAAGTTTCGCGAAGTCGCCGAACTGTTCAAGCAGCTGCAGACCACCGTCGACGCCGGCAGCCCGGGGCGGAACTGGAACGACGCCACCGCCATGGTCATCACCGGCAAGGCCGGCATGCAGGTCATGGGCGACTGGGCCAAGGGCGAGTTCAACGCCGCCGGCCTGACCGCCGGCAAGGAGTATGGCTGCGCCGTGGTGGGTGAGGGTGGCTACCTGATGGGCGGCGACGTGTTCGTGTTCCCGGCCATCGATGATCCGGCGGCACAGGCGGCCCAGGTCAAGCTCGCCACCGTCCTGCTCGATCCGGTCACCCAAATCGAGTTCAACACGAAGAAGGGCTCGGTGCCGTCGCGGCTCGACGTCGACGTGTCGAGCATGGACGCCTGCGCCCAGCTCGGCGCCGCCGCCCTCAAGGACCCGGCCCGGCAGGTGCCGACCACCGACTTCCTGATCTCGCCCGATCTGTCCGGGGCGCTCGACGACGTCATCACGCAATACTGGAACAATCCGGCGATGCCGGTCGACGAGTTCGTTGCGAAGTTCACCGGTGCCATGCAGACCGCGGGCTAGAGCTGACGTCCGGGCGGGGCCGGCCCACCTGTCCCGCCCGTCATCCGGGAGCCTCGGGCATGGCCTCGATCCCCATCGCTGCGGCCGCACGGTCGCGCCCGCGCCGCCGCGTGCGCCATCCCGCCGCCTGTCTGGCGCTGCTGCCCGCCGCGACGATCGTGGTCGTCGCCTATCTGGGCTGCATGCTGTGGACGGCGCGGCTGTCCTTCACCAGCTCCAAATTGCTGCCCAAGCTCGACTTCGTGGGCCTCGCCCAATATCAGCGCCTGCTCGAGAACGAGCGCTTTCTCGTCTCGGTGCAGAACATCGCCGTCTTCGGCGTCCTCTATCTGGCCGGCGCCCTGGTCCTCGGCTTCCTCCTGGCCGTGCTCATCGACCAGCGCGTCCGTGCCGAAGGCTCGTTCCGCACCATCTTCCTCTTTCCCTATTCCATGAGCTTCGTCGTCACCGGGCTCGCTTGGCAGTGGTTCCTCAACCCGACGCTCGGCCTGCAGAAGCTTGTCCGCGATCTCGGCTTTCAGAGCTTCACCTTCGACTGGATCGTGAACCAGCGCATGGTCGTCTACACGCTGGTGATCGCGGGCCTGTGGCACGCCGGTGGGCTGGTCATGGCGATCCTGCTCGCCGGTCTGCGCGGCATCGACGCCGATCTGTGGAAGGCCGCCCGGGTCGACGGGATTCCACCCTGGCGGGTCTATCTCTCGATCGTCTTGCCACTCTTGAGGCCGATGATCGTGACCGTCGTCGTGCTGCTCTCCGTGCAAGTGGCACGGCTCTACGATCTGGTCGTCGCCATGACGCGCGGCGGGCCAGGCATCGCCTCGGAAGTCCCCGCGAAGTTCGTCATGGACCATCTGTTCGAGCGCAACAATATTGGCCTAGCGACTGCCGCCGCGACGACCATGATGCTCGTCACCGTCCTGTGCGTGCTGGCGCCCTGGTTCTACGCCCGCTACGCGCGGCCGATAGGGCGCCGGTCATGACCGCCGTCGAGCCGCAGGGCCGTCGGCCGCGCGGGCTCACCGCCGGCCGGATCGGGATCTACGCCTTCCTCGTGATCGCCGCCCTGTTCTTCCTGCTGCCCTTGTGGATCATGGTCGTGACCTCGCTGAAGACGATGGACGAGGTGCGGCTCGGCAACATCCTGGCCTGGCCTGGCGAGCTGACCTTGCAGCCCTGGATCGACGCCTGGGCCAAGGCCTGCACGGGACTGGAGTGCGCAGGCATCAGCGTCGGGTTCTGGAACTCGGTGCGGATCCTGGTGCCGTCGGTGATCCTGTCGATCGCGGTGGGTGCGGTCACCGGCTACACGCTCTCCTTCTGGCGCGTACGCGGAGCGAACTGGCTGTTCGGCATCCTGCTCGCCGGCGCCTTCATGCCCTACCAGATCTTCCTCTATCCGCTTGTCCGGTTGTTCTCGCAGGCCGGCATCTACAACTCGCTCGCCTGCATCGTCATCGTCCACGTCATCTTCGGCCTGCCGCTGATGACGCTGCTGTTCCGCAACTATTACGCCTCCTTGCCGATCGAGCTGTTCAACGCCGCGCGGATCGACGGCGGGGGCTTCTGGACCGTGTTCCTGCGTGTGATCCTGCCGATGTCGACGCCGATCCTGGTGGTGGCGACGATCCTGCAGGTCACCGGGATCTGGAACGACTTCATCTTCGGCCTGACCTTCGCCGGCCGGGAGAACATGCCGATGACCGTCCAGCTCAACAACATCGTCAACTCGACCCAGGGTGAGCGCGCCTACAACACCGACATGGCGGCGACGATCCTCACGGCGCTGGTGCCGCTGCTGGTCTATTTCGGCTCCGGACGCTGGTTCGTGCGCGGCATCGCTGCCGGTGCCGTGAAGGGCTGACGGGGGTGGGTGCGGTCTCCGTTCGCGACGTGACGGTCGCTTTCGAGGCGCTGCGGGTGTTCGACCGCCTAAGCCTCGAGGTCGAGCCCGGCGAGTTCCTCGTCCTGCTCGGGCCCTCGGGCTGCGGCAAGTCCACCCTGCTCAACGCCATCGCCGGCCTGCTCGAGGTCGACACCGGCCAGATCTGGATCGGCGAGCGCAACGTCACCTGGGAGGAGCCCAAGAACCGCGGCATCGCCATGGTGTTCCAGTCCTATGCGCTCTACCCGCGCATGTCGGTGCGGGAGAACCTGTCGTTCGGCCTGCGCATGGCCAGGACACCCAGGCCCGAGATCGAGCGGCGGGTGGCGGGGGCGGCCGCCATGCTGCAGATCGAGCATCTGCTCGACCGCCGCCCCGACCAGCTCTCGGGCGGGCAGCGCCAGCGCGTGGCGATCGGCCGGGCGCTGGTGCGGGACGCCGACGTGTTCCTGTTCGACGAGCCCCTGTCCAACCTCGACGCCCAGCTCCGCAACGAGCTGCGGGTCGAGATCAAGCGGCTGCACCAGCGGCTGGGCTCGACGACGATGATCTACGTCACCCACGACCAGATCGAGGCGCTGACCTTGGCCGACCGGATCGCAGTGATGAAGGACCAGCAGATCCAGCAGCTCGACACGCCCGCCGAGATCTACCATCGCCCGGCCAACCGGTTCGTCGCCGGCTTCGTCGGCAGCCCGCGCATGAACTTCGTCGACGGCACTCTGGCCGACGGCCCGGCCTTCACCTGCGGCAGCCGGCGCCTGTCCCTCGACGGTTATCGCTTCGTGGAGCGACCGGAGCCGGGCCGGCCCGTGACCCTGGGCATAAGGCCGGAGCATCTCGCGACGGGGGAGGGCTGGGACGGCTTTGCCGTCGACCTGGTCGAGCCCATGGGAGCCGACAATCTCGTCTGGTGCCGCGATGGCGACCTGACCCTGGAGCTGAGGCTGCCGGGCGACCGCACCCTGCCGGCCGGCGCACCGGTCTCGCTCGCCATGGACCCCGCCCGGATCTCCCTGTTCTGCGCGGCCAACGGCCGGCGCCTCTAGCCATCGGATCACCTGCATGAACATCGCCGAGGATCTCTCGATCCAGCTCTACTCCCTGCGCGACTATGGCGACCTCGACCGGCAGCTCGCGGCATTGGCTGCACTCGGCTTCCGCAAGGTCGAGACCGTCGGCGGCCATCTGACGGACGCCGCCGGCACGCGGGCGCTGCTCGACGCGCACGGGATGTCGGCGCCCACGGGCCATGTCGGCATGGCCGACCTGCGCACCCGCCTGGACTGGGTGGTCGATCAGGCGCGTATGGTGGGCATCGAGCAGCTCTTCATGCCTGCCGTGCCGGTCGAGGAGCGCGAGATGGAGGCGGCGGGCTGGCGCGCGGTCGGCGCGGAGCTGGGTAGCTTGGCACACCGCCTGCAGGGGCAGGGCATAGCGCTGGGCTACCACAACCACCACTGGGAGCTGCGGGCGTTCCCGGACGGCCGGACGCCGCTCGAGCTGCTGTTCGAGGGTGCCGCCGGCTCGCCGCTCACCTTCGAGGCCGATCTCGCCTGGTTGGTGCGCGGCGGCGCCGATCCGCTGGCCTGGCTCGATCGCTATCGCGGGCGGCTTGCCGCCGTGCATGTCAAGGACATCGCTCCCGCGGGCATGAACGAGGACGAGGACGGCTGGAGCGAGATCGGCGCCGGCACGCTCGACTGGCCCGGGCTCTGGCGCGCATCGCTGGTGCACGGCGCGCGCTGGATGATCCTCGAGCACGACAAGCCGAAGGATCCGGTGGCGTTCGCGCGCACCGGGCGTGAGTTCCTGCTGCAGCACCTGGCCTGAGGAATGCCCGTCATGGAGCAGGTCAAGCTCGGCATTCTCGGCTGCGGCAACATCAGCGACGCGTATCTCCGGGGCGCTGCGCGCTCGAACCTGGTCGCGATCAAGGCCGTGGCCGATCTTGTGCCCGAGGCGGCGGCAAGGCGCGCGCAGGAATATGGCGTCGCGGCGGTACCGTTCGAGGAAATGCTCGACGATCCCGAGATCGCAATCGTCATCAATCTGACCGTGCCGCTGGCCCATGCCGAGACCAGCCATCGGGCGATCGAGGCGGGCAAGCACGTCTATTCGGAAAAGCCGCTGGCCGCGACCTTCGCCGAGGGGCGCGATCTGGTGACGGCAGCGCAGGCCAAGGGGGTGCGCATCGGCTGTGCCCCGGACACCTTCTTCGGCGCCGGGCATCAGGCAGCGCGCCACGCCATCGACGAGGGTGCCATCGGCCGCGTTGTGGGAGGTGCGGTCTGCTTCGCCGGGCCGGGCATGGAGAGCTGGCACCCCAATCCGAGCTTCTTCTTCAAGCGCGGCGGTGGGCCGGTGCTCGACATCGGCTGCTATCCGATCACCCAGCTCGTCAACTGCATCGGCCCCGTGGCCAGCGTGGTGGCGCACGCCTCGCGCGCCCAGGAGACGCGTACGGTGACCAGCGAGCCGCGCCGGGGCGAGGTGATCGAGGTCGAGGTGCCGACCACGGTCAACGGCGTGCTCGAGCTCGCCAACGGCGCCAACGTGGCGCTGACCGTGTCCTGGGACGTCTGGAAACACGCCCGTCTGCCGATCGAGATCTACGGCACGGAGGGCAGCCTCCTGAACCCTGACCCCAACTTCTTCGGCGGCCCGACCAGGATCTCGGCACGCGACGGCGAGTGGCGCGACCTCGACCTGGCCCGCCACCCGTTCGGGGCGCCGACCCGCAAGAACAATGCCGGCAGCGACATCGCCGACTATCGCATGGTCGGCGTGCTGGACATGGCCTGTGCCATCGCCGCAGGCCGGTCGCACCGGGCCAGCGGCGAGCGGGCCCTGCACGTCCTCGAGGTCATGGAGGCGCTCGAGCGGAGCTCGGTCGAGGGCAGGCGCATCCGCATCGAGACTCTCTGCGAGCGCCCCGCGGCCATTCCACTGGGCTCGGGCGAGGAGGTATTCCTGGATTAGGGGCCGGACCGCGTCGGGTCCGGCGCCACCTGCACCAGCAGCTTGCCGAAGTTCCTTCCCTCCAGCAGCCCGATCAGGGCCTGA
>JBFWWD010000062.1:0-23826 GCA_050246385.1 Geminicoccaceae bacterium
CAAAGGCGGCACCTCGTCGAGGTGGCCGCGATGCGCGATCCGCGCCGGCCAGGCCGAGAGCGCCTCCTCGACGGCGTCCCGGGCGAAGTCCGCCACCATCAGGATCAGCGCGTGCTCGCCGGCCTGGAGCCGGTCCGGGAACAGCCAGTCGTACGCGACGGGCGCGGCGATCACCGAGACCAGCTTCTTCAGGATGGCGTCGTGGCGCGCGAGCGCGTCGGCGCAGCGCGCGGCCGTCATCAGATCGGGCAGCCCGACCAGCAGCTCGACCCAGCGATAGGCGGGGGCGAGCGGCATCTCGAGCTCGGTGATCACGCCGTTGGTGCCGTAGGCGTGGTTGACCTTCTGGATGTCGGCACCGCGCAGCTCGAGGATGCGCGGTGCCGCCTCCATCGTGACCACGCGCGTCATCAGGATGTTGCCGCGGTCGCGCAGCAGGCCCCAGGTGATCGAGCCGATGCCCGAGCTGCCGCCCGCGATGTAGCCGCCGAGCGTGCCGGTCTTGTGCGTGCTGGGATGCAGCCGCAGCTCCTGGCGGCTGTCGGCGATGGTGGCGGCGTCGAGCTCGGCGAGCTTGATCCCGGCCTCGGCCCGCACGCGCCCGTGCGCGATCGCCCTGACCCGCGCCAGCTCCGACAGGTCGAGCACGATCCCGCCCCGGAGCGGCATCGCCTGGCCATAATTGCCGGTACCGCCGCCACGCACGGTCAGCGGCACACGATGACGGTGACAGGCGGCCACCGCCCGGACGACCTCGGCCTCGTCGCGGGGCGTCACCACGGCATCCGCCGTGACCTGGTCGAGCTCGCGCTTGAGGATCGGGCTGTACCAGTAGAAGTCGCGGCTGCGCCGCCGGACCTTCTGCGGCTGCGTCTCGATCGCCAGCCCCGCGAGATCGCCCAGCACTTGGTCGACGGCGCTCATGCGCTCCTCCGCAGTGACGGCGGCGGCAACGCCGCGCGGGAGCGACGATAGAGGCCGCGCCGGCCTAAGCCAACGCAGCCCTGGGCGCTACATGCGGACGGGCGAGTGGCCGGCCGCCTGCGCTCCGGCCTCGGCGATCTGCTCCAGCCGGCGCGCGATCTCGTGCAGCGAGATCTCGATCTCGCCGTCGGATGGCACGATGGAGCGCAACAGCCGCGCGGCCATTACCACCTGGAGGCGGCTGATCTCGTCGAGCCCGCCTCCCCCGTCCCGGCGGTCGCCAGGCACGTGGCTGTCTATGTTCCCCGCAATGTTCGTCGTATTATTCATGGCTGCCGCCCAGACAATCTTTGGTTGACTTGCCCCCGTGACCATCCCAACCATGCCTCATGCGGGATGGGCCTGAACGCTGGAATTCGACCTGCCCACCTCCCTGGCACGCTTCTCATTGATGGACCTCTTAGCGCAAAAAATCCACCATAGGTGTCGTCTGTTTGACAATAGGCCGATGAAACCATGCTCCCGATGGCCCGCACGCGGAGACCGGCGGCCGACCCGCGCGCCATAGCCGGTCGAAGCACATGGTTCATGAGCCTGCCCGCCGGGCTGCGCAGCCAGTTGCTGCAGCAGGCGCGGCTGAGGAGCTTCCCCCGCGGCTCGTGGATCTATGTCCAGGGCGATCCGCCACGCGGCCTCTGGGCGGTCGTCGAGGGGGAGATCTCATTCAGCAAGATGGCTCCCGGCGGCCATGAGGTCGTCTATCATGTCGCCGGCCCGGGCTTCTGGTTCGGCGTGTTCGGCGTGATCTCGGGGATGCCCCTGAACATGGCCGTCACGGCGCTCAACGACGTCAAGCTGCTGTTCATGCCGCGCAGGGCGGTCGACGAGATCGTCGAGCGCGAGCCGCGCTATGCGCTCCAGCTGCTGCGCTTGACCTTCACCCGGGCCTCGGAGCTGATCGAGCTGGTGGCGCAGATCACCCGCCCGAGCCCGCGCGCCCGGGTCGCATCGCGCCTGCTGATGCTGCAGGCGACGGAGGCGGAGCATGCGGTGCGGCAGCCGGTCGCCGTGCTGCGGGTCTCCCAGTTCCAGCTCGCCGCGATGACCGCACTCTCGCGCCAGTCGGTCAGCCGGGCCGTCGGCGAGCTGCACGCGGCCGGCGCGATCGAGCCCGGCTTCCGCCAGATCACGATCCTCGACGCCGACAGGCTTCGGCAGATCGCCGACACGGCCGACTGAGCCCCGTGCTCAGCCGGCGAAGCGCGGCTGGACGAGCCCGACCACGCCCGGCACCCGGGTGGCGAAGATCCCGCCGGCCTGCGGCTGGCGCGCCTCGGTGCCGGCGCTGAGCCCGGCGCCGATCGAGGTGAAGTAGAGCGTGTCGAGCCCGGCGCCGCCGAACGCCACCTTGGTCGGCTTCTCGACCGGCACCTCGATGATCAGGTCGACGGCGCCCGCAGGCGTGAAGCGCACGAGCTGCCAGCCGCCGACGCCGGCCATCCAGTAGCAGCCGTCGGCGTCGACCGCGCCGCCGTCAGGACGCCCGGCGAGCCCGTGCGTGTCGACGAAGACGCGCCGGTTGCTGATCGCCCCGCTCGCCACCTCGTAGTCGCAGGCCCAGATCGTCCGCACGCTGGCCTCGGAGTCCGAGAAGTAGAAGATGCGGCCGTCGGGGCTGAACGCGCAGCCATTGGTCACCGTCAACCCGTCGAACAGGCGTTCGCAGCGCCGG
The DNA here is from genome assembly GCA_050246385.1 of Geminicoccaceae bacterium. Lineage (GTDB taxonomy): Bacteria > Pseudomonadota > Alphaproteobacteria > Geminicoccales > Geminicoccaceae > Benzoatithermus. The sequence continues at coordinate 2,657 of JBFWWD010000062.1, forward strand.
TCGGGCCAGAGCCGGTAGAAGGCCCCCACCGGCTCGCGCGGGCCCATCGGCATGGTCCCGGCGATCATCCGTCCGGCCGGGTCGGCGGTCCCGTCGTTGAAGCGATTGCCGGGCTTGTCGGCTTCCGGATCGACGATGGCGGCGAGGCTTCCGGCACGGTCGAGAAAGTGGAAGCCGCTCTCCAGCGCCACGAGGAAGCCGCCCGCCTCGCGCAGGGCGAAGCAGCCCAGCCGCTCGGGCAGTGCGATGCTCGTGTCGCTGCCGGTCGCCGGATCGAAACGATGCAGCGCGCGACCCTCGATGTCGGCCCACCACAGCACCTGCTCGCGCTCGCACCACAGGGGCGCCTCGCCGAGCTGGGCCTTCACGTCCAGCACGCAGTCGACCTTGGTCATCGGCATCCCCTCCTTTCGCTGGCGGGAGCCGCATAGACCGATCGACCGGCGGTGACCAGCCGCTCAGGCGACAGCCGCATCGCCTCGGTCGAGTTCCTGCCCGACCAATTTCCGCAGGAGCCGGGCCGGCGGCTCGTGGATTATCTGGCTGCGATCCGCTACCGGCGGGAGATGGCAGGGGAGGTGATCGCATGACGACCGGGTTCGTGCTCGACGAGCGGCTCGAAAGCTCCAGCGTGCCGGTGGCCGAGTGGCCGCTGTGCTCCATTCGTCTCAAGGACGACGCCCGCTTCCACTGGCTGCTGCTGGTGCCGCGGCGGGCGGGCGTGGTCGAGCTCACCGACCTCGCCGAGGCCGACTACGACCAGCTCTGCGCCGAGATGCTGGCGGCGACCCGGCTGGTCCAGGAGGTGGCGCAGCCCGACAAGGTCAACCTCGCCACGCTCGGCAATGTCGTGGCGCAGATGCACCTGCACGTCATCGGCCGCTTCCGCAGCGACCCGGCCTGGCCCGACCCGGTCTGGTGCCACGGCGCCGGCCCGGTGCTGCCGCCGCACACTCTGGCGATCCTCGCCGAACGCTATGCCAGGGCCGCGCACCTGCAGTTCCAGGCACTGTAGCCGGGATGTCCCGGAGCCGATGGCTTGCAGCTGCCATCCCACACTGCGGAAGGGCCGAAGCACCCCAGATCGGTCCTGGACCAAGGTTCAGCACATCATCCCAAGCGACGGTGGGGGAGCTTCATCTGATCCTTCGGCGACTGCTTCGCGAGCGCTTTCAAGCAAGATCCCCCTCAATGATGATCAGGTCACGTTGCGAGGCCTTCACAGCGAATTGGCTTGCCTTCTGATAGGCTGGGTCCGCGTAGCAGGCTTTGGCCAGCTCGTAGGAGGGAAACTCGACGATGATGACTCGTGCGGTGTTGCGAGCCTCCTTCAGCAAGGGCGGGATCTTCGTGGGATTCAACCGCGCCTGGTAGCGTGTTGCGATCGGCGCCCATAGCCTGCCATACTCCGCTTGTGCCTCCTGGTCGGAGACCTCGGTGCCGAGAATGAGCCAGTAACCCTTCATAGCCTCTCCCAACCGCCGCCCTGCAGGGGACGTCGCTGCCAGATGGAGAATGGCACCCGTGATACTCGTTTCCGCGACGACAGGACAGGTCGGGCGCGCGGCACTGAATGCTCTCGCCGGCGGCGGCACCGGGATCCGCGCCCTGGTGCGCAACCCCTCCGCGCTCGTGGCACCGGACGGTGTCCAGATCGTGCAGGGCGATTTCGACGACGACGCCTCGATCGCCAGGGCGCTCGACGGGGTCACCGTCATGTTGCTGGCGGGCAGGGACAGCCCGGACTCGGTATCCCAGCATCGCCGCGTCCTGGCGCAGACTCGTCAGGCCGGAGTGCGCCACATCGTCAAGCTGTCGGCCATCGGTGCATCGCCCGGCTCTCCGGTCGCGCTGATGCGTGAGCACCACGAAGTCGACGAAGAGGTCCGCAAAGGTCCGGCCGGCTGGACCTTCCTCAAGCCGCATCTGTTCATGCAGAATCTGCTGCGCGCCGCCGATGCGGTCCGGCGCGAAGGAAGGCTTGCCGCTCCGATGGCGCGCATTAGGTTCCCGCTCGTCGATACCCGCGACGTCGGTGCGGCGGCAGCCGCCGTCCTTCGCGATCCTGCTGCCCACGCCGGCAAGGAATATGCGCTGACCGGACCTGCCGCGCTGAATTACGACGAGGTGGCGGCTGCGCTTGCCGCTGTCGTCGGCCACGCGGTGAGTTACGAGGCGGTGGCACCCGATGAATTCGAAGCCAGACTTCGCGCGGCGGGAATGCCGGGTTGGCGGGCCCACGATCTGGCTCATATCGCGTCAGCCTACGGTACGGCCGAGAATACCGTCTCACCGGAACTCGCGATGCTCCTCGCTCGACCGCCAAGGTCGCTCGCCGAGTTTCTTCACGACCACCGAAGTGTCTATTCTTCCTGATCGGGCCCGAGCGTCCTTGAGGAGAGCGGTCGTGGTCGACCTTGCGGATGAGGAGGTCTTCCTCGGATGTAGTTCGCGTTAGATCCATTCCATAGTGTTCTTAAAGTAACAGGTCTTTCGCTGGACTTTCGCCGCGCTTATCCAGCACCGGTCATTCCTTCACCTGGAGCAGGAATATGGCGGCGCTGTCGGGGGTCGTGGTGAGTCAGCTTGGCACCGGCGAGCAGCTGCTGCTCTGGGCGCTGCGGCAGCGGCGCGCCGACCGTGGCGAGACCGGCCCGATCCTTGCCCACGGCTTCCGCCTCGCCTGCGGCCTCTGCGGCGTCGAGGCGGCGCTGGAGCGTTTCGAGCGCTTGTGCCGGGCGCTCGAGGGCGAGGGCCCGTGCGGCGTCTGTCCGCTGCGCTGCGCGGTCCTCAGCGCGGACGAGACCCGCTGCATCGCGCTGGTCGCCGCGGCCCAGGCCGGCGAGGCGCAGGCGATCCGGCGCCTCGCCGCGATGCTGGTCGGCGCGTTGCGGGCACCCGGTCTGTGCGAAGCCGCGCGGGAGCTGGCCGAGGAGCTCGACCGGGCCGGGGTGCGCGTGGCACCGCCCGGGCGATCGGTCGCCGTCCTGCACTGAGCCGGGATTGGCTACAGTGCCACGGGCAGGATCGGTCCCGAGAACAGGACCGGCCCCGTGGGTGCTCCGGACATCGAGCCTCCGGTAGGCTCGAGACTGACCTCGAGCTTGCCCTGCGCCAGAGTGTCCGCGACGTCCTGCGACAGGACGAAGACCGTCGTGGTCCCGCTCTTCTCACTCGGGAACAGGCCCAGCGAGCGGAGCTCGTCGCCCGACTGCATCCAGACCTCGAGCATCTTGCCCGTGAAGTCCCGGGGCGGCGTGATGTTCAGGCGCAGCGCCAGCCGGCCCTCAGCGACGCTCAGGTCGGCCGTCATCATCGGGCGCTCGTACTTGTCGATCAGCACCGCCACATGGCTCGGCGCCAGATTGGTGGCGTTCAATCGCGCCTCGATCGCCGCCATCCGCGCCGTCAGGTCCGCGACCTCGACCCGCGGCGGCTGGAGCGCGAGGTGGAGGGCGAGAGCCCCGGCCGCCGCGGCACCCACGGCGCTGAGGCCCCGCCACAGGCGGACATCGTCCCACAGCCGGCGGAGCCAGGCATGGCGCTCCGGCTTTGGCTCCGCCCAGAGCTCCTGCGCGATGTTAGCCCACAGGCGTGGTGGTGGTTCGAGCGTTGGCGCCGACTCGCCCAGATGGTTCAGCCGCAGCTCCCAATCCTCGACCGTGTCGGCGAGCTCACGGTCCTCGGCCATGAGCCGCTCGAAGCGCTTGCGCGCCGGTCCCCGCAACGTGCCGAGCGCGTACTCGGTCGTGAGCCGCTCGCGCAGCTCGGGGCTATCGTAGTTCATTTTCCACACACCCCTTGAGCTGGACCAGACCACGCCGGATCCAGCTCTTTACCGTGCCGAGGGGGTTGCCGAGGCGCCGTGAGATCTCGTCCGCCGTGAGGCCACCATAATAGGCCAGCAAGAGGCTCTGACGAGGCTTCTCGTCGAGCTCGTCGATACAGTCCCTGAGCCGCTGCGCCTCCCGACTGAGCGCGGTTCCCGCGACCGGGTCCGTGGCCTGCTTCTCCCAATCCTGCACGACCGCATCGTCGAACGGTGCCTCGCGTCGGCGCAGCCGCAGCAGATCGAAGCACCGGTTGCGCACGATCCGGCTCAACCACGCCATCGCCGAGCCGCGATCCGGATCGAAGCGATGGGCATGGCGCCAGACCTGGACGAACGAGTCCTGCACGACATCCTCGGCCAGTTCCCTACTGCGTACAATACTGTTGGCGAGCCAGAAAAGTTGAGGCGCCGTCACCTCGTAGAGGGCACGCAGCGCGGCTGGATCGCCGCGGCCGCACGAGAGGAGCAGCCGCTCCCGGCTCAGGGCCGGGGAGCTGGTGTTGCCGGCCGGCCCGAGCGGCCGCCTCTCCGCCGGTTGCGGTTCGTGCGGAGCCCGGGCCTGCCGGAGCCCGGCATGCCAGCTCGCCGTCGCCGAAGATGGTCGCGATGGCATGGTTCGCCTGCTCCGGTGTTCGGCCCCATCCGAGAGGTGGTGCGCTGCCCGGCGGGACGCCGGTTCGTGGACGCCTCTCGGGCAGGATATCACCGGGCCGGGTCGATCACGAATGGGTGATGCGCCGGGGGCGCTGCATCGATCGCACGACCGAGTGGCGTTCCACGATCAGGCAAACGGAGATTCCGTTCGCCTCAGGCAATCATCGAAAGGTTACTCGCGATGACTGTGAACGCCCTTGTCGGCGCAATGACGGCGCTCGTCCTGACGGCCGGTTCGACCGTCGCTTCGGCCGCGGACATTGTCGCCCTTACTGGCCAGCGCACGCTGCAGGTCATCGACCATTCGCCGGCGGTCCGGCGGACACTTCAGGTGACCGGGATCGGCAGCGCGTTGCTCGGCATCGTCGTGCGGCCGGCCGACGGCAGACTGTACGGGCTGTTGGCGAACGGCCAGGTGGTGACGATCAGCACCCGCACCGGCGTGGCGACCCCGAAGGTCAGGCTGGTCCTGCCGGCGCCGCTGCCCGCGCATGCGCGCTTCAGCGTCGACTTCAACCCTGCCGTCGATCGCCTGCGGATCGTCTCCGACGCCGGCACGAACCTCGCGGCCAACGTCGACGACGGCAGCGTGGTCGCCGGCACGGCACCGGCGTTCCCGCCGCCGCCCGCCGTGAACCCGTTCGGGGGAACGTCCCCCGCGGTGATCGCCGTCGCCTATACCAACAGCAAGGCCGGGGTGAAGGGGACGCTCCTGTTCGACATCGACGATGCGACCGACGCGCTCTACCTGCAGCAGCCGCCCGCGGCCGGGACCCTCACCAATGTCGGCGGCCAGCTCGGGATCGGCGTCGGCACGGTCGGCTTCGACATCCGCCTCGAGCGCAGCCGCAACACCGCCTACCTGATCAGCGGGTCCAGGCTGTATCAGCCCGACCTGCTCACCGGCAGCGCAGGCCGGGGCAAGCGCATCAAGGGCCTGAGCGGCCCCGTCCGCGACGTCGCGGCCCTGTTCTAGAGCCGGACCGCGACCACAAACCGGCCGTGCGGCTGTCCATCCACGCAGCCGTGCGGCCGCACCGCCTACGCTCCCCGGCGACCGGGCCGGCCGTCCGTCCGGCGCTCCAGCACCCGGGCGGCGGCGAGGCAGAGGAGCGCCGCCGCGACCAGCGCGGGCAGCATCAGGTGGGCCAGGCGCAATCCGACCTCGTCGGCCAGACCGCCCAGGAGGGCGGGGGTGAGGAGCAGCGCCAGCCCGACGGCCAGCATGACGCGGGCGCTGGCCGTGCCGCCCTGCGCGCCCGCGGCCGTGATGGCGAAGCCGAGCGCGAGCGGGTAGAGCGGCGCCACCCCGAGGCCGATGACGAAGAGGCCGGCGACGATCGCCAGCGGCTGGCCGATCGCCCAGTACACGAGGAAGCCCACCGAGGCGACGAGGAGCGCCGCCAGGAAGAGGCGTCTCGGCGCGACCTGGCGGACGATCCGGCTGGCGGCGACCCGGCCGAGCAGCATGGCGAGCGAGAACGCGGCGGCCGATCCCGCGGCCCACGCCCGCGGCAGCCCGGCGGCGCGCTCGAGGAACTCCGGCGCCCAGATCAGGACGCAGAACTCGATCGCCACCACCGTCGCGATCAGCGCCCAGTAGGCCCAATAGGCCGCCGGCAGGCCCGGCCCGCCGGGAGCGGCGGCTGCCGCCGGATCGGGGACCGCGGTTCGGCGAAATCCGATCAGGATCAGCGCACCGAAGGCGGCACCGAGCAGCACCACGCCCCGCCAGCCCAGCGAATGAGCCACGAACAGGCCTGTGGTCAGCGGGCCGAGGATACCGAAGGCGTAGCAGATCGCGGTGGCCTCGGCATAGGCCACGTCGCGCCCGTCCTCGCCGTGGGTCTCGGCCAGGACGGCCGGCACCATGGCCGGGATCAGGCCCCCCAGGACCCCCATCAGCGCGCAGCTGCCGATGCTGGCCCAGGCAGCCGGGGCGAGGCAGAGCAGGACCGCCCCGGCCGAGATGCCGGCGGTGCCGAGGCGGAGCGCCCGACGCCGGCCGTAGCGGCGGATGACCCGGTCCCCGAAGAGGCCGACGACGATCAGCCCGGCGGCGAGCGCGCTGGAGTGCAGGCTGACGGCACGATAGCTGAGGTCGAGCTCGGCCTTCAGGAAGGGCAGGATGTTGCCCTGGATGTTGAGCAGATAGGTGAAGAACCCGAGCGCCAGGTAGCAGTACCACGTGACGGGGCCGCGCCGGATGCCGGCGACGCTCGTTGGACAACCGTTGTGCGCGATGGATGCGTCCATGTCCCTGCCCGCTGGCGAGCCGGACCTAGGCCGCCTCGTCGGCCAGGCTGTCCATCCCCGCTGCCTGCATGCGATACAGGCTGCGATAGCGGCCGTCGCGCCTGGCGAGCAGGCCGGCATGCGTGCCCTGCTCGACGATCCGGCCGCGGTCGAACACCAGGATCCGGTCGACCTTGCGCACGGTGGACAGCCGGTGCGCGATCACCAGCGTGGTGCGCCCCGCCATCAGATGCTCGAGCGCGTCCTGGATCAGCCGCTCGGCCTCGCTGTCGAGCGAGGAGGTCGCCTCGTCCAGGATCAGGATCGGCCGGTCGGCCAGGATCGCCCGGGCGATCGCCACCCGCTGCCGCTCGCCGCCCGACAGCTTGACGCCACGCTCGCCGACCAGGGTCGCATAGCCCGCCGGCAGCCGCCGGATGAAGGCGTCGGCATGGGCGAGCCGCGCGGCGCGCTCGATCTCCTCCCGGCTCGCCTCGGGTCGGGCATAGGCGATGTTCTCGGCCAGCGAGCGGTGGAACAGCACCGGCTCCTGCGGCACCAGGGCGATCGCCTCGCGCAGGCTGGCGAGGGTGGCCTGGGCGATGTCCCGGCCGTCGATCAGGATGCGGCCGCCCTGCAGGTCGTGCAGCCGCTGCAGCAGCTTGACGAAGGTGGTCTTGCCGCTGCCGGAATGGCCGACCAGCGCCACCTGCTCGCCCGCCCGGATGCCGACCGAGAGCCCGTCGAACAGCGGCTCCGCGTGTGCGCCGTAGTGGAACCGCACCGACTCGAAGCGCACCGAGCCTCCCGCGAGCGCGAGCGGCCGCGCGCTCGCGCGGTCCCGGACCGACGCAGTGGTGCGGTGGTACTCGATCAGCCGCTCCATGTCGTTGGCGGCCTGCTGGGCGGTCCGCAGCTGCTGGCCGACGTCGCGCAACCAGCCGCGCACCAGCAGGAAGCTGGTCAGCACGTAGGTCACGTCGCCCGGGCTGGCCTGCCCGCGCCACCATAGCCAGAGGGCGCCGCCGACCAGGGCCGCCTGCAGCACCAGCAGCATGGCGTTCTGCGCGATGCCGGTGACGATCGAGGCGTACCAGGCGCGCAGCATGTTGCCCTGCCACCCGTCGAGCACGCGCCCCAGCCGCGCATCCTCGCGCGCCTCGGCGGCCGTGCTCTTGACCACGGCATTGCAGGTCAGGGCGTCGGCGAGCGCCCCGCCGAGGCGGCTGTCGCTCTCCACCGCGACCCGGCGGATCGGCGCCACGTAGCCCAGCGAGAGGTGGACGGAGATCGCGGTGTAGAGGGCGGCGCCGACCAGGAAGATCAGCCCCATCAGCGGCCAGTGCCACAGCATCAGCGCCACGGCGCCGAGCGTCACCGCGATCGCCGGGCCGAGATGGAAATAGACCGCGTCGCCGAAGCTGTCGAACGCCCATACCCCGCGCGTGATGTTGCGCACGGTCGAGCCCGCGAAGGTGTCGGCGTGCCAGTCGCTGGCGAAGCGCTGGACATGCGCGAAGGCCTCCGCACCGATCCGGCGCATCACCCGCATCGCCACACCCGCCCAGACGAAGTCGCCGGACTTCTGCAGCAGCTGGAACAGCAGGCCCAGGCCGAGCACCCAGGCCAGCGCCCGGACGGCATCGCCCGGCGCCGCGCGCTCGCTGGCCAGTGCGTCGACCAGCCGGCCGATCGCCACCGGGGTGAAGATCTCGGTCATGGTGGCGCCGAACATCAAAGCGCCGGCGAGGGCGACGGGTGCCGGCGTCTGCCGCCATTGCGCGACGGCGAACGCCAGCACGTCGTTGAAGCGAACGTCCATGGATCGTCTCGGTCGAACGGATTGTGCAGCCCGGCACGTGGTGCGGGCTTGAGGTCGGGACGGAGTGGGGTCGGCGGCGGGCCGGTCCCTATAGCTTAGCCCGATCGTGTCGCGCAACCCGACCGGTCCATGGCCGGTGCCGGCGTCAGCCGCAGCGGGCGAGATCGCGCCTGGTCCAGGCGCTGTCGGGCTTGTGCGCGAGCCGATCGCCCAGCAGGCTTCGCGCCAGGCCGCGCTGGCCGTCGCGCAGCGCCGCCTCGATCAGCGTCAGCTCGAGGATGTCGCGCTGCGCGGCGCTGCCGGTCATCAGCGCGGTATGCGGGCGCAGCGCGAGCAGGTGGTCGACGGCGTCGCCGTGTCTGCCGTGCGCGAAGGCCGCCATCGCCTGCGCCGCGGGCATGCCGACCAGGCGGGCCCGCCGGGCCGCCTCGCCCGCCTGCTCGGCCTGCTCGTGCAGCGACCGGGTCAGCCCCCGCAGCGCGAAATCGTGGCCCGCGGCCGCCAGGGCGATGGCGAGGTGGACGTCGTCGAACACGTGCACCCGGGCCAGCGCGTGCGGTGCCATCAGGTCGGCGACCTCCTGCCACCTCACGCCGACATCGACCGCGGCGAGGTCGAGCCGCCAGAGCAGGGCTGTGGCGTCGCAGAGGTTGAGCAGGATGCTGCGTCGGCCGGGCCTGATCAGCCGGTCATAGACCGCCAGCGCCGCCGCGTGGTCCTCGCGATCGACATGGTAGAGCGCCATGTGCCAAGCGTTGTGTATGGCGAAGTAGTTGCCGGGCGCCCAGTCGGCCTCGCGCGCCTCGTACCAGGCGATGCCCTCGGCGTCGCGCCCCCGCATCTCCAGGACGTGGCCGACCGCGTGGATGCCCCACACGTCCCTGGGATTGGCCGCGACCGCGGCGCGGCCGAGCCGTTCGGCCTCGTCGTACTCGCCCGCCTCCTCGAGCCCGAAGGCCAGCATGGACTGGACGAAGCCGCGCCCCGGCGCGCCGTCGCCCCAGGCCGCCAGCGCCTTGCGCGGCCGCTCGCGCAGCCGGTCGCCGCCGCTACCGAAGAAGTCGGCCTGGTGCGCGAACATCAGGGCGGGGAGGTCGCGCGGATGGGCGGCCAGCACCTCGTCGAACGCCCGGCTGACCGCCGCGAAGTCGCCCGCCGCCCAGGCGCGCGCCGCCGCAAGGTGCAGCCGCTCGCGCGGCGTCGCCAGGGTCAGCCGTTCCTCGACCGCGGCGAGGCTGCTCGCCGCCTTGGCGGCGAACCCGGGCTGCAGCGCCAGGAGATAGACCTGCGCCCGCACCAGATGGCCCAAGAGCAGGTCCGGGTCCTCGGCCACCGCCGCATCCAGCTTGCCGATCGGGTCGCCGCTGTAGCCGAGCACGTCGAGCAGCGCCGCCTCGAGGCGTTCGACCGAGCCTGTCGCCGCCACGGTCAGGGGCTCGCCGCGCGGATCTCGTGCCAGCATCGCGTCACTTCCTTGCTCGGGCATAGCCTTTGCCGGGCCGGGTGCCGAGCCCAAGCCACGAGCCGGTGAGGCGCATGCCGCGGCCGAGATTGACAATGCCGGAGGCATGGCGCAGTTGCTTGAGGAGCGAACGGGGGAACAGTTTGCCGCTTGTATCGTACGCGATGGGCAAGTTGATGTAGCGGACCTCGCTGGACAATCGCGGTGAACTACCCTGCCTCCAGCTGCCGGAATAACAAAAGATGAGCTACTTCCTGCAGCAATTGGTCAATGGATTGACCCTCGGTTCCATGTACGGGCTGATCGCGATCGGCTACAGTATGGTCTATGGCATCATCGGCATGATCAATTTCGCTCACGGCGAGATCTATATGATCGGTGCCTTCCTCACCATCATCGTCTTCACCCTTCTGGGCATGATCGGGCTGACCTGGGTGCCGCTGGCGCTCGTGACGGTGCTGATCGTCGCGATGCTGATCACCGCCGCCTATGGCTGGTCGGTCGAGCGCCTCGCCTACCGGCCGCTGCGCGGCTCGACCCGCCTCGCCCCGCTGATCTCGGCGATCGGCATGTCGATCTTTCTGCAGAACTTCGTCCAGATCACCCAGGGCGCCAACGTCAAGCCCTTGCCGCCCAAGATCTCCGGTGGCTTCGTCTTCGGCGCCGGCACGGCGTTCCCGGTCCAGATCGGCTACACCCAGATCTTCGTCATCCTGCTGACGGTCGGGCTGATGCTCGGCTTCTCCTATCTGATCGGCCGCACGCCTCTGGGCCGGTCCCAGCGCGCCTGCGAGCAGGATCTCAAGATGGCCGGGCTGTGCGGCGTCAACGTCGACCGCACGATCTCCCTGACCTTCGTCATGGGCGCGGCGCTGGCCGCCGTCGCCGGGCTGATGGCCGCACTCTACTACGGCGTGGTCGACTTCTTCATCGGCTTCCTCGCTGGGGTGAAGGCGTTCACCGCCGCGGTGCTGGGCGGCATCGGCTCGATCCCCGGTGCCATGCTGGGCGGGCTGGTGCTCGGCCTGGTCGAGGCCTTCTGGTCCGGCTATTTCAGCATCCAATACAAGGACGTCGCCGCGTTCGGCATCCTGGTCATCGTGCTGATCTTCCTGCCCACTGGCCTGCTCGGCCGGCCCGAGATCGAGAAGGTCTAGGCCGATGGCCAGCACCGCCGCTCCGACCGCCCGTGCCGAGACCGGCATGTCGCCGGCGCTCAAGGACGCGCTGCTCGCCGCCTTCGTCACCTTCGTGCTGCTGGCCCCGATGCTCGGCATGCGGACGACCAGCGGCCCGGACGGGATGACGCTCGAGTTCCACTTCGAGTCGGTCTTCCTGTTCACCGCACTTGTCTTCGCGGGCCGCTTCGCGCTCTCGGCATTGCGCGGCGGCGGCCGCACCTTCCATACGCCGGCGGGGCTCATCTCGCTCGGCAAGCTCCTGGCCCGCCAGTCCTGGTGGATCGCGGCCGCCGGGCTCGTGTTCGCCTTCGTCCTGCCGTTCCTGCCCTTCTCCAACCGCTATGTCGTCGACATCGCCACCACCGTGCTGATCTACGTCATGCTGGGCTGGGGCCTCAACATCGTGGTCGGGCTCGCCGGCCTGCTCGACCTCGGCTACGTCGCCTTCTACGCCGTCGGGGCCTATTCCTACGCCCTGCTGGCACAGACCTTCGGCCTCGGCTTCTGGGCCTGCCTGCCGCTCGCCGGCCTGTTCGCCGCCACCTTCGGCGTGCTCCTCGGCTTCCCGGTCCTGCGGCTGCGCGGCGACTATCTCGCCATCGTCACGCTCGGCTTCGGCGAGATCATCCGCATCGTGCTCTTGAACTGGTACGAGGTCACCGGCGGCCCGAACGGGCTCTCCAACGTCCCACGACCGAGCTTCTTCGGCTTTCCGTTCGAGCGCAGCCCCGACGAGGGGGTCACCGCCTTCCACCAGCTGTTCGGTCTGGCGTTCAACAGCCAGCACCGCATCATCTTCCTCTACTTCCTGATCCTGGCGCTGGCCCTGATCACCAACTATGTCGTGCTGCGCCTGCGCCGCCTGCCGATCGGCCGGGCCTGGGAGGCGCTGCGCGAGGACGAGATCGCCTGCAAGGCCCTGGGCATCAACCCGACCAACACCAAGCTCACCGCCTTCGCACTCGGTGCCATGTTCGGCGGCTTCGCGGGCTCCTTCTTCGCCACCCGCCAGGGCTTCATCAGCCCGGAGAGCTTCACCTTCATCGAGAGCGCCACCATCCTCGCCATCGTCGTTCTGGGCGGGATGGGCAGCCAGCTCGGCGTGGTGCTCGCCGCGACGCTCCTGGTCGTCCTGCCCGAGATGGCGCGCGGCTTCGCCGAATACCGGATGCTGCTGTTCGGCGCTGCGATGGTGGCGATCATGGTCTGGCGGCCGGGCGGGCTGCTCGGCCACCGCGATCCGACCATCCGATTGCACCCGGCGGGCGGGGGAGGCGGCGGATGACCGGCAGCCCCGTCCTCGAGGTGAAGCATCTCACCATGCGCTTCGGCGGGCTGGTCGACGTCAACGACCTCAACTTCGCCGCCTATCAGCGCGACATCACCGCCATCATCGGCCCGAACGGTGCCGGCAAGACCACGGTCTTCAACTGCCTCACCGGCTTCTATCGCCCCACCATCGGCGAGCTCACCTTCCACGGCGTCAACGGCCCCGTCCTGCTCGAGCAGAAGGACGGCTTCATGATCCCGCGCGAAGGCCTGGCGCGCACCTTCCAGAACATCCGCCTGTTCGCGAAGATGAGCGCGCTCGAGAATCTGATCGTGGCGCAGCACAACCGGCTGATGAAGGCCTCCGGCTACAGCCTGCTCGGCCTGCTCGGCGTCCAGTCGTTCCGCGCCACCGAGCGCGAGGCGGTCGAGCTCGCCAAGTTCTGGCTCGACCGCACCAGCCTCACCGACAAGGCCGACTGGAACGCGGGCTCCTTGCCCTACGGCGACCAGCGCAAGCTCGAGATCGCCCGCGCCATGTGCACGCTGCCGCGGCTGCTCTGCCTCGACGAGCCGGCCGCAGGGCTCAATCCCCGCGAGACGGCGGACCTGTCGCAGCTGCTCAAGAGCATCCGCGATCAGCAGGACGTGTCGATCCTGCTGATCGAGCATGACATGAGCATGGTCATGTCGATCTCCGACCACATCGTCGTGCTCGATTACGGCAGGAAGATCGCCGACGGCACGCCCGAGCAGGTCCGCACCGACGAGGCGGTGATCAAGGCCTATCTCGGCGAGGCCGAATCGGACGAGCTGCCGCCCGAGGTTGCGGCCGATCTCGCCGAGGCGGGGCTGCACTGATGCTGCACCTCGAGAGCGTCCACACCTTCTACGGCAACATCGAGGCGCTGAAGGGCGTCACCGTCCATGTCGAGCAGGGCCAGATCGTGACGATCATCGGCTCCAACGGCGCCGGCAAGTCGACTCTCCTGATGACCATCTGCGGCAGCCCCAAGGCATCACGCGGCCGCGTGATGTTCGAGGGCCAGGACATCAGCCGGCTCGCCACCTACGACATCGTCAAGCTCGGCATCAGCCAGTCGCCCGAAGGGCGGCGGATCTTCCCGCGCATGACCGTCTGGGAGAACCTCCAGATGGGGGCGGTGCCCAATCAGGGGCGCTGGTTCGACCAGGACGTCGAGAAGGTCTTCACCCTGTTCCCCCGCCTGAAGGAGCGCATCCACCAGCGCGGCGGCACCCTGTCGGGCGGCGAGCAGCAGATGCTCGCGATCGGCCGCGCCCTGCTCGCCCGGCCGCGCCTGCTGCTGCTCGACGAGCCCTCGCTCGGCATCGCGCCGATCCTGGTCCAGCAGATCTTCAAGGCGGTCGTCGAGATCAACAAGACCGACGGCCTCACCATCCTGCTGGTCGAGCAGAACGCCTATCAGGCCCTGAAGATTGCGCACCGCGGCTATGTACTGGCGACCGGACGGATCCTGATGGCCGGCACCGGCCGCGAGCTGCTCGCCAACCCCGAGATCCGCGCCGCCTATCTCGAGGGAGGTCACTGAGCATGGGTGCGCTCACCGCCGTTCTCGGCACCACGCCCTATGTCTTCCTCGGCCTGACCGTCGTTCTCGTCGGCGGCGCGGCGATCCTCACCGGTCGCGCAGTCGCCAACAACTGGAAGCCGGCCTGGCAGGTGGTCGCGGCCTGCTTCGGTCTCGCCCTGGCCGGCCGGTTCCTCACCTATGCTCTGTTCGAGGGCGTGCTGCTGAGCTTCTGGGGCACGCTGGTCCAGTTCATCGTGCTGACCGCGATGGGCCTTGCTGCATGGCGCATGGCCAAAGTCGCCAAGCTGGTCGGTCAGTATCCATGGCGGTACAGGCGGACCTCTCCATTTGCCTACGAGGAGTTGAGCAACCGGTAACGCGGCCGCTGGTCGGGCGAATGCGCTTGTCAAGCGTCTGCGGCTACCCGAATAATCCGGTCTAGAGCGAAGTGGCCCGGCGGCGATAGGTCGCCGGCCTTCGAGATGTTGGTCACGCAAGGGAAACAATGATGTCTCGGATCTCCAACTTGCTGCTGGGCGCCTCGGCCCTCGTGCTGCTCGGCAGCGGCGCCGCCTGGGCGGACGTCATCATCGCCACCGCCGGCCCGATGACCGGCCAGTACGCGGTGTTCGGCGAGCAGATGAAGCATGGCGCCGAGCTGGCGGTGAAGGACATCAACGCCAAGGGCGGCGTCAACGGCGAGCAGCTCGTGCTGCAGGTCGGCGACGATGCGTGCGATCCGAAGCAGGCGGTGGCGGTCGCCAACCAGTTCGTCAACGAGGGTGTGGTGTTCGTGGCCGGGCACTTCTGCTCCGGCTCGTCGATCCCGGCCTCGGCGGTCTACAACGAGGAGGGCATCCTGCAGATCTCGCCCGCCTCGACCAACCCGCAGCTGACCGAGCAGGGCTTCGACAACGTGTTCCGTGCCTGCGGCCGTGACGACGTTCAGGGGGTGTATGCCGCGAACTATGTCGTCGACAACAAGGTCGGCAGCAAGATCGCGATCCTGCACGACAAGACCGCCTACGGCAAAGGCCTCGCCGACGAGTTCAAGAAGCAGCTCAATGCGCGCGGCGTCGAGGAGGTGATGTATGAGGCGATCACCGCCGGTGACAAGGACTTCACCGCGCTGATCACCAAGATGAAGGAAGCCGGCGTCGACCTGATCTATATCGGCGGCTACCACACCGAGGCCGGGCTGATCACCCGCCAGTCGCGCGAGCAGGGCTTCGAGGCCAAGCTGATGTCGGGCGACGCCCTGGTCGACAAGCAGTATTGGGAGATCACTGGCCCGACCGGCGAAGGCACGCTCATGACCTTCGCGCCCGATCCGCGCAAGAAGGAGGCCGCCGCCGCCGTCGTCGCGGAGTTCAAGGCGACCGGCTTCGACCCCGAGGGCTATACCCTCTACACCTACGCCGCGGTCCAGGCTTTCGCCGACGCTGCCAACAAGGCCGGCTCGACCGATCCCGAGGCGGTCGCGAAGGCGCTCAAGGAGGGCAGCTACGACACGGTGCTCGGCGCGCTGTCCTTCGACGAGAAGGGCGACGTGAAGAATCCGGAATACGTCATGTACGTCTGGAAGGACGGCCAGTACGGCGAGCTCGGCGGCTGATCGCCCCGCTCGTCCGTGGGAATGCGGAACCGGGCCTGCGGGCCCGGTTCTCGTTTCGGGCTTGACCTCCAGGCCATCGCCTCAGTAGAGGAAGAAAATTCGTGCATTTTCTTCCTGGGGTGGCAGATGGCGCTGAACATCAAGGATCCGGAGACGGATCTCATGGTCCGCGAGCTCGCCGAGCTGACGGGCGAGAAGATCACCGATGCGGTCAAGGCCGCGGTGAGGGATCGCCTGAACAAGGAGCGACGGCGGCGCGATCGCGGTGATGTCGACCGCATTCAGGCCATCGTTCGCGCCTATCAGAGCAAGCCGGTGGTCGATCCGCGAGCGCCCGACGATGCCCTCTATGACCGGGACGGCCTGCCGCGATGATGGTCGTCGACAGCTCGGCGATCGTCGCGGTCTTCCTCGATGAGCCCGAAGCCGGCGCGATGACCGATCTGCTGCGCGTGGCGGACGAGGCTAGGATGTCGGCGGCAAATCTGGCCGAGTGCCACATCGTGCTCGACAACCGCACCGGCGACGACAATGGCGAGCTCCTGCGCGCCATGCTGTTCGAGTTCGGCATCGCCATCGAGCCCGTCACCGCCGGTGACGCTTGGCTGGCGGCCCACGCGTATCGCCGCTTCGGCCGGGGGCATCACCGCGCAAAGCTGAACTACGGCGACTGCTTCGCCTACGCGCTCGCCCGCAGCCTCGACGCCCCGCTCCTGTTCAAGGGCGACGACTTCCGCCATACCGACATCGAGGCCGTTCTCTAGGTCGGGAGCCTTGCCGTGCCGATCGTCAACCGGATCGCCGAGTTCCAGGGGGAACTGACCGCCTGGCGCCGTCATCTGCACGAGCACCCCGAGCTCGGCTTCCATGAGCACGAGACTGCCGCCTTCGTGGCCGAGAAGCTGCGTTCCTTCGGTTGTGACGAGGTGCACACCGGAATCGCCGGCACCGGCGTCGTCGCGGTGATCCGCGGCGGGGAGCCGGGGCGGGTGATCGGCCTGCGCGCGGACATGGACGCCCTGCCGATCGAGGAGACGACCGGGGCGGCCTGGGCCTCGCGCAGTCCCGGCCGGATGCATGCCTGCGGCCATGACGGCCACACCACCATGCTGCTCGGGGCGGCCCGCTACCTCGCCGAGACCCGCAACTTCGCCGGCACCGCCTGCCTGATCTTCCAGCCGGCCGAGGAGGGTGGCGGCGGCGGGCGGGTCATGATCGAGGACGGCCTGTTCGAGCGGTTCCCGGTCGAGCAGGTGTTCGGACTGCACAATTGGCCGTCCGCGCCGCTCGGGACCTTCGCCATGTGCGAGGGGCCGGCGATGGCGGCCTCGGACGAGCTGACCATCGAGATCGTCGGCAAGGGCTGCCATGCCGCATGGCCCCATATCGGCCGCGATCCGGTGGTGGCCGGCTCGCTGGTGATCCAGGCGATTCAGCCCCTGGTCGCGCGCGAGGTCGATCCGATCGACAACGCCGTCATCTCGATCACCCGCATGCAGGGCGGCGATGCCTACAACGTCGTGCCCGAGCGGGTCGAGCTGTGGGGCACGATCCGCACTTTCCGCGAGGACACGCGGGATCGGCTGATCCGTCGCCTCGACGAGATCGTCCAGGGGATCGGCCTCGCGCAGGGCGTGACCGGCAGGCTGAGGATCAGCGCCGGCTATCCGGCCACGATCAACAATGCCCGCGAGGCCGCCCTGGGTGCCGAGGTCGCGGCGGAGATCGTGGGCGAGGCCAAGGTGGACCGCGCCCCGACGCCCTGCATGGGCTCGGAGGACTTCGCCTTCATGCTGCGCCATCGCCCGGGCAGCTACATCTGGATGGGGACCGGCGGGGACGGCCGGCGTCACCAGCTCCACAGCCCCCACTACGACTTCAACGACGAGGCGCTCCCGCTCGGGGTCAGCTACTGGGCGCGCCTGGTCGAGCGCCTGCTGCCGGCGAGGGCATGAACGCGAGCTTGCCGGACGCGGGAGCCTATCGGGTCATCCTTGCCGATCCGCCCTGGCGGTTCGCAACCTATTCCGACAAGGGCAAGGGCCGCAGCGCCGAGGCCCATTACGACTGCATGACCCTCGCCGACATCAAGGCGCTGCCCGTCGCCGACTGGGCTGCCAGGGACGCCGTCCTTTTTCTCTGGGCCACCGACCCCCTGCTCCCGCGGGCGCTGGAGGTGATCGCCGCCTGGGGATTCACCTACAAGACCGTGGCCTTCTACTGGGCCAAGCTCAACAAGGGCCGCGGCGGTCTGGTGCTCGGCCAGCGCGACTTCTTCACCGGCATGGGCTTTTGGACCCGTGCCAATCCGGAACCCTGTCTGCTCGCCACACGGGGCAAGCCGAAGCGCCGCGCCACCGACGTGCCGAAGCTGATGATCGCGCCGCGCCGCGAGCATTCGCGCAAGCCGGACGAGACCCACGAGCGGATCGAGCGGCTGGTCGACGGACCCTATCTCGAGCTGTTCGCCCGCGCCTCGCGACCCGGCTGGGACCGGCTCGGCAATCAGGCGGGCCTGTTCGACGCCGGCCCGGTGGCGACCCGTCGGCGGCCGTCGACCGCGCGCGGTCCGGGCAAGGCCGCCCCGGAGGGCGTACGCTAACCAAGCTCTCCGGTTTACCCGGTCCGGCGAGACGTTAAGATCGGCTTAACGGAACGTGATCGGGCGCGGTGGAGAGTATGGCGAGAGAGCGCTATCCCGGCGAGCGGCGTGGACTGAGCCTGTTCCTCGACGACCTCCGACCGTCCGCGGCCGAGGTCTGCGGCGCCGGCTCGCTGCTCGTGCATGCCATCCGTCGCGCTCTGCACACCGGCGATCTCGACCACCTCCGCCACGCCCGCACCCTGTTCAACCATCTGCCGCGCGACCAGCGCCAGGCCCTCTCCGCCGCCTGCGTCACCCCTGCCGCCGAGCAACGCCCGCCCGCGCACGAGCTGCTCGAGCGCTACAGCGACCGTGAGCCCGAGCCGTTCGTCTCGTTCGAGCGCCGGGGCGAGGAGGAGGGAGCGGCCCGGACGGAGGTCACGCTGACCCACGAGCTCCTGCCGGCGAGCAGCGTGCGCGTGATGGTGAGCCCTGGCACTCTGCCCAGCACGGCGGCGAGCGACCTGCGCCGGATCGCCGGCCTGATCGAGAGCGACCGCCGCCTGCTGTCGGAACGCTACTGGCGCCGCCGTGACGACGACCGCTCGCGCGACCCGGCCGGTCAGGCGCCGAACTCGTCCTCGTAGAGCGGCCGCAGGTCGACGTCCGGCTGCGGGCCGGTGCCGGGCGGGGACGAGGCGGGCTGTGCTGCAGGACCCTGGTCGATCTTCGCCCGCAGAACCGCATCGTCGAGCTCGAGCTGGCTGCACAGGCCCAGCAGCACCGGATCGCGCGGCCGGATCTCCTGGCTCTTCCAGTGGGTGCGGTCCCGGACCGCCTGCACGGTCGCCTTGGTGGTGCCGAGCAGCTTGCAGATCTGCGCCTCGGGCACCTCCGGATGATGCCGCAGCAGCCAGGCGATCGCATCGGGCCGGTCCTGCCGCTTGCTCAGCGGCGTGTAGCGCGGCTCCCGGCGCTTGAGTGGCTTCACGTCGCTCGCGACGGACTTCGCGATCTGCAGCCTGTACTTCGAATCGGCCTCGCCCTTGGCGATCTCGTCCCGGGTCAGCATCCCGGCACCGACCGGATCGAGCCCGCGCACGCCGGCCGCGACCTCGCCGTCCGCGATGCCGCGGATCTCCAGTTGATGCAGCCCGCAGAAGGCGGCGATCTGCTCGAACGTCAGGCTCGTGTTCTCCACGAGCCAAACGGCCGTGGCCTTCGGCATGAGAGGGCGGTCCATCGGATACTCCAGCGGATTCGGCGCGATGCTCGGCCACGAATATGAACGTTCGCAGGTAGTCGGGTGGTGTGGGCACGTCAAGGCGAACGCCCGTGCCGCCAGTGCCACGGAACACGGCCGGCCGTGTGCTATGTTCCGCGGAACACGGCAGGGAGACCGCCGATGCAGCCGAGAATCACCTTGCTCACGCTGGCCGTGGACGATCTCGAGCGCTCACTGCGTTTTTATCGCGACGGGCTCGGCCTCGCCACCCGCGGCGTCGTGGGGCAGGAATTCGAGCATGGGGCGGCCGCCTTCTTCGAGCTGTCCGGCGGCCTGATCCTGGCGCTCTACCCGACCGGCAGCCTGGCGCACGAGGCCCGGATCGCACCGATCGCGGCGCGGCTCGGCGCGGTCGCGATCGGCCACAATGTGGCCTCGAGGGACGAGGTCGACCGGGTCATCGCCGAGGCCGCGGCGGCCGGTGCGGTCGTCACCGATCCGCCGCGCGAGCGGTTCTGGGGCGGCTATGGCGGCCACTTCCACGATCCCGACGGCCATCTGTGGGAAGTGGCGTGGAACCCGCAATGGACGTTGCCGTCCTGACGCGCATCGTCATAAGCGGGAGCGAGAAGCAAGCTCGGGAGGAGCGCATGAATCCGGTGCTCTCGATGCTCGGCCGCCGCCTGCGGCTCGCGGTGATCGGCGGCGGGCCGGGCTCGTTCATCGGGCCGGTGCATCGCACGGCCGCACGCCTCGACGACCGTTTCGAGATCGTGGCCGCGGTGCTTTCCAGCGATGCCGGGCGCTCCCGCGCCGCCGCTGGCGAGCTGGGCATCGCGGCCGAGCGTGCCTATGCCGACTGGGCAGCCCTGCTCGACGGCGAGCGGGCGCTGCCCGACGGTGCCGATGCCGTGGCGGTGATGACCCCCAACGGCAGCCATCACGCGATCTGCGCCGCGGCGCTGGAACACGGCTTCCACCTGATCTGCGACAAGCCACTGACCACCACGCTGCCCGACGCCGTCGATCTGGTGCGCCGCGTCCGTGCGAGCGGCCGGGTGTTCTGCCTGACCCACAACTACACCGCCTATCCGATGGTCCGGCAGGCGCGCGACATGGTCCGGGCCGGCGCCATCGGCGAGGTGCGCCAGATCCACACCTGCTACGTGCAGGGCCACAACGCCACGCTGGTCGAAGGCGAGGGTGCCGCCGGCTGGCGCTTCGATCCCGCCCAGTGCGGTCCGTCGCTGATCCTCGGCGACATCGGCACCCACGCGCACCATCTGGCTGCGTTCGTCTCCGGCCAGGAGCTGCGCGAGGTCATGGCGGAGGTCTGGGCGAGCGTGCCCGGCCGCCGCAGCGACGACGCCGCCAGCGTGCTGATGCGCTGGTCCGGCGGTGCCCGCGGCAGCATGTGGGTCACCAACGCCGCCGCCGGCGGCGAGCACGGCCTCGGCATCCGCATCTTCGGCGCCGAGGGCGGCCTCGAATGGTGGCAGGAGCAGCCCAATGAGCTGCGCCACCGCCGCCGCGGCGGGTTCGAGGAGATCCTCACCCGGCGCCTGCACGGCGCGCTCACCCCGTCCGCGGAACGGGCGCACGCATCGAGATCGGCCATCCCGAGGGCTATCAGGAGGCGGTCGCCGATCTCTACAAGGACGCCGCCGAGGTGATCGCAGCTCGTATCGCCGGCCGGCCTTGCGACCCGCTGGCGCTCGACTTCCCGACAGCCGAGGAC
>JBFWWD010000063.1:0-23725 GCA_050246385.1 Geminicoccaceae bacterium
GCTCGATCTCAAGCGGGCCTTGTTCGAGCATCGCGCGGCCTCGATCCAGCTGCGCCACACCGCGGGATTGATTCCGGAGCTGCTGCACTTCGACGAGAAGCTCTACCTGATCGCGATGGAGTATTGTCGACCGCATGTCATCATGCGGCAGGGCATGATCGACGCCGTGGTCTATCCGCGGTTCGCAGACCACATCGTCGAATATCTCGCAACGACGCTGTTCCACACCTCGGACATGGCGCTGCCGGCGGCGGAGAAGCGCGAGCTGGTGGCCACCTTCTCCGGCAATGTCGAGCTGTGCAAGATCACCGAGGACCTGATCTTCACCGATCCTTACATGGTCTGCAGCCGCAACCGCTGGACCAGCCCGCAGCTCGACGGGCTCGCGGCCGAGATCCGCGGCGATGCCGGGCTCAAGCGCGCGATCTCGGGCCTGAAGCTCAAGTTCCTGGGCGAGGCGCAGGCCCTGCTGCACGGCGATCTGCATACCGGGTCGATCATGGTGACGGTCGAGGACACCAAGGTGATCGACCCGGAGTTCGCGGTAGTGGGGCCGATCGGCTTCGACGTCGGCAAGCTCCTGGGCAATCTGCTCCTGTGCCACTTCAGCCAGCGTGGCCATGAGCATTCCCCCGGCGAGCGCGACGGCTACCGCCGATGGATACTCGCCACCGTCGAGCAGGTCTGGACGGGATTCGGGCGCCGGTTCGTCGAGCTGTGGACCTCCTGCCCCACCGGCGACGGCTATCCAGCCGCGCTGTTCGAGGGGCCGGACGGCCGCGCGTCGCTGCGGCAGGCACAAGACGAGTATATGAGAGAGCTGTTCCGCGACGTGCTGGGCTTTGCCGGAGCGGCCATGATCCGCCGCACGCTCGGACTTGCGCACAATATCGACTTCGAGCGGATCGGGGAGCCCGACCGCCGCGCCGATTGCGAGCGACGCAACCTGCGGCTCGCACGCGAGCTTCTCACCGGCGCCGCGAGGTTCGCGAGCATCACCGAGGTGACGGCACGGGCGACCCAGATCGAGGCGGCCTGATCAGACCGGCACCATGCCGACCGGCTCCTTCCAGACCTGGTCCGCGAGCAGGCTATCGCCGGTTCGATAGGCGGCGGTGAAGCGATCGAGGCCATGGCGACCGCCGTTGACCAGCCGCCGCGCGCGGGCGAGATCGCCGTCGAGGAGCGCCTCCTTGATCGGCCGTTCGCGATCGGCGAGGAACGCCGCGAGGAGGCGGCCCGCGATGCCGGGCTCCAACGCCCGATCCGGATCGCACGCGAGGCGATCGCCGAGGCCGATCGCCTCGCCGTAGCGGCGGTAATTGTCCCGGCCGGTGAGCTGCACGAACCCGCGGCCACGGAACAGCCGTCCGTGCGGCGGCCCGAGATTGCCGAGGTCGCGACGGTGGTCGTAGAGATCGAAGTCGACGCCGTCGGGGGACGTGTTGAAGCGTGACACCTGCTCGGCGACGGGGGCAAAGCCTTCGCTCTCGGCACGTATGGTGGCCAAGGCCATGAGCAGCATGGGCTTGTCGATGAGACCGGCCGCTCGGAGACCCGCCAGCACGGCCGGCAGATGTCGTCGGATCGGCGGAATGGGCGTATATGGGAACAGTTCGGCCACGAAGGCGACGTCGATCCGGTGCGACAGGTCGGCAACCTGGCCTTCGGGCAGCCCGGTAAGCCGCTTCCAGGTCAGCGGTCCGGCCACACCGTCCACAAGCAGGTCGTGGCTGCGCTGGAACGAGGTCAGGGCAGTTTCGGTGCCCCATCCGAAAACGCCGTCTATGCGGCCGGGGGAAAAGCCCGCGGTCTTGAGCTGCTGCTGCAGCAGCTCGACGACGGGACCTCGGGAGCCGCGGCGGAGGACAGGTGGCATGGATCGTCGATCCCAGACCTAGGCTGAATGGCCTATATCATAGGAGTTATTTCCTTGCAACCTTGTTCCGCTGGTCAGACATGGGATGCCGGCCGCTATGCGAAGCATGCCCGGTTCGTGGCGGAGCTCGGGGTGCCGGTGGTCGAGCTGCTGGCGCCCCGCGCCGGCGAGCGGATCCTCGATCTGGGCTGCGGCGACGGTGCACTGACTTCCCGCCTGATGGAGGCCGGCTGTGAGGTGGTCGGCATAGACGCGGATCCGGACATGGTGCGGGCCGCTCAGAACCAGGGCGTTGACGCACGACTTGTCGACGGTGCCGCTCTGCCGTTCGACCGAGAGTTCGACGCCGTGTTCTCGAACGCGGCGCTGCACTGGATGAAGACCGATCCCGACCGCGTCGTCACCGGCGTGGCGCGGGCTCTCAAGCCGGGAGGGCGTTTCGTCGGGGAGTTCGGCGGGCACGGCAATGTGGCGGCGATCACGGTGGCGCTGCTTGCCGCTCTGGCTCGGCGAGGAATCGATGGACGAGCTGCGCACCCTTGGTACTTTCCGACGCCTCAGGCGTATCGAGTCCTGCTCGAGCGCAACGGCTTCTCCGTCCCGCAGATCGAGCTGGTGCCGAGACCCACTCCTCTGCCGACCGGCATGGAGGCGTGGCTCGGCGTCTTTGCCGACCCGTTCCTCACGGCCGTGCCGGCGCAGGACCGGCCGTCCGTGCGCAATGAGGCGATCGCCCTGCTGGAGCCTGTCCTCTGCGATCCCACAGGTAATTGGACCGCTGACTATGTACGCTTGCGGTTCGCGGCAGTCCTGCAACTGGTGAGAGAAAAATAGTTGACGGAACAACGGCCGGCAAAGAACGTCCATCGCTGTGATCGTGGCATGGTTTACCACGACCACGTCCGACATTAGGGTCCCGCGGCGCACCGAGGGTGCGGAGATCGAGCTGTCTGCCGGGTTGCCAACCGAGCAAGGCAGGTAAGTAAGGGACCGAGCCACTGCCGAGGAACTTCGTGGGGCCCTATCGCCGACACCAAGCGATCCTGCTGCTCGCGTGCCTGCTGACCGGCTGCATCGAGCCGTCGCAACGTTCGGACGTCTCCGAATCGGTGCGGAACCTGTCCTTCGAGCCGCCGCCGCCGGTTCCCCCCGGTCTGCAGCAGAGCGGCAGCGTCGGGCCGGTGGAGCCAACCGAGGCGCCGCTCCAGCCCCAGATCTACAATGGCCGGCCACCGACCGTGCGATCGCCCCTGGCGGCTGCGGTGCAACGCAGCGCCGAGGGCGTGCAGCTCAACTTCGACAACGCCGAGATCCGCGATGTCGTCAAGGTCATCCTCGGCGACATCCTCCACCGCAGCTACACCGTCGACAACGACGTGCAGGGTCAGGTCACGCTCTCGACCGCGGCACCGATGTCCAACGCCGACCTGCTGGCCGTGCTCGAGACCGTGCTGCGCGCGAACGGCGCGACCCTCGTCGAGACCAGCCCGACCTCCTTCCGCATCATGCCGGTGGACGCGGCGATCGGCAGCTCGCAGGTGGTCCCCTTGGGCGGCCGCCCGGTGCCGCTCCGTCCCGGCTACGGCATCACGATCGTGCCCTTGCGCAACATCTCGGCGACCTCGGCGGCGCAGTTCATCCAGCCTTTGGTGGCATCGCCCGAGGACATCCGCATCGATCCGGGTCGCAACGCGATCCTGTTCAGCGGCACCGCCGTCGAGCGCGAGAACGTTGTCGAAACCTTGGCCGATCTCGACATCGACTGGATGTCCGGCAAGTCGATCGGCCTGTTCCCGCTGCAGCGGGGCAACGTCGAGGCGGTCATCCCCGAGCTGCAGGCGATCTTCGCGCCGTTCGACCCGACCGGCGCCGAGCCGTCACTGCTCCGGTTCCTGCCCTTGGCACGCATGAACGCGGTGCTCGCGATCGCGGGTGATCCCGAGCAGATCCGCGAGATCGGTGGCTGGGTGAGCCGGCTCGACCGCGGTCAGGCGGCCGGTTCGCAGTTCTACGTCTACAACCTCAAGCACGCCGCCGCCGAGGACGTCGCCAAGCTTCTGAACGAAGCCTTCAGCGAGGGGCCGGCAACCTCCCAGACCGGACCGAGCCTCGCCGCCGCCAGCGCCACCCTGGGTGGCGCCCAACCCTTCGGCGAGGACAATGCGGGCGGCGAAGGCGAGAGCTTCGGGGCAGGCGGAACACCGCAGGGGCAGACGCAAGGGCAGACGTCGGAGACGACCGAGACGCTCTCCGGCCCGGT
The DNA here is from genome assembly GCA_050246385.1 of Geminicoccaceae bacterium. Taxonomy (GTDB): domain Bacteria; phylum Pseudomonadota; class Alphaproteobacteria; order Geminicoccales; family Geminicoccaceae; genus Benzoatithermus. Next base: position 4,140 of record JBFWWD010000063.1, read on the forward strand.
CAAGGTGGTCGCGAGCAAGGCCAACAACTCGCTCCTGATCCGGGCGAAGCCCGATGAGTACGACCGGATCGAGGCGACCCTGATGCGCATCGATACGGCGCCTTGGCAGGTTCTGATCGAGGCGACGATCGCCGAGGTGACGCTCAACGACACGCTGCGCTACGGCGTCCAGTATTTTCTGGAGAACGGCAGCTTCCGAGGCGGCTTCGTCAACAGTCTGGCCGGGGCGATCGCCAGCCCGGCCACCCAGATCCCGGGGCTGAACTTCGTCTTCACCCCGGGCAACAACAACATCACGATCGATGCGCTGGCGCGCCTGACCGACGTCAAGGTGCTGTCGGCGCCGTCGGTGGTGGTCCAGGACAATAGCGAGGCCGTCTTGACGGTCGGCTCGGAAGTCCCCGTGCAGACCGCGCAGCAGCAGAGCCTGCAGTCGGATTCGAACATCCTGAACCAGATCGAGTATCGCGACACGGGCGTCATCCTGCAGGTGCGCCCACGCATCAATTCCAATCAGGCGGTTTCGCTCGAGATCGCGCAGGAAGTCAGCCGGGTCGACCAGACCAGCGCCACTGCCAACAACGCCCTCACACCAACCTTCATTCAGCGAAAGATCACGAGCAAGGTCAATGTGCAGAGCGGCCAGACGGTGGTGCTGGGCGGCTTGATCCAGGACAGCGAGGAACGTGGTCAGGACCGGGTCCCGCTGCTCGGCGAGATCCCGGTGGTCGGCAACCTGTTCGGCTCGACGCGCAACGTCAACACGCGCACGGAGCTGATCGTCTTTCTGACGCCCCGGGTGATCCGCAATCCAGAGGATGCGCGCGACGTCAGCGAGGAGCTGCGGTCGCGGCTGCACTCGCTGCGATCGGAACCGCAGGGATTTCTGCCGTCACCGGAACCCGTCGCGCCGGCGCCGCGCGAGATGCCGGCGTCCCCCTACCCCCAGCCGCTGATGCGGCCCGACGGTGAGGTGATGGGCGACCCGTATGGCCTCTCGCCCGTGCCCGGGGGCCAGTAGGGCGCGTCCCCGCGCCGGTGCTGGCCCTCGTCGCGCTCGGGACAGTGCTCGGGCTGTGCGTCGGCAGCTTCGTGGGCACGCTGGTGCTGCGCGAGCCCGAGGGTTGGCGCGGCGTCCTGCTCGGGCGCTCGAGGTGCCCGCGATGCCATACGCCGCTCGGCGCGGCCGACCTGATCCCACTGTGGAGCTGGTTGGCCGCACGGGCGCGCTGCCGTCATTGCGGGGCAGCGCTGTCGCCATTCTATCCGCTCGTGGAAATCGCCGCCGCCGCTATCGGTGCGGTCGCCTTCTTCTTGATCTCCGCACCGTTCAACGTTCCGGCCGCCATTCTCGGCTGGTGGCTGCTCGGGCTTGCGCTGATCGACCTACGCTCCTGGCGATTGCCCGACGTTCTCACCCTGCCTCTGGTCGCCTTCGGAATCGTCGCCGCGTGGCTCGGCCTGCTGCCCGAGATCGGACTGCTCGAAGCCCTGCTCGGGGCGGCTTGCGGCTACCTGGCGCTCGCGGCGGTCTCCTGGCTCTATCGCCGGCTTCGCAAGCGAGACGGGCTTGGGCTCGGCGATGCCAAGCTCCTCGCTGCGGCCGGCGCGTGGCTGGGCCCGGCAGCCCTGCCCTGGGTCATCCTGCTTGCCGCTCCGCTGGGACTGCTGCTCGCCCTGGCGCGTCACACCCCGCTTCGCGGCGACAGCGCGGTTCCGTTCGGTCCGCCCCTGGCCCTGGCGTTCTGGCTCCTGTTCCTCTGGCGCGCGGCCGGATGACGATTAGCCCGAGATCAGTCGCTCGAGCACGCCTCGCATAGGTGACAGGTCATAGCCTGCCGCTGCAGCGGCAGCCAAAGTCTCGTCCACGGGCCGTTGCGAGACTGTCGCACACGCCCAGAGATGGCACGACCGCGTGCCCGAGCGGCAATAGGCGAGATAGGGGCCGGGATGCTCGGCGAGCACGGCCGCCAACGCCTTGACGTCCGCGAAGCTCATCTGGCCGGACACGACCGGCACGTAGGCATAATCCAGGCCCAGCGACATGGCGAGCTGGCCTGCCTCGGCGTCGGAAAGCTGGTCCGGAACCTCGCCGTCCGGGCGGTTGTTGATGATCGTACGGATACCGGCACCTTGTGCGGCAGTGAAATCCTCTGGCTGCAACTGGGGCGCAACGAAGTAGTCACCCGCCACCTTGCGGAACGGTGCTTGCCGCATCGCAGTCTCTCCAGCTCAAGTTCAACAGTTCGCCAGCGGCCATGCATAGATCGTGACACGCTGCACCCGCCGTCGCTATAGGCCCCCAGCGCATAGCAAAGGAACGCCTCGATGCTCGAGTGGCTTGCTGACCCGGCGGTTTGGGCCAGCCTGTTGACGTTGACCGCGCTCGAGATCGTCCTCGGGATCGACAATCTGATCTTCCTGTCGATCGTGTCGAGCCGGCTGCCCAAGCATCAGCAGCGGCTGGCCCGCCAGCTGGGCCTGGCCCTGGCACTGCTCGGGCGGATCGCGCTCCTGTTCTCGCTCACCTGGATCATCGGGCTTACCGCCCCGGTGCTCTCGCTGTTCGACCTCGACTTCTCCTGGCGCGACCTCGTGCTGATCGTCGGCGGCCTGTTCCTGCTGGTGAAGGGGACCATGGAGACCCACCACATGCTGGAGGGCCAGGAGCAGGAGGCGCAGGTCGGCACCTCGACCTTCACCGCCGCGGTGATTCAGATCATCATCCTCGACGTGGTGTTCGCGCTCGATTCGATCATCACCGCGGTCGGCATGACCGACCAGCTGCCGATCATGATCGCGGCCGTGGTCATCGCCATGATCGTGATGCTGGTCGCCGCCAACCCGGTCGGCGACTTCGTCAACGACCACCCGACGGTCAAGATGCTCGCCCTGTCCTTCCTGCTCCTGGTCGGGGTCGCGCTCATCGCCGACGGCTTCCACTTCCACATTCCGCGCGGCTACCTCTACTTCGCCATCTTCTTCTCCGGCATGGTCGAAGCCCTCAACCTCTGGTCCGCCAGGGCCAGAAAGCGCCGCAGCCACCTCGACGCTGCTGGCAGGATCATCGAAGGTGACTGACCTCCCGCGGCTGCGTTGAGGCGACGCGGGCTCGGGGAGGCTGCGACACCTAGCGGCATTCCTGCCAAACGGCCGCAGCCTCTCCGGTTGCTCTTGACATCTTGCCGCATCCGTGACCGCCGCATCGCCTCCTAAGGAGGGGACCCCTGCAGCACGAGGATCACCTGAGAGGAGGCTAGCGATGGAACCGGCGTCATACGCCAAGATCCGCGGCAACCCGAAATTCAACGAGCTCGTCCAGCGGCGCGGCGCGCTCGCACGCAGCCTGACGATCGCGATTCTGGTCATCTACTTCGGCTTCATCCTCCTGGTCGCGTTCGCCAAGGGCTTCCTCGGCACCCCGATCAGCTCGGGCGGGGTGACCACGATCGGCATCCCGATCGGCCTGTTCGTGATCGTCGCGGCCTTCGCGCTGACCGGCATCTATGTCAGCAAGGCGAACACCACCTTCGACGATCTCAACAACCAGATCCTGAAGGACAGCCAGTGATGCGCGCCATCGCACGCACCCTGGGCGGGCTCGGCGCCATCACGACCGTGCTCGCCCTCGCCGGGCCGGCCCTGGCCGCCGGCGCTCTCGAGGGCGAGGTCGAGAAGCAGGCGACCAACTGGCATGCCATCGGCATGTTCGTGGTGTTCGTGCTGCTCACCCTCGCCATCACCAAGTGGGCGGCCTCCCGCACCAAGTCGGCCGCCGACTTCTACGCCGCCGGCGGCGGCATCACCGGCTTCCAGAACGGCCTCGCGATCGCCGGCGACTACATGTCGGCGGCCTCGTTCCTCGGCATCTCGGGCCTGGTGTTCACCTCCGGCTTCGACGGCCTGATCTACTCGGTCGGCTGGCTGGTCGGCTGGCCGATCGTGCTGTTCCTGATCGCCGAGCGGCTGCGCAACCTGGGCAAGTACACCTTCGCCGACGTCGCCTCCTACCGCCTGCAGCAGACCCCGATCCGAACCCTGTCCGCGGTCGGTACGCTCACGGTGGTGGCCTTCTACCTGATCGCGCAGATGGTCGGCGCCGGCAAGCTGATCGAGCTCCTGTTCGGCCTGCCCTACCTCTGGGCCCTGATCATCGTCGGCATCCTGATGATCGCCTACGTCACCTTCGGCGGCATGCTCGCCACCACCTGGGTGCAGATCATCAAGGCCTGCATGCTGCTGGCCGGTGCCAGCTTCATAGCGTTCATGGTGCTCAAGCACTTCGGCTTCAGCCCGGAGGCGATGTTCAAGAGCGCCACGGAGGTGAACCCGAAGGGGCTCGCGATCATGAGCCCGGGCAGCCTGGTGACCGACCCGATCTCGGCGATCTCGCTGGGCTTGGCGCTCATGTTCGGCACCGCCGGCCTGCCGCACATCCTGATGCGGTTCTTCACCGTCGCCGACGCCAAGGCCGCCCGCAAGTCCGTGTTCTACGCCACCGGCTTCATCGGCTACTTCTACATCCTGACCTTCATCATCGGCTTCGGCGCCATAACCCTCGTGATGTCCGACCCGGCCTTCTACCACACCACCGTCGGCGCCGACGGCGCTGTGGTCTACGACAAGATCAAGGACCTGATCGGCGGCACCAACATGGCGGCCATCCACCTCAGCGATGCGGTGGGCGGCGATCTGTTCCTCGGCTTCATCTCGGCCGTGGCCTTCGCCACCATCCTGGCCGTGGTCGCCGGCCTGACGCTGGCCGGCGCCTCGGAGGTCTGCCTCTCTGTCTCCGACTCGGTGTTCGACAAGGGGCTGGCCACCGTCGCCGACGAGATCCGGGTCTCCAAGATCGCGACCATCGTGCTCGGGATCGTCGCCATCTTTCTCGGCTACGTGTTCGAGCAGCAGAACGTAGCCTTCATGGTCGGGCTCGCCTTCGCCATCGCCGCGAGCTGCAATTTTCCGGTGCTGCTTCTGTCGATGTTCTGGAAGGGCCTGACCACCAAAGGGGCGCTGATCGGCGGCCTGCTCGGCCTGATCTCGGCGGTGACCCTGGTCGTGCTTGGCCCCGCCGTGTGGGAGAAGACGCTGGGCAACCCCGTCGGCTCCGCGCCGTTCCACTACGGCGACAATCCGGCGCTGTTCTCGATGGCGATCGCCTTCGTCGGCATCTGGCTGTTCTCGGTCCTCGACCGCAGCCAGACCGCCCGCAGCGAGGCCGAGGCCTACGAGGCGCAGTACATCCGCTCCGAGACCGGACTGGGAGCCGCAGGCGCCTCGGCGCACTGATCCCTCTGCCGCTTTCGGCTGTTCGACAGGACGGCCCCGGAGTACCCCGGGGCCGTTCGCATTTCCGCATCGGGGCTCGCCGCCGGCCATGGATCAAGCCGAGCTGATCGCCGCCTATCACGGCACCAGCTATCAGGTGCTGGACCCCGCGGGGGTAGTGCTGGGCGCGGCCCGGATCGGCGAGGCTTCACCGGCGATCGACGCGCTGCTCATCGGGCATCGGGCATCGGGCGGCGTCCGGCCTGTTCGTCACGGGCTGGAATCCGCGCAGCGTGCCGACCGCACATGCGCTCAACCTCCTGGCGCACCGACGCCTCGAGCGCGAGCTCCACGCCCGTAACGTCCGATTCCTGCCGCATCGCGGGGTCGGATCCGATCCGAGCTGGCGCGAGGAAGGCGTGTTCGCCCTCGATCTTCCCGTCGCGGAAGGACTGGAGCTCGCTCTGGCCTTCGAGCAGAACGCGATCGTCGCCGTCCGGATCGGCGAGCCCGCGCGGCTCCTGGTCACCCCGCTCCTGGTCGCCTGATCAGGCCGGCACCCTCGGCACGGCCGTGCCGATCATGCAGTCGCGCGTGACGATGGCGGCGAGAGCGGTCTCGCTCCACCCTTCGGTGCCGGCGGGCCGTTCCGGGACCACGAGGTAGCGCAGCTCGGCCGTGCTGTCGTGGACGACCACCGCCTTGCCGGGCGGCAGCTCGAGTCCGAACTCGGCGAGCACCGCGCGCGGCTCACGCACGACCCGGCTGCGATAGGCGCGTGCCTTGTACCAGTCGGGCGACGGGCCGAGCAGCAGGCGCGGATAGCAGGAGCAGAGCGTGCACACGATGACGTTGTGGGTGCCGGGATCGTTCGCTACCGCACGGATGGGAATCCCTCCGGCGTCAACGCCGATCTCCGCCGCTGCCGCATTCACGTCGGTCAGCACCCGCGCGCGAAAGCCGTCGTCCACCCAGGCGTGCGCGACCAGGCGCGCGCCGTCGGCAGGGCTCCGGCTGTCGATGGTCTCGAGCACCTGCCGCAGCTCATCCGCGGCGAACACTCCCTTGGCCAGCAGCAGGTCGGTCACCGCGTCGGTCAGCGCCATCAGGCGCGTGTAGGGCAGATCCTCGAGGTCAGGCTGCTTTCCCGGATGGTGATGATGGTGCTCTGTCACGGCTTGCCTCCCTCGATCGGCTCCAGCCAAGGCTCGAACAGGTCGGCGACGACGGCGTCGCCAGGGATCGATACTGGCCCACCCCAAAGCTCGTCCGCCTCGAAGCGGACGCGATAGACCGGCAGCGTCTGTCCTTCCCACCCGTATGCCATCATTTCCGGATTGGGCTGCCGATCGATCAGCCGGAGTACGGTGCCACGCCGGCCGCGGGTGTAGAATGGCGTTCGGCAATGGCCGGGCGGAAACAGGGCCCTCACCCGCACGACGGTGCCGTCGGCGAAACGCCGGGTCATCTCGCGACCGCCGCGGCACGCCGGGCCTGGGCCGAGGTGATCGCCTCGCCCAGCTCCTGCACGCCCAGGACGCCCTTCTCGAGCAGCAGGTTGGCAATCGCCGAGATCCAACGCTCGAAGTAGCTGAGCTGGTCGTAGGCGACTGGGCCGAGCTCCTCGATCGCACGGCGCAGCTCGTCGAGCGTGAGGATCTTCTTGGCGAGCAGGAGGCGCAGGACGGCGTCGACCTGTTTCTCCCATGGTGCCAGATCGTGCTCGTGCCGGTCGATTGGGCCGGCTGGCATCCCACCCATGTCGTGGTGACGTTGCATATGAACTCCCACACTCACATGCCGCTGCGTGCACTTGCCGCAGCTTGCCTCGTGACATCGCCCTACTGCGGCTCAGACCGGAGAAACGAGCCTATGCTTTCAAGCGCCAGTCGATCTGTATCCATTCCAACCTCGCCCGATTCGGCTTTACTCTCGATTTCTGCAAGGTAGCGTGCGCCGCTGGCGCGGAGCGGGCACCTGGAAGCCGCGAGCGGTGCAAGCGTCGAGCAGAGCGCGATCTGGAGATCATGTCCACCGTTCGTCGATCATGGCCGATGTCCGCGATCGTGGCCGCTCCGGGCATCTCGTCGCTCGGAGCTCGCCCGGGCGTGGCCGTCGCGGCATTGCTGTGCCTGATCGTGGCGGCGCCGCTGCTCGCGATGCTGAGCTTCATCGGCCAGCCGACCGAGGGACTTTGGGCGCATCTCGCCAGCACGGTCCTCGCCGAGTACGTGCGCAACAGCGTTCTGCTCTGTCTCGGTGTCGGCCTCGGAGCGCTCGCGATCGGCGCCGGCAGTGGCTGGCTGATCACCATGTACCGTTTTCCGGGGCAGCGGCTGCTCAACTGGGCGTTGGTCCTGCCGCTCGCCATGCCCGCCTACGTGCTGGCCTACGCCTACACCGATTTCCTCCAGGTCTCGGGCCCGGTCCAGACCATGCTGCGCGACCTCACCGGGTGGGGCTGGCGCGACTACTGGTTCCCGAACGTCCGTTCGTTGGGTGGTGCCGTGTTCGTCCTGACGGCGGCGCTCTATCCCTATGTCTATGTCCTGGCTCGTGCGGCCTTCGCCGAGCAGTCCATGTGCGCCTTGGAGGTCAGCCGGACCTTGGGGTGCACGCCGTTCGCCGCTTTCCGACGGGTGGGCCTGCCTCTGGCCCGACCGATCATCGCCGCGGGCGTCGCCTTCGTCATGATGGAGACGCTCGCAGACTTCGGCGCCGTCGCCTATTTTGAGCTGCGGACCTTCACCACCGGCATCTACCGCGCCTGGTATGCCCTCGGCAGCCCCGCCGCGGCGGCGCAGCTGGCCAGCCTGTTGCTGCTCCTGGTATTTCTGCTGCTCCTGGTCGAAGTGGGTGCGCGGAGCAGAAGGCGGTTCAGCACCGCCACCATCCACCTTTTCCAGAAGCATCGCGTCGAGCTGTCCGGCTGGCTCGGCTGGCTGGCGTGCGCAGCCTGCGCGCTGCCCGTGCTTGCCGGTTTCCTGCTCCCGGCGATCGTGCTCATCACGATGGCGCTCGACGCGAGCGACGGCGTCGGGCTCGGGCGGCTCGCCACGCTTGCGGGTAACACCCTGCTGCTCGGCGCGCTCGCCAGCATCCTGATCGTCGCCGTGGCGGTCGGCGGGCTGATCGCTGCCAGCCGCGAGCCGGGCAGCCGTGCCGGCGGGCTGCTGCGTATCGCTGCCCTCGGCTACGCCGTGCCCGGAGCGGTGATCGGCGTCGGCGTGCTGATCGCCATCGGCGCGTTCGACCGCGCCATCGACCAGATCGCGAGGGCCCTGGGTTCGGCGGGAGCCGGACTCGTGCTGGGCGGCACCATCGGCGCCTTGCTCTACGCCTATCTGGTCCGGTTCTTCGCCGTCGGCTTCAATCCGCTCCAAGCCGGCATGGCCAGGATCGCCCCCGCGTTCGGCGATGCCGCGCGCGTGCTCGGCTGCAGACCTTGGGCCGTTGCGCGGCGGGTCATGTTGCCGCTGCTGCGACCAAGCCTGATCAGCGCATGCCTGCTCGTCCTCGTCGACGTGATCAAGGAGCTGCCCGCGACCTTGATCCTCAGGCCGTTCAACTTCGACACGCTTGCGGTCGAGGCGTTTCAGCTCGCGACCACCGAGCGCCTGGCCGGTGCGGCCCTGCCTTCGCTGGTGATCGCCGCCGCTGGTCTGGCGCCGGTCATCCTGCTCTGCCGGATGCTCGATCGTGGCCGCGGGGTTGCGACCGCGGCCTAAAGGTCGAAGAGCCTCTTCAGGATCGGTGCGGCGTCGCCCGCACGCGCGGCCAGAGCGTTCCAGTCGATGGCCGCAGGGTCTGCGAGGATCTCCGGCAGCGGCCGCTTGTCGAGCTGGATGTCCGCCGTGACCTCCTCGCGGCTGAGAAAGCCATCGCCGTCTGCGTCGTAGCTTGTGAACAGCTGCTCCGGACCCACCGTCTGGATCACCATCAGACCGATGATCAGCCGCTGACGCTCCGCCGCGGGCAGTCTGCCGGAATTGGCCTTGGCCCAGCGGTCGATCTGCGCCTGCAGAGATTCCACTTCGGTCAAGGACAGCTTCCCGTCCCCGTCGGCGTCGACGAAAGCGAAGCCTCGTGACACGCATTGCACCGCCGGCGAACGCATGCAGACGGGCACGCTCGTGGCGAGGAAGCGGTCCACCGAGCCATCGCGGGCGCTCGATGTGGCGCCGTGGCCGGGCAGGCTTGTGAAGGCCAGCGCCAGAGCGAGCGCCAAGCTGCTCGTCATCGTTTGACAGGACATCGGGCAAGTCCCTTCTGCGCGGGATTAGCCGTCGATGTGCCCGTCGTTCCCGGTTTCGACAAGCAGTTTCTTGAGCCGGTAGACGAGATCGAGCGCGTTCCTGGCGGTGAGCTGATCCGGGTCGGTGCTCAGGAGCAGCCCATGGACGGGCGACACGGGCGCTGGCGTCGCCGGCTTATCCTGTCGCAGTGCCGCGAACAGCGGCAGGTCGTCGGCGAGGCGGCTGACCGGCGAGCGTGCCTCGCCCTCCTCGAGCCGTTTCAACACGGCGGAGGCTCGCCGCAGCACGGTCTCCGGCAGGCCGGCGAGGCGTGCGACATGAATCCCGTAGGAGCGATCGGCCGAGCCTGGCGCGACCTCGTGCAGGAACACCACCTCGCCACGCCACTCCTTGACCCGCAGCGTGTGGCAGACGAGGCGAGACAGCTTGGCCGCAAGAGCGGTCAGCTCGTGAAAGTGGGTGGCGAACAGGGCGCGGCAGCGATTGACCTCATGCAGGTGCTCGACCACGGCCCAGGCCAGCGACAGCCCGTCATAGGTCGCCGTACCCCGACCGATCTCGTCGAGAATGACGAGGCTTCGCGGCGTGGCGAGATTGAGGATGCCGGCGGTCTCGACCATCTCGACCATGAAGGTCGAGCGGCCGCGCGCGAGGTCGTCGGCAGCACCGACGCGCGAGAACAGCCGGTCGACCACCCCGATCCGTGCCTCGGCGGCGGGGACGAAGCTGCCCATCTGCGCCATCACCGTGATCAGGGCGTTCTGGCGCAGGAAGGTGCTCTTGCCGGCCATGTTCGGTCCGGTCAGCAGCCAGAGCGCGTGATCGCCGCCCAGATCGCAATCGTTGGCGACGAAGCTCTGGCTCGCCCGGGCGAGCGACTGCTCGACCACGGGATGGCGCCCGCCCCGAATCAGGAAGGCCGTCCCACCGTCGACCGCCGGCCGCACATAGCGCTGGTCGACGGCCAACTCCGCGAGCGCGGCGCACAGATCGAGCTCCGCGAGCGCGCCGGCATTCCGCGCGACCTCCTCCGCCGAGGCGAGCACGGCCTGGCGAAGCTGCTCGAACAGCTCGAGCTCGAGGGCGAGCGCTCGATCGGCCGCCGTGGCGATCCGGCTCTCCAGCTCGGCAAGCTCGGTCGTGCTGTAGCGTGTCGCTCCCGCCATGCTCTGCCGCTGCACGAAACCCGGCGGCACCTTCGCCGCATGCGCGGCGGTGACCTCGATGAAGTAGCCGAGCAGGTTGTTGTGGCGGATCTTGAGCGACGGAATGCCGGTCTCGCGACGATGTCGCTCCTCGAGCGTCGCGATGTGCCGCCGGGTCCGGTCACGCAGGCCGCGCAGCTCGTCGAGCCCGCCATGCAGGCCCGTGCGGATGAACCCGCCGTCGCGCGCGAGCAATGGCGCCTCGGGCTCGATCGCTTCGAGAATCGACCGCGTCAGAGAGCTGTCCGCCTCGAGCCGGACTGCCAGCTCGGTCAGGGCGGGCTCGGCCGCGATCTCGCCACGCAGGCGATCGGCCTGCTGGAGCCCTTGCGCGATGGCGAGCAGATCGCGCGGGCCGCCGCGGCCCAATGCCAGTCGGCCGAGGGCGCGGGCCAGATCGGGGCATGAGCGCAGCGCGTCGCGCACGGCAGCGCGCCGTCCGGCACCGAGCACGAGGGCCTCGACCTGATCCAGACGCTGGCGGATGGGCTCGGGCCGCGCCAGCGGGGCGGCCAGCCGCTCGGCGAGAAGTCGGCCGCCGGCATGGGTGACCGTCCGATCGATCGCCGCGAGCAGCGAGCCCTCTCTCCCGCCGCCGACCGACTGCAGCAGCTCCAGGCTGCGCCGGGTGGCGGGGTCGATCAGCATCTCCGTGCACGGCTCGACGCGTGAGGGGCGGTCGAGCCGTGGCAGCAGACCCTTCTGCGTGAGCTCCAGATAGCCGAGGACGGCACCGGCGGCGGCGAGCTCGGCGCGGCCGAATGCACCCAGCCCGTCCAGCGTCGCGAGCCCGAAAGCGTGGCAAAGGCGACGCTCGGCGGCGATGCTGTCGAAGCTCGCATCCGGCAGCAGCGTCAGCTCGGCCTCGTGCTCGCGCCGGATTCCGTCGAGGTTGGACGCGATGCGCGACGGAGCGAGGATCTCGCCGGGCTGGCAGCGGGCCAGCGCTGCGGCCAGGGCGCGTGCCTCGACCGGCTCGGTGACAAAGGCACCGGTCGAGATGTCGACCCGGGCAAGGCCGAGATCGCCGCTCGCCTCCGCCACGGCCACCAGCCAGTTGCTGCGCCGGGCGTCCAGGAGGCCCTCCTCGGTCAGCGTGCCGGCGGTCACGATCCGGACCACGTCGCGCTTGACCAGCGCCTTGCCCGGCCGGCGCCGCGCTTCGGCCGGATCCTCGAGCTGCTCGCAGATCGCGACCCGGAAGCCCTTGCGGATCAGCCGGTGCAGGTAGAGCTCGGCGCTGTGCACCGGCACGCCGCACATCGGGATGTCGGCACCGGCATGGCGCCCGCGCTTGGTCAGGGCGACATCGAGCGCCGGCGCGGCGGCGACCGCATCCTCGAAGAACAGCTCGTAGAAGTCGCCCATCCGGAAGAACAGCAGCGAATCCGGATGCTGGTGCTTGAGCGCTTGGTATTGGGCGATCATCGGGCTCGCCCGCGTCGACTCCGCCCCTGTGCCCAGCTCTATCTTATTGCGCATAAGTTGAGAGATAAGGTATAGGTTTAACTAAGGATTGTAAGAAGGGCCGACGCGCGGAAAGACTGCAGCCGACGATGGGACGGACTTGATCGAGTACGACCCGAGAGCGACGGATTTCCTCCGCGAGAGCGTGCCGGTGGAGTGGAATCGCGCCGCCACCACGGCGGCCTGGCTCGCGTCGCGCGCCCGCTATCTGCCTTGGACCGATCGTGCCAAGGCGTTCGACGAGCTCTACTGGAGCGAAGCGCGCCGCCGCCTCGCCACGGACGCGATCACGGCGATCGTCAACCGGCAGGCGACCGAGCTCGCCGACCCCGGCGTGATCGCGACCTACGGGCGGTTTTGTGGCGCGGTCACGACCGCGGTCCTGCTGCAGCTCGACGAGCCGCTGGCCATCGAGGAGGAGGCGGCAGCTCTGATCCACTTCTTCTCTCTGGCGGACCGGCATCGTGAGGCGGCGATCGACTGGATCGGCGGACGGCATCAGCTCGAGCTCGCCGCCAGCCTGCCGTGCTGGCCCGGCTGCGCCTTTCTGCTCCTGATCCTGTCGCCGAGCGACAGTGCCGAAAGCTTCATGGCGCGCGATGCGTTCTGGACGGCGATGCTCGGGCGCGGCTGAACCAATTCAGGCACCGACGGTCACCGGCACGGCCACTCGGGCGCACGGAGCGAAGCCGCGACGGTGGTGGAGGCAGAGACCCAGCCGCGACAACGCCACCAGATGCTCCGGTGTCGGATAACCGGCGTTGTGCTCCCAGCCATAGCCGGGATGCCGCTGGGCAAGGCGCGCCATCAGGGCGTCCCGCACCACCTTGGCCACGATCGAGGCGGCGCCGATCTCGGGCACGGTGGCATCACCCCCGACGACGCAGCGGCAGGGCAGATCCAGGGGCGGCGCACGGTTGCCGTCGACGAGAACAAGGGTTGGCCGAACGCGCAGCCGCATGACGGCGCGGCGCATGGCCAGCATCGAGGCGCCCAGCACGTTGTGGCGCGCGATTTCCGCGACCGAGGCCGCGCCGACGCCGACGGCACAGCCGTCGCGAATGAGGGCGGCAAGCTCGCGCCGGCGCTCGGCGGTCAGGGTCTTGGAGTCGGCGACCCCGGGGACGGGGCGCAGCAGGACCACGGCGGCGGCGACCACCGGCCCCGCGAGCGGGCCGCGCCCGACCTCGTCGACGCCCGCGGTCAGCACCTGCATGCCGCGACGTGTCATGCCGGCCAGCCCGCCACGGGGGCGATGTGCCCGACCACCGTACCGGCGGTGTTGCGCAATTGCGGCATGCGGAAGCGGCCCAGCGCCGGGACGGCGACGGCACCGGTACCCAAGAGGTGCTCGAGCAGGGCCAGCAGCGCCACCTCCGCCGCCCTCGTGGCGCCATCCTCCACCTTGAGAGCGATGCCGTAGCCATGTGCCGGCAACGCGGCGAGATAAGCTCCCTCGGCTCCGGTCTTCGCGATCACCCCTGGCAGGCATTCCATGAGCGCCGTGCAGCATCGGCCCGTGCCTGCAACCATGCGCGGATGCGTCCGCATCGCGCGTCCGATGCGGGCAAGCGCGTTCCGCCGCTTCGGCCCGCACGCCGCCGGGTCCGCGAGTCGCGCCGCAGCTCGTGCCAGGGCGCGCAACGGCAGAGGATGATTGGGCAGGCAGCAGCCGTCGATGCCGGGCGGCGGCAGACGGTCACACCCTGCCAGCTCCGCGATCGCCCCGGCGCAGTATCGTTGCACGGGATGTTCCAGCCCCTCGTAGCCGGCGGTCGGGGCGCCGATCTGCAGCGTCGCGGCCAGCATGCCGGTATGCTTGCCCGAACAATTGTTGTGGACACGTCGTGGTGCGGCGCCGGCCTGCACCAGCGTCGCAGCCGAGCCGGGATGCAGCGGCGGGTGCGGTCCGCAGGCGAGTGCGGTCTCGTCCAGGCCCAGCCGATGCAGCCAACCCTCGACCAGGGCGACATGATCCGGCTCGCCGCCATGCGAAGCGCAGGCCAGGGCGAGCTCGGCATCGTCGACCGCGAACGCATCGGCGGCACCGGATTCGATCAGCGCCAGCGCCTGAAAGGGCTTGATGGCCGAGCGGGGATAGACGGGCTCGTCGATATCGCCGGCCGCGAGGACCACCCCGCCTCGCGCATCGAGCACGCAGGCGCGCACCCGGTGCCGGCTCTCCACCCGGTCGCCCCGCCATACCTCGACCGCCGCTGGTGCCGTCGTCATCTCCTGCCCTCGCGCCTCGGCGGCGGATGAGCCACAAGCGGTGCAGCGGCGCAAGAGGTGGGCAGGAATGCAGGGAAGGCATGGGGTGGCGCTGGCGGCGGCGCTCGGTCTGGTCGCCGTGGGCTTCGGCGCGTTCGCGGCCCATGGTCTCGAGGCAGCCGGAGATTCCCGCGCGGCGCTATGGGTCGAGACCGGCTCGCGCTATCAGCTGGCGCACGCCGTCGCGATCATTGCGGTGATCGCCTGGCGTGGCGCATCCTCTCTCGTCGTCCCACTATGGGCATCAGGGACGGTTCTGTTCTCGGGCAGCCTCTATGCTCTGGCGCTGGGGGCGCCACCCGGCATGGCCATGTTCGCTCCCGTCGGCGGGGCGGCCCTGCTGCTCGGCTGGGCCGCGCTCATCTGGCAGGCGCTTCGGGATCAGGGCCGCGGCCAGGCTCCGCGTTGAGCCCCCGGAGCCGGAAACGACGGACGCCATCGCCGCCGATTTCGGCCATCACCGAGCCCGCACCGTCCATGGCAGCGGCGAAGTCGGCAGGCGGGAACGAGGAAGCCGTCGGCGCCGGCGGCAGGGCGGCCAGCAGAGCGACGACGCCGGGCCGGACCCCCGCCTGCTCCCAGACGGCGACTACCTCCGAATCGACCAGGCCGTCGCCACCGCCCTCGAGCAGCCCGCGATCGCGGGCGCGGCGGCCCTGGGCCACCCGAAAGCGGCGCGTCTCCGCCACCGTCTCCTCGAACGGAAAGACGTCACCGGTCGCGCGATCCAGCAGAACGGCGCGCACCTTGCCGGCCCGGGCCGCCTCCACCGTGCTGACCTCGAAGCTGTAGGGCTCCCATGCCGCCTCCTCCAGGCGCGCCGGCGTCGCCGCGAGGCGCTCGCGAAGCGTGCGGATGCGCTGCGCATCGAGCGTGGCGGAGATGCCATTGAGGACGCTGCCAGCCAGAAGCCCGATCAGGTCCAGGCCCGGGTCGCCGGTCGCCAGGATCTCGGCACCGCCGCCGCGCTCGATCTGGCGCAGCTCGGCCTGCAGGCGACGGTGTTCGGGATTGACCCGACCCGAGGCACTCGACCGATAGACCGAGCGTATCCGCTCGTGGGCGACGATGCGGCGCGGTGACGTGCGGGTGCTGCGCCCGATCTCGACGAGGAGCGCACAACGGCGCAGGCCGTCGTCCGGTGGCAGAGGCAGGTCGCCCACCGGGTCGACCGGCGTGTCGGCGCCATCGGCTGCCCGGATCGTAATGCCGAGAGGCGATGCGGACCGGTCGAGGCGAGGACGTTCCGGCACGGGGATCGCCGCCAAGGCGGTGGCGAGATCCCGGCAGCCGGCCTCGGCGGGCCACGGCACCTCGACCGGAGGGGCTGCGGCCGGCTGCGGTCGAGCACCCACAGGAATGGGAGCGGGCGCGGGCGACGAGACGCAACCGGCAAGCGCCATGGTCAGGACGAGGTGACACCGTCTCGGCTGCATGAGCGATCCATCAACCAAGGATTGATGGATGTTAGCATGAGAAACTCTTCAGGCGAAAGTGCCTGCACTGCCTGGCGCTCGGGCGCAGACAAGCGCCGGGCCGGTCGCAGCGGGTCCGGGCGGCATTGCAGTCGTTGCGGCGTGATCGGCCAGGACCACCCAGCTCTCGCGCAGCCGTCGCAGCAGCGGCAGCAGCTCCTGATGGATGGCGGCGTGGTCGTGCAGGTCGATCAGCATCAATCGCCGCAGGACGTGGCCGTAAAGACGATCGAGCATGGGCGCGATCTCGCCACCGAGCTCGAAATCGAGGCAGGACTGCAGCGCGGCCAGGATCGCGTGCGCCTTGGCGACGTGATTGAAGCGCAGGTCGAGTCGACGCTCGCGAGCGGCAATCACCGCATCCTCCAGATGGTGGATCGCGCGGTCATAGAGCAGCACGATCTGCCGCGCCGGCGGGAAGGATTCCGCGTCGCGATAGGCCGCCGAAGCGCGGTTGTGGAAAGGGGCGGGGATCATGCGGCCTCTCAGCTGGATTGGTTCATCGCGTCCATCTGGGCGCGCACCTGGGTGAGCATCAGGTTGGCGAGGCTCAGCGCGGACTCCATACCGGCGAGCCGCTGGGCCAGAAGCTCGCGCGCCCGATCGGCCCGGCCCTCGATCTGCTCGATGCGCTTGGCGTGATCGCGGTTGGCGGCCTCGAGCTCGTCGAGCGAGCGGCGGATCGGCCCGCCGTGATCGTCGAGAATCGTCGCGAGCTCGTTGTAGAGCTGATCGGCGATCCCGGGCGTGACGGTGAGGTCGATCGCAGCGCTGCCGCGCCCGCTCCAGATCAGCTTCAGGCCCGCATAGGCCGTCCCGGGCGCGCCCTCGATCACCCCACCCGCGATGGTCGCGGGCACACCGTCGAGCGTGACCGCTTCGGGACTGCCGTCCGCGTCGGCGTCCGTGACCGTCACCGCGAACGCGAGATCGGCGAGAGCGTTGGACCGCTCATAGACCACGAGGCCGCCGGCGCTCGCGGTGGCCGTGAACTCGAACAGCTTGCGCACCTCGTCGAGCTGCCCCAGCAGCCGGGCGTCGAGCTTCGCCTCGTCGACCCGCAGCCGCCCGCCTGCCTCCATGGTGATGCCCACGTCGCGCAGTGTGCTCGGCGCGCCCGCGGCGAGACCGGGCACCGAGGAGCCGGTGAGCCCGGCCAGTGTCTGAGCGATATCGCGCAAGGTGCGGTCGCCGAACAGGACGGCACCCTCGGCGACCGTGCCGTCGCCATCGACAAGGCTCTGCTCCGCCACGAAGTCGCGCAGCGCGTTGTACGCGTCGACGAACCCGATCAGCTGCTCCCTGGCGGCCGCCAGGGCCGGCTCGATCTTGACCGTCAGCTTCGTTCCGGGCTCGGCGCGGTAGAGATCGAGGGTCACGCCCGGCATGACGTCGTCGATGCGGTTGGCGGGCCGCTCGATCGGGATGCCGTCGAGCTGAAGCTGCGCGGTCTGAGCGGCCTGCAGCGTTGTCGGAGCCATCCGCGCGGTGATGGTGTCGCCGGACAGATCCGCCAGCTCGATCGCCCGGCCCGGCTCGGTCGCGGTCAGGACGAGCCGTCGCTCGCCTTCCGCCACCGTCAGGATCGTCGCGGTCACGCCGGTCCGCGCCGAGATCGCGTTGATCGCCGCGCGCAGATCGTCCGCGGTCATGTCGCCGCTCACCATCACCGAGGAGTTCGCGCCGCCGGCGAGTCCGAGCTCGAGCGTGCCCGCGAACTCCGCCCCGCCGTTCCATGCCTCCGCCAATCTCTGCCCACCCGCTCCAAGCGGCGCGGCCAGAAGCTTGTGGGCCGTGGCGAGCCGGCCGACCTCGAGCGAGAAGGTGCCTGTGGCGGCCCGGTTCTCGACCGAGATCCCGACAAGGTCGGCCGCGGCCGTGGGCCCGCTGCCGGATACGAACGCCTGCTTGGCTTCGAACAGGTTCTCGGCGATGCCGAAAAGACCCGGCGGGCCGCGCAGACCGGCGAGGCTGCCTTGCAGCTTCTCCAGGATCGAGCGGAGCTCGCCCAGGGCGCTGCTGCGCGCCTCGTTGCGCGCGACTCTCTGCTCCAGCCGGACCGCGGGCAGACGCTTCGCCTCATACGCCGCCGCGACGATCGCCTCGGTGTCCAGCCTGGAGCTCGTGCCGGTCAGGCGCGCCGCTCCGCCGGACAGGCTCAGGCTGCCGATGCTGAGACCGTCGGCCATCTCGTGCCCGCCTCAGACCTCGACCGCCATGAGCGGTCGTTCCAGGCTCTGGCGTGTGCTCGCGAAGAAGCGCAACAGGGCGTCGGGCGGCGACTGATGCAGCACCTGGCCACTGGCCCGATCTGCGATCCGATAGACGATCCGCCCGGAATCCTTGTCCTGAAAGCTCGTCACCTCGACGTCCCGATCCTGGAACAGCGCGCGGGCCGCCCACCGGCTCGCCCGATCGAGCGCCTGGGACGGCTCCGCCGCCTGGACGGTGACCCGTGCGGCGGCGGGAACGGGCATCGCCGCCGTGGCGACGGGTGTGGCAGGGCGCAGTTCCGCCTGGAGGGATCCGGTCGGGCGCCCCGGCAAGGGCGCGCCGACCATGCTCAGCTCGGTCGGCATGGCCGCTTCCTCGAACGATGCCGGCGCACGAGTCCTGCTACCTCCGCGGAACGCAGGCCCGGGCCCGGTATGGCCGCGACGGCCGGCGCGCCGGGACGGCCACCGCCACATCTGCCGCACGCCCGTGCCGCAGGAGGCGGAGCGCCGCCCGACACGGCCAGGCTAGCTCATCAGCCGCAGCAGGTTCTGCGGCATCTGGTTGGCCTGGGCGAGCATGGCCACGCTCGCCTGCATCACGACCTGCCTGGAGGAGTAGTTCGCCATCTCGGCGGCGACGTCGACATCCAGCAGCGTCGAGCGCGCCGCGTCGATGTTCTCGACCGAGGTGGCGAGATTGGCGCTGACGAAGTCGAACCGCGACATCTGCGCACCCAGGGTCGCGCGCGCCGAGAGCACGTCGCCGATGGCCGTGTCGATCGCCGTGCTCGCGGTCTGCGCGTTGGCGATGGTGCCGATGGCGCTGGCGTTCAGCGCCAGGCCGGTCGAGCTCATGGCCTGCGTGATCGAGACGCTGATGACGTCGCTGGTGGCGTCGGTGCCGACCGCGAAATCCGCGCTGAACGCACCGTCGAGCAGCGCGTCGCCGTTGAACTTGGTCTGCGCGG
Organism: Geminicoccaceae bacterium; assembly: GCA_050246385.1. Classification (GTDB taxonomy): domain Bacteria; phylum Pseudomonadota; class Alphaproteobacteria; order Geminicoccales; family Geminicoccaceae; genus Benzoatithermus. The sequence goes on from JBFWWD010000063.1 coordinate 23,269, forward strand.
CGATATCGTCGAGCTGGGTCGCGAGCTGGGTGAACTCGCTGTTGAGATAGCCGCGTTCGGTGTCGCTGATCGAGCCGGAGACCGCCTGAGTGGCGAGCGCCTTCATCCGGATCAGGATGTCCGAGATCTGCTGCGCGGCGCCGTCGGCCACCTGCAGCACGCTCTGCCCGTGGCTGGCATTCACCTGAGCCTGCTTCAGGACCGCCACGTCGGCCCTGAGCTTGGTGCCGACCGCGAGCGACGCGGCATCATCGGAAGCACGCACGATGCGCGAGCCCGAGGACAGTTTCGCGAGCGAGCGCGAGGCCTCCATGTCGTTGACCCGCAGATAGCGATGCGCGGTCGCGGCGGAGGTGTTGGTGGCGACGGAAAGAGCCATGATCCGGGTCCTTCTACCTGAAGGCGGAGCCGCACCGGCGGCCTCGCTGCGGCCCGGCTACCTGCCGGCCGACGCCCG
>JBFWWD010000064.1:0-23651 GCA_050246385.1 Geminicoccaceae bacterium
GCGGCTGATGCTGGTCGACCTGCCGGGCTACGGCTTCGCCCAGGCGCCCAAGGAGGTGGTCGAGCGCTGGACCAGGCTGGTGTTCGCCTATCTGCGCGGGCGGCCGAGCCTGAGGCGGGTGTGCCTGCTGATCGATTCCCGCCACGGGCCGAAGAAGGTCGACGAGGAGGTGATCGAGCTGCTCGGCAAGGCCGCGGTGCCGTTCCAGCTCGTGCTCACCAAGGCGGACCTCGTGCGCAAGGCGGAGCTTGAGGCGCTGACCCTCGAGCTCGAGACCCGGCTCGCCAAGCTGATCGGGGCCTTGCCGCAGCCGATCCTCACCAGCTCGCGCGCACGCGAGGGGGTGGACCTGTTGCGTGCCTCCCTGGCAAAGCTCGCGAGCCCGCCGCCGGAGACCGCCGCCCCATGAGCCAGAGCTCGATCGACCCCGCCACCGCCGCGGTCGCCTCCACCCTGATCGAGGCGCTGCCCTACATGCGGCGCTATCAGGGCGCGGTGATGGTGGTGAAGTATGGCGGGCACGCGATGGGCGACGAGGAGGCCGCCCGCAGCTTCGCGCAGGACGTCGTGCTGCTGAAGCAGGTCGGCATCAATCCGGTCGTGGTGCATGGCGGCGGCCCGCAGATCAAGGCAATGCTGGAGCGGCTGAAGATCCAGTCGAGCTTCGTCGACGGCCTGCGCGTGACCGACGCCGCCACGGTCGAGGTGGTCGAGATGGTCCTCGCCGGCAAGATCAACAAGGAGATCGTCACCGCGATCCAGACGGCCGGCGGCAAGGCGGTCGGCATCAGCGGCAAGGACGGCAGGCTGATCGAGGCCGTCAAGCTCACCCGCACCCGCAAGGACCCCGACAGCAACATCGAGCAGGCGATCGACCTCGGCTTCGTCGGCGAGCCGAAGCGGATCAACACCGGTCTGCTCGAGGTGTTCAGGAACACCGACATCATCCCGGTGATCGCGCCCGTCGGCGTGGGTGCGGACGGCCAGACCTACAACATCAACGCCGACACGGCGGCGGGTGCGATCGGCGGTGCCCTGCGCGCCCGCAAGCTGCTGCTGCTGACCGACGTGCGCGGCGTGCTGGATCTGGAGAAGCGGTTCATCCCGACCATGACCGCGGACGATGCGCGCCGGCTGATCGCCACCGGGGCCGTGACCGGCGGCATGATCCCCAAGCTCGACACCTGCCTGGAGGCCGTCGACCGCGGCGTGGACGCGGCGGTGATCCTCGACGGCCGGGTGCCGCACGCGATCCTGCTCGAGCTGTTCACCGAGCACGGCTTCGGCACCCAGATCATCGCGGGAAGCCACTAGGCCAGGTCCGGAGGCTCGCGGGCATGTCGGCCCGGATCGGCCTGCTCGTCCTGCTCCTGCTCGCCTCCCTGCCGGGCCCCGGCGCCGCGGCGCCGACCTCGTGCAAGCTCGGCGTCAATATCGCCGCACTTTACGATCTCGATCCCACCAAGGGCTCGTTCGGGGCCGATCTGTGGCTGTGGAGCCTGTGCCCGACCCGAGGCCCGTCGCCGCTGTCGCTGGTCGAGCTGCCGACGGCCAAGCCCGCGACCCAGCTCGGGCCGGTGCATGGCGAGGCCACGGCCGGCGGCCACTATGAGAGCCGCCTCGTGCGGGGCGTGTTCCGACACCCCTGGGACATGCGGCGCTATCCGCTCGACCGGCAGAGGCTGACGATCCGGCTGGAGGAGACCGAGCTCGGCGCCGCACGGCTGCTGTTCGTTGCCGACACCAGGGACTCGTTCGTCTCGCCCAAGGTCCAGGCGGAGCTCGGCGAGTGGCGGGTCGGAAGCTTCCGCGTGACCGCCGGTACGGAGGCGGAGCAGTCGAGCTACGGCTACCCCGAGGCCGTGCCCGGCCGCTATGCCTGGGTCGAGGCCACGGTCGAGCTGCGGCGCAGCGGCGTGCTGACCTTCCTCAAGCTGACCCTGCCGGTGTTCGCCGCGGCGCTGTTCGCGATCTTCTGCCTCTATTTCGACCCGAAGCTGCCCGCCTCCTTCCAGAACCAGGTGCCCATCCTGGTCGGCGTGCTGTTCGCGATCATCATCAACCACCGCCGCAGCGACGACGTCATCGGCGATGTCGGCCGGCTGACGCTGGTCACCGAGATCCATCTCGCGACGATCCTCCTGATCATCGTGGTGGCGGGGCTGGTGTTCCTGGACCGGCGCCGCGCCGAGCGGGGCGTGCAGGTGCGCCATCTGGACCGCACGGCGATCTACCTCACCGGCGCAGGCTATGTGGCGCTGGTCGCGAGCCTGATCCTGCTCGCGGCGCTACGAGGCTGATGCGGGCGCTGCGGGTTCCTTCTTGCCCCGCGCTCGCCTAGTCTCGCGGCACCCGGCTCGGGCCATTGGCAGGGAGCATGATCGGTTACGTCGCCAAGATGACGCTGACCCAGCGGCTGTGCGTTCTCGTCGGGATCGCGCTGCTGCCGGCGATCGTGATCCAGGCCAACAACGAGCTGGATCTCCGCCGCAGCCGACAAGCCGAGCTGCACGACTTCGCGGAGCGCCAGGCGCAGCTCGCCGCCTCCGCGATCGACCAGATCTTCACCGGCGTGCGCGGACTGCTCGTGGCGGTGGCCGAGGTGCCGAGCATCCGGGCGCTCGATACCCCCGCCTGCGTCGGCTATCTGGCGACCCTGCAGCCCAGGGTTCCCCATCTGGCCTCGCTGGCGGCGCTCGACCTGGAGGGCAGGGTGGCCTGCCGGCAGCAGCTGCCGCCGGCGGATCTGCGCTTCTCGGACCGCTCCTACTTCCGCGAGGCGATCGCCACCGGCAGGTTCGTGGTCGGCGAATTCACGGACGGCCGCGTCGTCGAGCGGCCGATTCTGCCGCTCGCGCTGCCCCTGCGCGAAACCGCGGGGCGGATCATCGGGGTGGTCGCCGCCGCCCTCGACCTGTCCTGGCTGACCCGGCAGCTCGAGGAACGCGGACTGGCCGACAACGGATCGGTCACGATCGCCGACCGCAACGGCATCATCCTGGCGCGCGTCCCCCTGCCGGAGCGCTTCGTCGGCACGCGAATCCCTGAGCCCTATCAGGAGCTGATCCACGCTCCGGCGCCCGGCGCGACCGAGGTGCTGAGCCAGGACGGCACCCGGCGGATCCTCGGCTACGTGCCGGTGACGGCGGCGCGGCCCTATTATGTCAGCGCCGGCATCAACACGGACGAGGCCTTCGCCGCCAACAACCGGGCGACCCTGCGCGGCCTGGCCCTGATCGGGGTCGGCCTGGCGCTCGCGCTCGCGATGGCCTGGCTGATCGGGGATCGCTTCTTCCGCGACCCGGTGGCCCGGCTGCTCGCGGCAGCGGAGCGCTGGCGCCGAGGCGACTACACCGTCCGGATCGGCCCGCGGCCGGGGGAGGCGGAGTTCGGACGGCTGGCGCAGGCCTTCGACGGCATGGTCGGCGAGGTGGCACGGCGGCAGGCCGAGCGCGACCGGCTCAACCAGGCGCTGCAGGGAAGCGAGGACCGGCTCAAGCAGTTCAACGCCGAGCTGGAGCAGCGGGTCGAGCGGATGCTGGCGGAGCGGCGCCAGCACGAGGAGGTGCTGCGGCACGCCCAGAAAATGCAGGCCGTCGGGCTGCTCGCCGGCGGGGTCGCGCACGATTTCAACAATCTGCTGACGGCGATCTCCGGCCAGCTGCGGCATCTGCGGCGAGGCGTGGCCGAGGAGCTGCGGCCGGCCATCCAGGGCATCGAGCTCGCCGTGCGACGGGGCGAGCGCGTGGCGCGACAGCTGCTCGCCTTCACCCGGGTCGAGCCGGCGCACAGCGAGGCCGTGGACCTGCGCGAGGCGGTGACGCGGATCCTGCCCTTGCTCGAGAAGTCGCTGCAGGGCGGCTACGCGGTCGCGACCGAGCTCACCGCCGAGCCGTGCCCGGTCCAGCTCGACGTCGCCGATCTCGAGCTGGCGCTGCTCAATCTCCTGACCAACGCCCGCGACGCCATGCCGGACGGCGGGGCGATCCGGATCACCGTGGCGCGCGAGGCGTCCGGCACCGATCCCGGCAGGGTCGTGCTGGGCGTGCACGATTCGGGCTCCGGCATGACGCCGGAGGTGCGCGAGCGGGCGTTCGAGCCGTTCTTCACCACCAAGGGCGTCGGCGACGGCTCGGGCCTGGGGCTCGCCGGAGTGTACGGATTCGCGCGCCAGAACGGCGGCACCGCCTGGATCGAGAGCGAACCGGGCAAGGGGACCAGCGTGTTCGTGTCGGTGCCGGCGGGCAGGCCGCTCCAGGCACCGGAGCCCGCCGAGGCCGATCCGCCCATCGCGACACCGCCGGACGTGCCCGCTGCGGAGCAGGGCCGGCGCGTGCTCGTGGTCGAGGACGACGCGCTGGTCTGCATGGTGACGGTCGATGCGCTCGAGGAGGCCGGCTACGTGGTGGTCGCGGCCAGGAACGGCGTCGAGGCGCTGGCGGTGCTGGAGCAGGAAGGCGCGACGCTGAGTGCCGTGGTCACCGACCTCGCGATGCCCGGCGGCGTGAGCGGCACCGACGTGGCGCGCGAGGTCGGGCGGAGGCACCCCGACCTCGCCCTGATCCTGACCACCGGCTACACTCCGGACCGCATCCCGACCGAAGAGATGCCGCGCCGGTTCGCCTTCGTCGCCAAGCCCTTCGCGGCGGAGAATCTGGTGGAGCGGTTGAAGGCCCTGCTCGCCCAATCCCCAGCGGCGCGCTCCGCCTGACCGGGCGGGCTCGCAATCTTTCTGCGACATCATACATCGGTAGGCGACAAGCTCGGAGCCAGAGAAGATGTTTGCCCTTCGTTCCCCCGTCACCCGTGTCATGGCGCTGGCCGTGATCGGCCTGTTCCTGGCCGCCGGCCAGGCCGACGCCCGTGCCGGCCGTGGCGGGGGCTTCGGCAGCCGCGGCTCGCGCACCTGGTCGGCGCCGGCGCCGACGCGAACCGCGCCTCAGCCCGCGCAGCCGATCCAGCGCTCGACCACGCCGCAACCGGCCCCGGGCGTGGGGCAGACCGCACCCCGCCCCGGTGTGGCCCAGCCGGCCCGGTCCGGCTGGTTCGGCAACCGCGGCGGCTTTCTCGGCGGGCTCGTCGGCGCCGGCCTGATCGGGATGCTGCTCGGCTACGGCCTGTTCGGCGGCCTGGGCGGCCTCGGCTCGATCCTGGGCCTGCTGCTGCAGGTCGCGCTGGTGGTGCTGCTGGTCCGGTTCGCGATCGGCTGGTGGCAGCGCCGCAACCAGCCGGCCTATGCCGGTGCCGCTCCCGTGCCGCCGCTGCGGCGCGAGGCGGCCGGACCGTCCTACGCGCGGTCCGGGGCGGCGGCGATGCCGGGCACGACCCGTGGTCGCGAGCAGGTGCCGGTCACCCAGGCCGATCTCGATCTGTTCGAGCGCACGCTCGGCGAGGTGCAGCGGGCCTATGGCGCGCGCGACCTGGCGGCGCTCGATGGGCTGGCGACGCCGGAGGTCGTGGGCTTTCTCGCCGAGGAGCTGGGCCAGAACGAGCGCCGCGGCGTGGTCAACCACATCGCCGACGTGAAGCTGCTGCAGGGCGACGTCGCCGAGTCCTGGAGCGAGGGCCGCAGCGAGTACGCCACGGTCGCGATGCGCTTCTCCTTGCGCGACTGGACCACCGACACCGCCGGCCGGGTGGTCGAGGGCGATCCCGACCGGCCGACCGAGGCGACCGAGCTCTGGACCTTCCTGCGCGAGCGCGGCGGCCCCTGGCGGCTGGCGGCCATCCAGCAGGCCTGACCGGCGGGGCGCTGGCGTGGGCTAGAACTCGATGCCGAGCTGGCCCTTGATGCCGGCGCGGAACGGGTGCTTGACCAGCTTCATCTCGGTGACCAGGTCGGCGGCCTCGATCAGCTCGGGCTTGGCGTTGCGGCCGGTGACGACGACGTGCAGGCCCGGGCGGCGGGCGGCCAGGGCCTCGAGCACCTCGCCCAGCGGCAGGGTGTCGTAGCGCAGGACGATGTTGAGCTCGTCGAGAATGACGAGGTGCAGCTCGGGGTCCTGCAGCATCGCCCTGGCCTCGTCGAACGCGGCCCGGGCGGCTGCGATGTCCTGGGCGCGGTCCTGGGTCTCCCAGGTGAAGCCGTGGCCCATCACCTTGATGGTCACCAGCTCGGGGAAGCGCTCGAGCAGGAGCCGCTCGCCCGGCACGCTGCGGCCCTTGACGAACTGGACCACCCCCAGCTTCAGGCCGTGGCCGAGACAGCGCATGGCGAGGCCCCAGGCGGCCGTGCTCTTGCCCTTGCCGGTGCCGGTATGGACCATGAGCAGGCCCTTCTCGCCGGTCTTGGTCGCATAGAGCCGGTCCTTGGCGGCCTTGATCCGGGCCATCTTGGCGCGATGCTCGGCCTCGTCGCGCTCGATCATGCGGCATCTCCCTGGGCAAGCTCGTCCAGCAGCTCCCCGGCACTGTTGCGGCGCGGTCGCCACAGCCCGCGGCGCACCGCTTCCTGAAAGCGCTCCGCGATCTCGCGCAGGGCGGCGGGGTTCGCCTCGGCGATGAAGTCGCGCACCTGCGCGTCGGCCAGATAGGCATCGAACAGCGCATCGAAATGGTGGTCCTCGACCACACCCGAGGTGGCGGCGAAGGCGAACAGATAGTCGACCGTGGCCGCGATCTCGAAGGCACCCTTGTAGCCGTGGCGCATGACCCCGCGCAGCCATTTGGGGTTCGTCGCCCGGCCGCGCACCACCCGGCCGATCTCCTCCTCGAGCGTGCGCACGCGCGGATGGTCGGGGCGGGCATGGTCGTTGTGGAAGATCTCGGGCTGGCGGCCGGAGAGATGGCGCACGGTGGCGGCGAGGCCGCCCTCGAACTGGTAGTAGTCGTCGCTGTCGAGCAGGTCGTGCTCGCGATTGTCCTGGTTGTGCAGCACCAGCTCGACCGAGCGCAGGCGCGTCGCGAGGTCGGCGCGGGCGTCGCTGCCCTCCAGGCCCCGCCCATAGGCGTGGCCGCCCCAGGCGAGCCAGGCCTCGGCGAGGTCGCCCCGGTCGTGCCAGCGGCGCTCGTCGATCAGCGCCTGCAGCCCGGCGCCATAGGAGCCGGGGCGGCTGCCGTAGATGCGGCTGGCGGCCCGGCGGCGTGCGGCCGGCTCCGGCACTCCGGCCGCGAGCAGCGTCTGCAGCTCCTGCCTGCTCGCGGCCGCGAGCGGATTGTCGGCCTCGGGCTCCTCCAGGCGCGCCACTGCCCGTACCGCGTCGTCCAGGAGCTCGATCTGGGCCGGGAACGCGTCGCGGAAGAACCCCGAGACGCGTAGGGTGACGTCGACCCGCGGCCGCCCTAGCACCGAGAGCGGCAGCACCTCGACGCCGGTCACGCGCCGGCTGTCCGTGTCCCAGACCGGGCGGCAGCCGAGCAGCGCCAGCGCCTGGGCGATGTCGTCGCCGCCGGTGCGCATGTTGGCGGTACCCCAGGCGGAGAGTGCGATTTGCCGCGGCCAGGTGCCGTGGCGCTGGAGATACTGCTCGACCACCAGCTCCGCCGAGCGCCAGCCCAGGCGCCATGCGGCCGGGGTCGGCACGGCACGGCAGTCGACCGAGTAGAAGTTGCGCCCCGTGGGCAGCACCTCGGGCCGGCCGCGGGTCGGGGCACCGCTGGGGCCGGGTGCCACGCGCCGGCCGTCGAGCCCGGCGAGCAGTGCCGCCAGCTCGCGTGCGCCCGAGTCCGTCACGGCCGGCCGTAGGCGCCGCTCCACCCCGTCGAGCACCGCCCTGGCCGAGTGCCATTCGGGCGCGGGCGGGCGCTCGGCGGCGATTAGGGCGCGGGCGAGCAGCTCGAGCCGCTCCACCGTGTCGCCCTCTGTCCGCCAGGGACCGGGTCCTGTGAGGATCTCTGGGCGTGGCCCGGTCCAGGGATTGCCCAGCTCGGCGCCGAGCGGATCCCAGTCGAGACCGAGGTCGGAGGCCAGCGCGCGCAGAAGCGAGGCGTCGTCACCTTCTCCACGGCCGCGCGGCACGCGGGCGAGGGCCACGAGCAGGTCAGTCAGCCGATCCCGGTCGGGCGAGCGCCCGAACACGTGCAGGCCGTCGCGGATCTGCAGCTCCTTGACCTCACAGATGTGGCCATCGAGGCGCGCCAGCCGGCTCTCCACCGGGTCGGCGCGGTCGAGACCCAGGTCGCGGTCGATGCCGAGCGCTTCGGTGCGGTCCAGAATGCGCTCGCGCAGGTCGGGCAGTCGGCGCGGATCGAGACTCGCCGCCTCGTGATACTCGTCGAGCAGCGCCTCCAGCTCGGCCAGCGCCCCCCAGCTCTCCGCCCGGGTCATGGGTGGGGTCAGGTGATCGACGATCACCGCGGCGGTGCGCCGCTTGGCCTGCGTCCCCTCGCCGGGGTCGTTGACGATGAAGGGGTAGAGCTGGGGCACGGGCCCCAGGACGGCCTCGGGCAGACAGTCCGCCGACAGCGCCGTGGCCTTGCCCGGCAGCCATTCGAGATTGCCGTGCTTGCCGAGATGGACGATCGCGTGCGCGTCGAACTCGTGCCGGAGCCACAGATAGAAGGCGAGATAGCCGTGCGGCGGCGCCAGGTCCGGCGCGTGGTAGGTGGCGTCGGGATCGATATGGTAGCCCCGGGCGGGCTGCAGCCCCACGATCACGTTGCCCATGGGCAGGGCAGAGAGCGCGAACGCCCCGGCGACGAGATGGGGATCGTGCTCCGGCCCGTTCCAGCGCGCCTCGACCGCCTTTCGGACCGCGGCGGGGAGCGCGGCATAGTGCCGGCGATAGTCGGCGAGGGGCAGGCGGACCCGCACCGGCCGCTCGGCGCGGCCCGCCAGCTCGTTGGTCGGCCCGGCGGCGAGGCGTGCGACCAGCTCAGCACCGTCCCCGGGCGGGTCGGTGAGCGCATAGCCCGCAGCGGCAAGCGCCTCGAGCAGGTCCGAGCAGCTCGCCGGCACGTCCAGGCCGACGCCGTTGGCGAGCCGGCCGTCGCGGCTGGGATAGTTGGCCAGCACGATGGCGATCCGGCGCTCCTGTGGCGGCGCGTTGCGCAGGCGAACCCAGGCGGCCGCCAGTGCTGCGACGTGCGCCACCCTGTCCGCGACCGGCCGGTGCCGCGCCAGGACGGTCTCGGTCAACGGGTCGCGCTCGCCGACCTGCTTGAACGAGATCGCGGTCGTGCCGACGCGCCCGTCGACCTCGGGCAGGGCAACGTGCATCGCGAGGTCGCGGGGGCCGAGGCCGCGCAGGCTCCCGCGCCAGGCTTCCTCCGAGCTGCCGGCCAGGACCAGCTGCAGCACCGGCGCGTCGGCGGCGGCGAGGGGATCGTCGGCACCCCCCTCGATCGCGCCGACCGCGAAGGCGGTGGCGTTGAGCACCACCGCGGGCGGCTGCTCCGCGAGCGTATCGGCGATCAGGGTGGCACCGGCCGGGTCCTTGAGGCTCGCCACGAACAGGGCGGTCGCGGCCATGCCGGCTTCGGCGAGCGCGTCGAGCACGGCGTCGATCGGCGCCAGGTCGCCGCTCTGCACCAGCGCGCGGTAGAACACGAGCAACGCCATCGGGCAGCCGGATCCCGGGTGCGTGCGGCGGTAGACGCCGGAGCGCGGCAGCGGCACCGGCTCGGACCAGGCGAGCTCGTGCCCGATCAGGGAGCCGGCGAACCGGAGCGACCGCTCGGCATTGTCGATGCCGCCGTGCAGCAGACAGCGCCCGAGCCGTTCGTAGGCTTCGACCGGAAGCGTCGACAGGCCCTGCAGCTCCGGATCGGGGCGGTCGTCACCGGGCAGGCACGCCAGGGGAATGCCGCGTTCCGCACAGACGGCCGCCACCTGCTCCAGGCCGTAGCTCCAGTAGCCGCGACCGCCGAGCAGGCGGACGATGACGAGCCGCGCTCGCGACACGGTGTGGTCGACATGGAGGTCGACCGAGAGCGGATGGCTCAGCTGGAGCAGATTGGCGAGCCGCAGCGAGGGCGCGTCCGGCGGCAGCCGGGCGCGCGCGGCCGCGAAGCAGGCGAGATCGGTGTCGGCCGAGGACAGGAAGACGATGTCGCCGGGCGTCTGACCCAGGTCGACCGCCTGCTCGACGTCGCTCGCGTCCGCGGACAGCGTGCTCAGGAGATGCACGGCGGCTTCAGATCCAGAGGCAGGCCGGCGACCATGAGGCGCACCCGATCGGCGCTCGCGGCGATCCTCTGGTGCAGCCTGCCGGCATGATCGACGAAGGCGCGGGAAAGCTCGCCCAACGGCACGATGCCGGAGCCCACCTCGTTGGCGACCAGCACGACCGGGCCGTCACGCCGCTCCAGCGCCGAGACGAGCGCGTCGCCGGCCGCGTCGGCGTCGCGGCCCGCCAGCAGCAGATTGGTCAGCCAGAGGGTCAGGCAGTCGACCAGGACGGCGCGACCCGGGCCGGCCTCGCGGCCGATCGCGTCCGGCAGCTCCAGCGGCTCCTCGATCGTCCGCCATGCGGAGCCGCGGCGCTCCCGATGTCGGTCGATCCGGGCGCGCATCTCGTCGTCCAGCGGCTGGGCGGTCGCGACGTAGACCGCGAGGAGGCCGGAGCCGGTGACCAGGGCCTCGGCATGGGCGCTCTTGCCCGAGCGCGCACCGCCGAGAATCAGGGTCACGGGCGGCAGGACGGTGGTCAGGACGTTCTCCCTCGGCGACGCCGCCGGCTTATAGAGCATTGAGAAGCCCGCCGTCGTCGCCTAAGAGGCCGCAACCGCCTCGAGACGACCACCAGCCGGCCAGGTGCCCATGTTCGGACCGGAACTGATCTCGCAGCTCACGGCCCTGGTCAGCGTCGTGCTCATCGACATCGTGCTCGCCGGCGACAACGCGGTCGTGGTCGGCACCGCGGCCGCCGGGCTGCCGCCGGCGCAGCAGCGCAGGGTGATCATCCTCGGCGCCGGGCTGGCGCTGGTGGCCCGGATCCTGTTCGCGCTCGTCGCCGTGCAGCTCCTGGCGATCATCGGCCTCCTGCTCGCGGGCGGCATCCTGCTGCTTTGGGTGGCGTGGAAGATCTGGCGCGAGCTGCATGCCGGGCATGGGGGGGGCGACGAGACCGCGACCGCGGCGCCGAAGGCGAAGACGATGCGGTCGGCGATCATGCAGGTCGCGGTGGCCGACATCTCGATGTCCCTGGACAATGTCCTCGCGGTCGCGGGTGCCGCGCGCGACCATCCCTACATCATGATCTTCGGCCTCTTGCTGTCGATCGCGCTGATGGCCGTGGCGGCGCAGCTGATCGCCCGGCTGATCGACCGGCATCGCTGGATCGCCTATATCGGCTTGGCCATCGTCCTGCTCGTGGCCGCCAAGATGATCTGGGAAGGCGGCTTCGAGGTGTTTCACGCCATGAACGGCGCGACCTAGCCGGGAGGCGCGGAGAAGGGCTTCAGCCCGGCAGCTGGATGCCGGCGGCCTTCACCGAGGCGTCCACATAAGCTTCGAAGCGGGCGAAATTGTCCTCGAACCGGCCCGCCAGCCCACGCGCGACCTCGTCATAGGCACTCGCGTCGGACCAGGTCGAGCGGGGGTCGAGCAGGCCCGGCTCGACGTCGGGGCAGGCGCTCGGCATGCGCAGGCCGAAGACCGGATGCACCGCCATGGGAGTTCCCTCGAAGCGCCCTTCGAGCGCCGCGTCGAGCAGGGTCCGGGTCGCACGGATCGGCATGCGGGTGCCGACGCCGTAGCCGCCGCCGGTCCAGCCGGTATTGAGCAGCCAGCAACGTGCGCCGTGCCGGCGGATCAGATCGCCCAGCATCTCGGCATAGACGCTGGGATGGCGCGGCATGAACGGCGCGCCGAAGCAGGTCGAGAAGGTCGCCTGCGGCTCGCTGACGCCGCGCTCCGTCCCGGCCAGCCTGGCGGTGTAGCCCGACAGGAAATGGTACATCGCCTGCTCGGCGGTCAGCCGGCTCAAAGGCGGCAGCACGCCGAAGGCGTCGGCGGTCAGCATGACGATGTCGCTGGGATGACCGGCGACCCCGGTGGCGCTGGCGTTGGGGATGTAGTCGAGCGGGTAGCAGCTGCGCGTGTTCTCGGTCAGGCTGTCGTCCTCGAAGCGGGGCAGCGCGTTCTCGTCGAGGACCACGTTCTCCAGGACCGCCCCGAAGCGCGTCGAGGCCGCGTGGATCTCCGGCTCCGCGCCCGGATCGAGGCGGATGACCTTGGCGTAGCAGCCGCCCTCGAAGTTGAACACGCCGTCGGGGCCCCAGCCATGCTCGTCGTCGCCGATCAGGGTGCGGTCCGCGGTGGCGGAGAGCGTGGTCTTGCCGGTGCCCGAGAGGCCGAAGAACACGGCCGTCCGCCCGTCGGAGCCGACATTGGCCGAGCAGTGCATGGGCATGACGCCGGCCGACGGCAGCAGGAAGTTGAGCACGGTGAAGATCGACTTCTTGATCTCGCCGGCATAGGCGGTGCCGAGGATCAGCACCAGGCGCTCGGGCACATCGATCGCGATCACCGTCGAGGAGTTGGTGCCGTCGACGGCGGGGTCGGCCTCGAGGCTCGGCAGCTGCAGGACCGTCCAGTCCGGCTCGAAGCCGGCGAGCGCCTCGCGGGGCGGGCGGATGAACATGTTGCGCGCGAACAGACTGTGCCACGCCTGCTCTGTGATCACTCGCACCTTGAGGCGGTGGGCCGGGTCGGCGCCGGCATGCAGGTCCTGGGCGAACAGATCGCGCCCTTCGACATGCGCCAGGGCGCGGCGCAGCAGGCCCGCGAACTGCCGCGCCTCCATGGGCTGGTTGGCCGTGCCCCAGTCGATCTCGCGCGCCAGCTCGGGATGCGCGACGAAATACTTGTCCTTCGGCGAGCGGCCGGTGAACCGGCCCGTGGTCGCCACCACCGCGCCGCCGGCGCTGAGAACCGCCTCGTCGCGACGGAGCACCTCGGCGATCAGCGCCGGCGGCAGCAGATTGCGCAGCACCCGCCCCGGCCGCATCCCGGCCAGCATTCCCCGTCCCAGACCTGCATCGGCTCTCGGCCCTTGAGACACCTTTGTCTCCCCCATTTCCCGGCTAAGGTCGATTCATGGCACCCGCTCAGCTCGCCGCCATCGCGCGCGCTCGCCGAACCAGCGCCACGAGCTCCGTACGCGCGCCGGCGCCGTCACGGACGATCCTGTCGAAGGGGAGGCGCGCTGCCTCGACCCCGCGACGGAGATCGCACCCGTCGGGGTCGATGCCTACCATGCGCCAACCGTCGCCCGGTCGTTCCAGCAGCCGGTTGGCGTAAAGCTGTATGGCGTCGGCATGATCGGCATTCATGTGCTCGACGATGCCCGCCTCGGCCTCCGCCAGCGATGCGACCGAGGCGGGATCGAGCGTCACCGAGCCGCCATCGACCCAGTGAATGCGGCCGAACCCCGCCACGAGATGCGCGCGCTCGACGGCGACGCGATAGAGGTGGAAGTCGCGGAAGGTCACGTACGACGCGGCGTCGGGGTGACGTGCGACATAGCGGGCGAGCAGCCGCGGCTCATCCGCGCGCGAGATCCTCCCCTGCACCGTCGCCCTCTCCCCGGCCAGCGGCACCGCCGCCTCCAGCGTGCCGTCGAACAGGAGCGAAACCCGAGCGTCGCGGTTGAGGTTGCGGCTGTGGTCGGCGAGATCCGAGAGGTGGAGGAGCGGCGTGCCGTCCTGATCCAGCGCCACCATGGCCAAGGACACGTAGGGCTCGCCCGCGCCGCCGAGCGTGCCCAGCGCTATCCGCCGGCAACGACGCATCAACCGCCGGATGCCGGTGCCGATATCGGATACTTCGCTCGCCAGGGTCCGAATGGCAGCCCAACGAAGCGGTTGCGATCGACCTGCCAAGCGCCGAGCATGAGGACGCCTGCGCTTTGGTCATGGCAGCTTAGCCGCGCCCCCGCTAGTCGCCGTGCCGCGATTTGTCACAGTAATCGCACGCGGCGGCACGGCATTACGGAGTTATCGTCCTGGATCCGCTTCTACCCACGCCGGAATTCGACCAGCCGGTGGCGTTCGACGACGGCCTGTTCTGGCTGCGGGTACGCCTGCCTTTCGCGCTCGACCATGTGAACCTGCTGCTGTGCGACGACGGCGACGGTTGGACGCTGCTGGACACCGGGTTCGGCGACCAGCCGACGCGAGATTTGTGGCAGGGTCTGCTCGACGGCCTCCTCGCCGGACGCCCGGTGCGGCGCGTGCTCGGGACGCACTTCCACCCCGACCATGTCGGCCTCGCCGGGTGGTTGTGCGAGCGCACTGGGGCCGAGCTGCTGATGAGCCGGACGGAATGGCTTTCCTGCCGGGCGCTGGCGCTCGACGACACCGACGGCTATGTCGCCGCCAGCGAGCGGAACTACCGGCGGGCGCGGCTCGACGAGGAGCTGATCGCCCGGCAGCGGCAGCGGCGCAACCCCTATCGAAGAGGCGTGAGCGAGCCGCCGGCGAGCTTCCATCGCCTGATCGCCGGCGACCGGATCCGACTAGCCGGCAGCGGCTGGCAGGTTCTGGTGGGCGAGGGACACGCACCGGAGCAGCTCACGCTCTACTCCGCCGAGCGCAACCTGCTCCTCGCGGCCGATCAGATCCTGCCCAGGATCTCCCCCGTGATCGGTGTCTGGGCGGCCGAGCCCGACGCCGATCCCTTGGGCGATTTCCTCAGATCGCTGGCGCAGTATCACGACCTGCCGGAGGACTGTCGGGTCTTCCCGGCGCACGGCGTGCCGTTCCTCGGGCTGCACGAGCGGCTGGGGCAGCTCGCGGCGCATCACGACGACCGGCTCGAGCGCGCCCTCGCTGCCTGCGCGGAGCCGGCGACGGCGGCGGACGTGCTGCGTCGGCTGTTCACCCGTCCTCTGGACGCGCATCAGACCGGCTTCGCGCTGGCGGAGACGCTGGCGCACCTCAACCGGCTGCTGCGTGCCGGCAAGCTCGAGCGCTGGCCGGAAAGCGACGGCGCCTATCTCTACCGCGCGCTCTGAGCGTCAGCCGCGGCGGAATACCGACCAGAGGACCCGACGCCCCTTCGCCCGGTACATGCGACGGTCGGCCTGGGCCATGAGGGCCGCGGCATCGGTGCCGTCGCAGGGAAACAGGGCCACGCCGACACTGGCGCGGAGCGGGGCGACGTCCTGCAGGGCGTCACAGGGCTCCGCCAGCCGCTGGACCAGCTCGCGGCCCTTGGCGTGGGCGAGGTCGCGGCTCTCCACGCCCTCGAGCAGGACGACGAACTCGTCGCCGCCCCAGCGTGCTACCGTGTCGGAGGCCCGGACGGACCGCATCAGCCGCTCCGCCACCAGCACCAGCAGCCGATCGCCGATCTCGTGGCCGTGCCGGTCGTTGATCGCCTTGAAATGGTCGAGATCGATGAACAGCAATGCACCCCGGCCCGTGCCGCGGCGGCTGCGCGCCACGGCGTGCGCCAGGCGCTCCTCGAGCAGCCAGCGGTTGGCGAGGCCGGTCAGCCCGTCGTGCGTTGCGAGGTAGAACAGCTGGCGCGCACCCTCGTCGAGCAGCGCGAGCTGCTGCAGGAGACCAACGACCTCGGTCCGGTCCACGGCGCGCCGGACCCGCAGCGGCCACCAGCCGCCCGGCACCTGCCCGGGAGTCGCCACCGGCAGGGGAATGACGGGGACACCCGGTGCGGCCGCCTGCAGGCGGACCAGCGCGCTCAGATCCGCGAGCTCCGGTGCCGCCACCGCGAGGAATACGATGCGCGGCCGCTCGCTCTGGAGCCGGTCGACCGCGCTGTCGACGGTCGGCAGTCCCACCAGCCGGGCACCGGCCAGCCCCGCCTCGTCGAGCAGACGCTGGACTTGGCGCGTCAGCTCGGCTTCGCTGCCCACCGTGAGCACGGTGAAGGCCAGACCCTTCGCCAGCGCCGCCATGCCGCCGAAATCGGCGCGCAGCGGGATGGGCGGATGGATCGTCATGCGGGTGTCCGTCGTGTTTGCGCATGGATACAGGGTAGCGTCATTTCGCGCAAACGTTGATTATCATGGCCATAGTATTTTGCCTTATGGTTGATAAATCTGCACCGCCGCATGCTTGACTTCGAGGGCGCCGTCCCGCTCCCTTGGCCGCCATGCCATTGGAGGGGAGGCGGAGTTTGAGCATCGATCTGTTGGACAGCCTGCGCGCGTTCGATACGCCCACGATCTGCAATGCGCTGGAGATCGTGGCCCCGGAGCGCCGCGCGACCGGCTTCACCACACGGCCGTTCGTCTGCGCCTTCCCCTCACTCGCTCCGATTGTCGGCTATGCCAAGACCGCGACCATCCGTGCGCGTGAGCAGCCCACCATGCCGGCGGCCGAGATGCGGGCGATGCGGCTGCGCTACTACGAGTATGTCGCGGCCGACCCGGCGCCTGCGCTGGTGGTGATCGAGGACAAGGATCCCGAGCCCGGCTTCGGCGCGTTCTGGGGCGAGGTCAACACCGCCATCCACAAGGGTCTGGGCGTGCTCGGCTGCATCACCAACGGCTCGATCCGCGATCTCGACATGATCGCGACCGATTTCCAGCTCCTCGCCGGCTGCGTCGGCCCCAGCCATGCCTGGGTGCATGTCGAGGCGGTCGACGTCGAGGTCGAGGTGCACGGCATGCGGGTGCGACCGGGCGACCTGATCCATGCCGACAGGCACGGTGCCGTGGTCGTCCCGGGCGACTCTCTGCGCGAAGTTCTGCTGGCGGTGGATCTGGTCACCAGGCGCGAGGCGCCGATCCTGGCGGCGGCGCGCCACGGCGAGTTCTCGATCGACCAGCTCAAGGCCGCCATGGCCGAGGCGGAAGAGATCCACTAGGAGCCGCGCGCAACCTCGACGAGCGCCCGGTGAAGCTCGCTCGCCGGGTCCTCGATCTCCTCCAGCACGGTCAGATGGTGCTTGCCCGGCGGTTCGAGCCAGCTGCCGATCAGGCCGACCCCCTGCCAGGCGGCGAGGAAGTCGCGCGACTGGCGCCGGAACTCGTCGGTCTCGTCCCCGCCTACCGCGACCAGCAGCGGCGGGGCGCTGGCCGGCAGGTGGTGGATCGGGCTGAGCCGCCGCACCTGGTCCCAGCTCGCCTGCACCTTGGGCTGCACGTAGCTGTAGGGCACGAAGCCGAGATCGTAGAGGCCGCTGATCGCGACCGCCCCTTTGACCAGGTCCGCGGGCAGCCCGTAGACGCCCTGCCAGTCGGTCTCCAGGGCCATGGCGACCAGATGGCCGCCAGCCGAGTGGCCGGAGATGGTGAGCCTGCCCGGGTCGGCGCCGAACTCCGCCGCGTGCCGGAAGGCCCAGGCGATCGCGGCGCGGACCTGGCGCACGATCTCGTCGATCGAGACGGTGGGGCACAGCTCGTAATTGACGAAGACCGGGCAGAGCCCCGCCTCGACCAGCGCCGGGGCGAGGAAGACATGGTCGCGGGCCGAGAAGCGGCGCCAGTAGCCGCCGTGGATGAAGACGTGCAGGGGCGCGCCCTTGCCCGCGGGGAAGATGTCGCTGTGCTCGGCGAGGGTCGGCCCGTAGGGCACGGCCAGCCGGCAGTCCAGGCGTGCGACCGCGGCCTCGCCGCGCCTCACCCAGCCGCGGATGATCGCCTCGGGGTCCGCGACGTTGCCGAGCACGTTGTACTCGGCGTCGATCTCCTCGGTGGTGGTGAAATCGCGATAGAGTTTCGTCATGGCGGCCCCCGCTGCGGACGCAGCGAAGCTGCCTGCGAAGCTGCGCTCCCGCAACTATCGATCCCGCTCTCGACTGGAAGGTCGGCGGCGTTGTTGGCCCACCCGTTCCCGCCTATGCTGAAACCATGCGTTGTCAGCGGTGCGGCGCCGAGAATGCCGCGAACCGGCGCTTCTGCGGTGCCTGTGGCACGGCGCTGGCGATCGGCTGCCCGGCCTGCGGCTTCGCCAACGAGCCGGGCGACCGGTTCTGTGGCGGCTGCGGTGCGGCGCTCGCGACGCCGGGTGCGGCGACACCCCAGCGCGAGCGGCGCCAGGTGGCGGTCCTGTTCATGGACCTGGTCGGCTTCACCGCCATCACGGCCGAGCTCGGGGCGGAAGACACCCAGGCGCTGTTGAGCGGCTTTTTCGCCACCGTCGACGGAATCGTCGCGCGCCATGGCGGCACCGTCGACAAGCATATCGGCGACTGTGTCATGGCGCTGTTCGGCGCGCCGATCGCGCATGGCGACGACGTGCTGCGCTCGGTCCGTGCCGCGCTGGCGATCCTGGCGGCCATGCCCGAGATCTCGGCCAATGTCGGCCGGCCGCTCGAGGTCCACGGCGGGATCGCTGTCGGCGACGTGGTAGCTGGAGGAATCGGCGCCGGGCAGAGCTCCTACACCGTCACCGGCGACACCGTGAACCTGGCGGCCCGACTGGCCGATCGGGCCGAGGCCGGCGAGGTGCTGGTCGCGGACACGGTCCGGCTGGTCCTGGGTGACCAGGCGCGGCTCGACAATGTCGGCGAGGTGACGCTGCAGGGCTTCGCGCAGCCCCAGCGGGTTCATCGGCTGCTCGGTCTCGTCGACGGCACCGACCCGGATGCCGGGCCGCTGATCGGACGGACCGCGGAGCTGGGGCAGCTCACGGCCCAGCTCGCTACGCTCGGCCGATCGGGTGAGGGCAAGCTGGCCGTGCTGCGGGCCGAGGCCGGTCTCGGCAAGTCGCGTCTCGTCCGCGAGCTCACCCGTCGCGCGCCGGAGCATGGCGCCGCGGC
Source organism: Geminicoccaceae bacterium (assembly GCA_050246385.1). Taxonomy (GTDB): domain Bacteria; phylum Pseudomonadota; class Alphaproteobacteria; order Geminicoccales; family Geminicoccaceae; genus Benzoatithermus. The sequence goes on from JBFWWD010000064.1 coordinate 18,614, forward strand.
CTACACGGCCACGGTGCTCGACTTCGGCACGGCCGAGGGACGCGATGCCCTGGCCACGCTCGCCTGCGCCATGCTAGATCACGCCGCGCTTCCGCCCATCGAGGGCGAGGCTCTCGATCCTTTCCTCCTGAGCATGGCGGGACTCCCGCTCACGCCCGGGGGCCACCGGCTCGTCGCCACGACGCCGCCCGACGAGCGGCGCCGCCGGCAATGCGAGGCGTTTGCGGCTCTGGCCCGCGAGACGGCCGCGCGGATGCCACTGCTGCTGGTGGTGGAGGACGTCCACTGGGCCGACCGCGGCACCTTGGGTGCGCTCGCCGCCGTCACGCGCGCGCTGCTTCCGGCGGCGCCGGTCATGCTGCTGCTGACCACTCGCCGCGAGGGTGACCCGATCGACCCCGCCTGGCGGGGTCAGGCGGGCGAGCCGCCGACGACCGCGATCGAGCTGCGACCGCTTCGCAAGGCCGAAGCGAGCAGGCTCGCGGGCCTGCTCCTGGCCGGATCGGCGGACGAGGCCGTGGCGCGCTGCGTCAGCCGCGCCCAGGGGAATCCCTTGTTCCTGGAGCAGCTCGCGCGGCATCTGCGCGAGCGCCTCGACGACGCCGTGCCGCCCAGCGTCCAGAACCTCATTCAGGCGCGGCTCGACCAGCTCGACGCTGCGCACCGCGACGCCTTGCGCGCGGCGTCCGTGCTGGGCCAACGGTTCACGCTGGCCGCTCAGCGCGCCGTGCTCGGTGTGCCGACCTACGATCCGGAGCCGCTGGTGCAGCGACTGTTCCTGCGGCCGGTGCCGGATGGCTATCTGTTCGCCCATGCGCTGATCCGCGACGCGGTCTACGATCTGCTGCTGCGCTCGAGCCGCCGGGAGCTCCACCTCAAGGCAGCCGCGTTCTTCGCCGGGCAGGATGCCGTCCTGCACGCCCGGCATCTCGATCTGGCGGATGATCCGACAGCAGCGCCCGCCTACGCGCAGGCGGCGCGGCAACAGGCACACGGCTACCACGTCGAGAATGCGGCGGAGCTGGCGGCGCGTGGGCTCGAGCTCGCGGTCGAGCCGGGCCAGCGGCGCGAACTCGCGTGCCTGGTCGGCGGGCTGCAGCTCGATCTCGGTCGGGCCGCGGCCGCGCGCGACGCATTCGCCGCCGCGCTCGAGCTCGCGACCGACGATGCCGGCCGGTGCGAGGCGCATCTCGGCCTCGCCGAGGCCATGCGCCTGTCCGATCAGCTCGATGGCGCCCTGGCGGAGCTCGCCGCCGCCGAGACCGCCGGCTCGGCTCTCGGGCGGCCGGCCGAGCTGGCGAGGATCCACCATCTGCGCGGCAACATCCTGTTTCCCTTAGGCCGCGTCGAGGAGTGCCTCGCCGAGCACGAAGCCGCGCTCGACCATGCCCGCCGCAGCGGCTCCCCGGATCTGGAGGTGAGGGCGCTCGGCGGCATCGGCGACGGCGAGTATGTGCGCGGCCGGATGATCTCGGCACGTCGGGCGTTCGTGCGCTGCTGCGAGGTGGCGCGGGACCACGGCTTCCAGCGCACCGAGGCCGCCAATCTCGCCATGGTCGGCTTCATGGATTTCCTCGGCCTCGACCTGGCCCAGGCCGAGCGCGACGCGGAGGCCGCCCTGGAGCTGGTACGGCGCACCGGGCATCTGCGGCCTGCCATCATCGCCCAGCATGTGGCGAGCCTGTGCGCGTTGATGCGACTTGACCTGGCGGCGGTGGCGGCGAGGTCCAATGCGGCCAGCGCCGTGACCGAGCGGATCGGCGCCCGGCGCTTCGAGCCGGAGAACCAGCTCTGGCTGGCGGAGAGCCGGCTGCTCGCCGGCGATCGGGCACAGGCTTTGCAGATCGCGACTGCCGCCATGACGATCAGCCGCGAAACGGCCATAGGGTTCATCGGACCCTCGGTGCTGGGCCTGATCGCCTGGGCCACGAACTCCGTGGCCGAGCGGGAAAGCGCGCTTGCCGAGGCCGAGGCGCTGCTCGCGCGTGGCGCGGTCAGCCACAATCACCTGCTGTTCCGGCGCTACGCGATCGAGGCCGCGCTGGAGAGCGCCGACTGGGAGGGCGCCGGACGCCACGCGGACGCTCTGCGCGCCTACACCGCCGCGGAACCGCTCCCGTGGGCGGAGCTGATCGCCGCCCGCGGCCGCGTGCTCGCCGTGTGCGGCCAGCATCGGGCGAAGGGCGATTGCTCGATCGCGGCCGAGCTGGCCCGCGTGCGTGACGAGATCACCAAGCACGGCCTCGCGGCACTCCTGCCTGCCGTGGATGCGGCGATGGCTCAGCGCCTGGCGTAGATGCCTCGGTGTCGCAGCAGATGGTCGGCGAGCACGCAGGCCATCATGGCCTCGCCGACCGGCACCGCACGGATGCCGACGCAGGGATCGTGGCGGCCCTTGGTGACGATCTCGGTCTCGTTGCCCTGGCGGTCGACGGTCAGGCGCGGGGTCAGGATCGAGGAGGTCGGCTTGACCGCGAACCGGACCACCACCTCCTGACCCGAGCTGATGCCGCCCAGAATCCCGCCGGCATGGTTGGAGAGGAAGCGCGGCCCGTCATTGCCCGAGCGGATCTCGTCGGCGTTCTCCTCACCGGCCAGGGCCGCGGCCGCGAAGCCGTCGCCGATCTCCACGCCCTTGACGGCGTTGATCGACATCATCGCCTTGGCGAGGTCCGCATCGAGCTTGTCGTAGATCGGCTCGCCCAGGCCGGCCGGGACGCCGGTCGCGACCACCTCGACCACGGCACCGACGGACGAGCCCCGCTTGCGCACCTCGGCGAGCTGCTTCTCCCAGCGCTCGGCCGCTACCGGGTCCGGGCACCAGAACGGGTTGCGCTCGATCTCGGCGAGGTCGCACTGGTCGCGATCGACGAAATCGCGGCCCATCTGGACCATGTAGCCGGTGATCCTGACGCCCGGCTCGAGGATCTTGCGGGCGATGGCGCCCGCCGCGACGCGGGACGCGGTCTCCCGCGCGCTGGACCGGCCGCCGCCGCGATGGTCGCGGATGCCGTACTTGGCCTCGTAGGTCAGATCGGCATGGCCCGGCCGGAACCGGTCCTTGATCTCGCCATAGTCCTTCGAGCGCTGGTCCTCGTTGCGGATCAGGAGGGAGACCGGCGTCCCGGTGGTCTGGCCCTCGAACACGCCCGAGAGGATCTCGACCCGATCCGGCTCGCGGCGCTGCGTGGTGAACTTGGACTGTCCGGGCCGGCGGCGGTCGAGCCAGTGCTGGATGTCGGCGGCCGCGAGCGGCAGGCGCGACGGGACGCCGTCGACCACGACCCCGATCGCCGGCCCGTGGCTCTCGCCCCAGGTCGTGAACCGGAACAGCTCGCCGAAGGAGGAACCTGCCATGTGCCGGCAGCTAGACGGTGCTGATGTCGGGCGCGTCCACGGCCTTCATGCCGACGACGTGGTAGCCGGAATCGACGTGCAGCACCTCGCCGGTCGTGCCGGCACCGAGATCGGACAGAAGATAGAGCCCGGCGCCGCCGACGTCCTCGATCGTGGTGTTGCGCTTGAGCGGTGAGTTGAACTCGTTCCACTTCAGGATGTAGCGGAAATCACCGATTCCCGAGGCGGCCAGCGTGCGCACCGGGCCGGCCGAGATGGCGTTGACACGGATGCCGGCGCCGCCCAGATCGACCGCGAGGTAGCGGACCGAGGCCTCCAGCGCCGCCTTGGCGACGCCCATGACGTTGTAGTGCGGCGTCACCCGCTCGGCGCCGATGTAGGACAGGGTGACGAGCGAGCCGCCGGCCTGCATCAGCGGCTCGGCGCGCCGGGCCAGATCGGTGAACGAGTAGCACGAGATCAGCATGGTGCGCTGGAAGTTCTCGAGCGTGGTCGCGACGTAGCGGCCCTTCAGCTCCTCCTTGTCCGAGTAGGCGACCGCGTGGACCAAAAAGTCGAGGCGCCCCCAGGCCGAGGCGATGTCGGCGAACATGGCATCCAGGCTCGCCGCATCGGTCACGTCGGCCGGCAGCACCAGCTCGGAGCCGAGCTGCTCGGCGAGCGGGCGCACCCGCTTGAGCAGGGCCTCGCCCTGATAGGTGACCGCGATCTCGGCCCCGTGCGCCTGCAGGGTCTTGGCGATGCCCCAGGCGAGGGACCGATCGTTGGCGATGCCCATGATCAGGCCCTTCTTGCCTTTCATGAGCGGGATCGGAACGGTCATCGACGAGGGCTCCGGAAGTGTGCGGCGACAAATCGCGGCGCATCCTAGTCCGGGAGCGCGAGCGCCGGAAGTGACACAGGCACCACCTCGCGCCGACAGCGTTGCCGCCGCTGGCCTCGACGCCACGCCTTCAGGGCGTGAACACGACGCTTTGGATGAAGAACGCGTCGCCCCCAAGGCTGGGGTGATCACCGGTGACCGGCCCGATCGCAAATCCGTTCGGGCGGGCCCCCACCATGAGGTAGCGGACGTTCCGGGCGCGGAGCCGATGGGTGAAGAAGGCACCACCTTGCACGTCCGGGCTGTTCTTGACCCTGAACGCTCCGAGGGCATTCGCGAGCCCCTTGGCGAAGATCGGTGCGGTGCTGCCCGCGGCAAGCCACGCGTCGCGGTCGGCGTTCGACACCTGATCGACGGTGACCCCATTGACGGTGACTGGCCGGGAGAACTCGAACACGGCGAAATCGATCTTCCGCGCCGTCCTGTCGCCCGAGAGATAGAATTTGTTGTTGAACCCGGGCGCGACGACTCCGGGGCCGAGATCCGACCCGGCCGTGGCGATGCCCGCGATCGGCTGCGCGAGGAGCCCGAGGCCCTCGCCCCCCGCAGGGCCGAGGTTTCGGGGATCGATCCCCAGCACCCGCAGACCTCTCTCTCCCCGACTGGTGGGGAACGGACCGAACACCCGGACGGTCGATCCCTGGTCCTCGGCGACATAGCCCCGAACCCGAACGGTCACGCCGGCAACGGTCTGACGGAGCGCCTTGGCCTCGACAGCGATTCCTGGCGTGCCCGGCGTCCAGGACAGCGTCGCAGCGTCGACTGTTGCCGCCGCTCCCGCCATTGCCATCACGGTTG
>JBFWWD010000065.1:0-23488 GCA_050246385.1 Geminicoccaceae bacterium
CACCCTCCCCGCCCGTATCTGGACCATCCGGGAGCCTCTATGGTCCGGCGCGGTTGCCGAGTCGACGCTGGAGTGAAGGTTTGGCCGAAGGACGGGAAGTCGGATGGCGGGAGCTCCTGCGGCTCGTGCTGCCATATCTGTGGCCGCGCGATTCGCTGGAGCTGCGTGTCCGCGTCCTGATCGCCCTGGCGCTCCTGATCGCGGCGAAGCTGGTCAACATCCTGGTGCCGTTCTTCCTCAAGGACGTGGTCGACCAGGTCACCTCGCCCGGACTGCTCGCCATCCCGCTCGCGGCCCTGATCGCCTATGGCGCCGCCCGGCTGGGCGCGGCTGCGTTCGGCGAGATCCAGGACGCGGTGTTCGCCAAGGTGGGCGAGCGCGCCGGGCGGCGCATGGCGCTGCGCGTCTACGAGCATCTGTTCCAGCTCTCGCTCGCCTATCACCTGCAGCGGCGTACGGGCGAGCTCAGCCGCGCGATCGAGCGCGGCGTGAAGTCGATGAGCTTTCTGCTCACCACAGCACTGTTCAGCATGGCGCCCGTGCTGGTCGAGTTCGTGCTGGTCATCGCGATCCTGCTGGCCCGCTATCCCCTGTCCTTCGCCGGGATCACCTGCGCCACGGTCGTGGCCTATGCCGCGTTCACGATCGTCACCACCAACTGGCGTACGCGCTACCGGCGCGAGATGAACGAGCGCGACAATGAGTTCGCCGGCGCTGCGGTCGATGGACTCATCAACTACGAGGTGGTCAAGGCCTTCGCCAACGAGGCGTACGAAGCCCGCCGGCTCGACCGCTCACTGGCCGCCTACGAGCGCGCCGCGATCAAGTCGCAGACGACCCTGTCCTTCCTCAACGCTGGCCAAGCCGCGATCATTGCCGTCGGCGTCACCGCCGTGATGATCGCCGCGGCCTCGCATGTGGTCGCCGGTACCCTGAGCGTCGGCGACATCGTGCTGGTCAACGCCTTCATCCTGCAGCTCTATCAGCCGCTCAATTTTCTCGGCGTGTTCTATCGCGAGCTGCGCCAGTCGCTGACCGACCTCGAGAACATCCACGGCCTGTTCACACTGACGCCGGAGATCGCCGACCCGCCCGGCGCTCGACCGCTCGCGGTCAGCGGCGGCCACGTGCGCTTCGCCGAGGTGTGCTTCGACTACGATCCGCGCCGGCCGATCCTGCGCGGGGTCAGCTTCGAGATCCCCGCCGGACACAAGCTGGCCGTGGTCGGCCCGTCGGGATCCGGCAAGTCGACACTGGTGCGGCTCCTGTTCCGCTTCTACGAGGTTGCGGGCGGCTCGGTATCGGTCGACGGTCAGGACATCCGCAGTGTGACCCAGGCGAGCCTGCGACGCGCGATCGGCGTCGTCCCTCAGGATACGGTCCTGTTCAACGATACCGTGGCTGCGAACATCGCCTATGGCCGTCCGGGGGCGGCCCAGGATGAGGTCGAGACAGCGGCACGGTTGGCCCAGATCCATGATTTCGTCATGAGCCTGCCCGAAGGCTACGCGACGATCGTGGGTGAGCGCGGCCTCAAGCTCTCGGGTGGCGAGAAGCAGCGGGTCGCGATTGCGCGCGTGATGCTCAAGAACCCGCCGGTCCTGGTCCTCGACGAGGCGACCTCCGCCCTCGACAGCCGCACCGAGCAGGCGCTGCAGGAGGCCCTGGAGCGCGTCGCCGCCGGGCGCACGACGCTGGTGATCGCGCATCGCCTGTCGACCGTGATCGATTCCGACGAGATCGTCGTCCTGGAGCAGGGCAGGGTGGTCGAGCGCGGCACGCATCTGGCGCTGCTCGCCCGCCGTGGGCTCTACGCCGACATGTGGCGGCGGCAGCAGGAGACGCCCGAGGCCGAGGCGGCGGAGTGACTCCGTCTACCTAGCGAACCGGCGCTGAGACCGAGACCTGCAGGTCGTTCACGAGGCCGGTGCTCAAGGAATAGACCCAGCCATGCACCGCCAGCTTCTGGCCTCGTTTCCATGCATCGAGCACGAACAGGTCCGAGGCGACGTTCCGGACCTGCCGCATCACGTTGAGCTCGCAAAGCCGGCGCAGCCGGGTCTCCTCGTCCAAGATCGCCTCGAGCTGCGTGCGATGCTCCTGGTAGACCTCACGGATCGGGTGCAGCCAGTGGTCGACCAGGCCACGCCTGCGGCCGTCGACCGCGGCCCGCACGCCGCCGCAGCCATAGTGGCCGACGACCATGATGTGCTCCACCTTCAGCTCGTCGACCGCGAACTGGAGCACGGACAGGTAGTTGGCGTCCTGAGGTGGCGCGAGGTTGGCGACGTTGCGGTGCACGAACACCTCGCCGGGATCGAGACCGATGATCTCGTTGGCGGGCACCCGGCTGTCCGAGCAGCCGATCCACAGATAGAGCGGGTTCTGCTGTCGTTCGAGGCGCCGGAAGAAGTCCGGATCGCTGGCGACCTTCGTGGCGGCCCAGGCGCGATTGTTGGCCTTCAGGACTTCGGGCACGCGTTCGCTCCGCTGGTTATGGCCGAAAGCGGCCAGCGAGCACCATGCCGGCCACCGCCTCGATCTCCGCGCCGAGGGGACGATCGTCGGTCAGGAACGGGCACGCCTCGCGAACCGTGGCCAGTGTACGCTCCAGTTGGCCGCTCGAGCGGAGTGGACGGCGCAGCTCGACGCCCTGCGCTGCCGCCATGAGCTCGATCGCGAGCAGCCGCGCGAGATTGTCGGCCATCTTGTGCAGGCGCCGGGCGGCATAGGTGGCGAAGCTGACATGATCCTCCTGGTTCGCGCTGGTGGGGATCGTGTCGGTGGCGACGGCATTGGCGAGGTGCTTGTTCTCGGCCGCGAGCGCAGCCGAGACCACCTGCGGGATCATGAAGCCCGAGTTCAGGCCGGGCGCCGGCGTCAGGAATGCGGGCAGGCTGCTCTGGCTGGCGTCCGTGAGCAGCGCCATGCGCCGCTCCGAAAGATTGCCGATCTCCGCCAGCGCGAGCGCGATACCGTCGGCGGCGAACGCCACGGGCTCGGCGTGGAAATTGCCGCCCGACAGGATCTCGCCCTCCTCGGCAAACACGAGCGGATTGTCGGAGACGCCGTTCGCCTCGCGCTCGAGCACCTCGGCTGCCGCGGCGAGCTGATCGCGGGCCGCGCCCATCACCTGGGGCTGGCAACGCAGCGAGTAAGGGTCCTGGACGCGATCGCAGTCCAGATGCGAGCCGCGGATCTCGCTGCCGGCGAGCAGGCGGGCAAGGACGGCCGCGACCTCGGCCTGCCCGGGCTGATTGCGGGCCCGGTGAATTCGCGCATCGAACGGCACGTCGCTGCCCAGGGCCGCGTCGGTGCTCAGCGCTCCGGCGACCAGGGCCGCCTCGAACAGGCGCCACGCCTTGGCGAGGCCGGCGATCGCGAGCGCGGTGGAAACCTGCGTGCCATTGAGTAGGGCCAGGCCTTCCTTGGCTGCGAGCGTCAGCGGCATCATGCCGGTTTTGGCCAACGCTGCGGCTGCTGGCAGCGTCTGCCCGTTCAGCCGGATCTGCCCGACGCCGATCAGGGCCGCGGCGACATGGGCGAGCGGGGCCAGATCGCCCGACGCGCCAACCGAGCCCTGGCAGGGGACCACTGGCAGTGCGTCCGCGGCGAGCAGCCCCAGGAGACCGTCGATCGTCGCCTCGCGTGCGCCGGAGCGGCCGAGGCCGAGGCTCGCCGCCTTGAGGACCAGGACCAGGCGGACGATGTCGTCCCCCAGCGGCTCGCCGACGCCGCACATGTGTGACAGCACGATCCGGCGCTGCAGCTCGACGATGTCGTCGGCAGGGATGCGCACCCGTGCCAGCTTGCCGAAGCCGGTATTGACTCCGTAGACCGGGGCCTCGCCTCCGGCCGCCCGCGCCACGACTTCCGCTGCGGCACGGATCGCCGGCCTTGACGCCGGGTCGAGCGCCAGACGCACGGGCGGCGCGGAGGTCCAGGCTTCGAGGCGGGAAAGCTCGAGCCGACCCGGTGCCAGCAACTCGACCATGCTCTCCTCTCCCAGACCGCTGCCAAGCTCAGCGTCGGCCGAAGCCGTAGAGCTTGCTCAGATTGTCGAGACCGGCCTGATATACTTCCTGCACGGTCTTGACCACGTCGTGCTCGCTGTTGCTGTTGACGTTGAAGTCGCTGGACCACTCGACGGTGCTGGTGCCATCGCCGTTGTCCTTCACCCGGATCTCGGAGACATAGTCGCTGATCGGCAGCGGGCTCTCGAGGATCGAGTAGCGATAGAGGCGCTCGGTCGGGCTCACCTCCTCCAGCCGCTCGACCAGCTTGGCGCCGCCGATCAACCGGAGCGTGCGGAGCGAGCCCTTGGCCTCCCCGTCCGAATCGACGCGCTCCATCATCGGATGCCACTGGCCGATCGCGGCGAATGAACCGATCGCCTGCCAGAGGGCATCGGCGTTCATCGCGACCGGTGTGGACATGGTCACTTTCGGCACGGACTAGTCTCCCTGATCGAGCGGCCGGTGGGGCGCTATGAGGTACGGCTAAGGCGCGGGAGGATCGGAGGCAAGCGCGAGTTGCAGCCGTCTCGACCCGATCCGGGCTGCGCCCGGACCGGGTAAAGTGCAGGCTCGCGCAGTGTCCCGAAAGCCTCTTCATGACAGCCGCCATCGTTGCCGCTGCCGCCGATCACGCGGGCGTCGAGGACGCGGATATCCTCGTGCTCGGCGCGAGGGCGGCCGGTCAGGCCGCGGCGGGCGACAACGTCGGTATGCTCCTCGACACGGCGTTCGCGGGCGGCCGTGATCAAAGACGCGTCGAGAAGCTGGCATGACCGCACCCTGTCACTATCTGGGGTGCCTGCTATAAGTCGTTCGCTCCCGCTGGGGTGCAGGCTCTCGGAGCGTTGGATGCGCTGCCCGTTCTGCGGCTCGGAAGATACCCAGGTGAAGGACTCGCGGCCCGTCGACGACGGCTCGGGGATCCGCCGGCGTCGACAGTGCTCGGTGTGCGGCGCGCGCTTCACGACCTTCGAGCGGGTCCAGCTTCGCGAGCTTCTGGTGGTGAAGAAGGATGGCCGGCGGGTGCCGTTTGACCGTGACAAGCTCATCCGCTCGATCGGCATCGCGACCCGCAAGCGCGGCATCGACGAAGAGCAGCTCGACCGCATCGTCAACGGCATCGTGCGGCGAATCGAGACCACCGGCGAATCGGAGGTGCCGTCGACCCGCATCGGCGAACTGGCCATGGAGAGCCTCGCCCAGCTCGACGAGGTCGCCTATGTGCGGTTTGCCTCGGTCTATCGCGACTTCGCGACGGCGCGCGACTTCGAGGAGTTCATCCGCCATCTTCCGGATGATCCGGACGGCGCGCCCATGCACGAGCATGCCGAGGTGGCCGGCGGGCGGTGATGGCTTCTGGTGACGAACGCTATATGGCCATGGCCATGGCCCTGGCGGAGCGTGGGCTGGGGAATGTCTGGCCGAATCCGGCGGTGGGCTGCGTGCTGGTCCGGGATGGACGGGTGGTCGGGCGTGGCTGGACGCAGCCGGGCGGTCGGCCGCATGCGGAGAGCGAGGCGATCGCGCGCGCGGGCGAGGCGGCGCGCGGCAGCACCGCCTACGTCACGCTTGAGCCCTGCGCGCATCACGGCCGCACCCCGCCCTGCACGGAGCTGATGCTCCAGGCCGGGATCGCGCGCGTGGTGGTGGCGGCGGTCGATCCCGACCCGCGGGTCAACGGCAAGGGCATCGCCATACTGCGGGAGGGCGGGGTCGAGGTCGCAGTCGGCTGCCTGGAGGCCGAGGCGTGTCGTCTGAATTCCGGGTTCTTCGCGCGCATGTGCCGGCGGCGGCCGTTCGTGGCGCTCAAGCTCGCCACCAGCGCCGACGGCAGGATCGCCACCGCATCGGGCGAGAGCATGTGGATCACCGGGGAAGCGGCCCGCGCGGAAGGGCACCGGCTGCGGCTGCGCTATGACGCGATCCTGATCGGCAGCGGCACCGCCCTGAGCGACGATCCGCTGCTCACCTGCCGCCTGCCGGGGCTGGAGGAGCGCTCGCCGGTGCGGGTGGTGCTGGACCGCCGGCTGCGGCTGCCGCCCGCGGGCAGGCTTGCCCGGAGTTCCGGCATCCAGCCGGTCTGGCTGTTCACCGTCGATCCGGCCGCCGCAGCGGCCGAGCGGCTGGCGGCAGCGGGCGTGACGCTCCATGCCCTGCCGGACGTCGAGGAGGCCGACCAGCTCGCCGACATGCTCGCCAGTTTGGCCGAACAGGGGATCACCCGGCTGCTGATCGAAGGCGGGGCGATGGTGGCGACCGCGTTCCTGCGTGCCAGCCTGGTCGACCGGATCCATCTGTTCACCGCCCCGCTGCTGCTCGGCGGCGACGGCGTGCCGGCTCTCGGCCCCTTGGGCGTGCGGGCGCTCGCCGACGCCCGCCGTTGGCATCCCGTTGCCGCGCGACCGGTCGGCCAGGACCGGCTCCTCGTGCTTGAACCTGCGTGAGGCTTGCTGATGTTTACCGGGATCGTGACCCATCTGGGCGAGGTCGCCGCGGTGCGCGACATCGATGGAGGACGCGAGCTGGTCATGGCCAGCGCGCTGCCGCTCGCCGAGATCGCGCTTGGGGCCTCGCTGGCGCATGACGGCATCTGCCTCACCGTGACCGCCATCGGCGAGGGGTGCCATACCGTCCAGGCCTCGGCCGAAACTCTGGCGCGTACGACGCTCGGCCGCTGGCAGACCGGTCGTCGGGTCAACCTCGAGCGCTCGCTGCGGCTCGGCGACGAACTGGGCGGGCATCTGGTGTTCGGCCATGTCGACGCGGTCGGGACGATCGCGGCGCTTGCGCCCGAGGGCGACTGCCATCGGCTCGCGATCGCCCTCCCGTCCGCGCTCGCGCCGCTGGTCGCGGTGAAGGGGTCGATCGCGGTCGACGGCATCTCGCTGACGGTCAATGCGGTCGGCGCGGGGCGCTTTGCCGTCATGGTCATTCCCCATACCTGGCAGCATACGACGCTCGCCGACCGGCAGCTGGGCGATGCCGTCAACCTCGAGGCCGACATGCTCGCCCGATACGTCGCGAGGCAGCTGCAAACCGAAGGCGAGGCTTGAGCCGAGCGGGGGACAGCCTATCTGCAATCCGCGCGCTCTTAGCGGCGCGCAGCAAGGAGACCGCCGCATGGCCGGACCAGGGACCGCAGCCGAGGTGCCTCGTCTGCCGGGGGCCCGGGTGCTCATCGTCGAGGCCCGCTTCTACGCGCACATCAACGACCTCCTGCTGGCCGGCGCCAGGCGCATGCTCGAGGTGGCCGGGACCGAGGTGGCGCATGTCGTGGTGCCCGGAGCGCTGGAGATCCCTCCCGCCGTGGCGATGGCGCAGGCGACCGGCCGGTTCGAGGCCTATGTCGCCCTGGGCTGCGTGATCCGGGGCGAGACCACGCATTATGAGCTCGTCGCCGGCGAGAGCTGTCGTGGTCTGATGGAGCTTGGCATCCGTACCGGGGCCGCGATCGGGAACGGCATCCTCACCGTCGAGAATGAGGCGCAGGCGCTGGTGCGCGCCGAGCCGACCGATCAGGACAAAGGTGGCGGCGCCGCCTTGGCCGCGCTCCGGCTGCTCGCCTGGAGCAGGGCGCTGCACGCATGAGCAAGCTCAAGGGCCGCCCGATCCTCAACAAGCGGCGCGCGGCCCGTTTCGCGGCGGTGCAGGCACTTTATCAGGTCGAGCTCATGGGGGCCTCGGCCGACCAGGTCTGTCGCGAGTTCGTCGAGCACCGTCTCCAGCATCTGTTCGAGCCGTTCGAGCTCGACCAGCCTTCGCCCGAGGTGGATCGGGAGTGGTTCGAGATCGTCGTCAAGGGGACCTGGGCGGCGCATGAGCGGCTCGACCCCGAGATAGCGGTCTGCCTGGCCGAGGGGTGGACCTTCGCCCGCCTCGGCTTTCTGCTGCGGGCCTGCCTGCGGGCCGGAGCGTTCGAGCTCGCCGAGCGGACGGACGTTCCGGTCAAGGTGGTGATCAACGAGTATGTCGAGCTCGCCTATCTGTTCTTCGATGCGGGCGAGCCGGCATTCGTCAATGCGGTTCTGGATCGTCTCGCGCAGACCTTGAGGACCCAGGGGCCGGCAATATGAGCCTCGGCGAGTTCGAGCTCATCGACCGCATGCTCAAGCCCCTGGCGCAGGGCTTTGCCGGGGCGTTGGAACTGACGGACGATGCGGCGCTGGTCGATGTCCCGGCCGGTCGGCAGCTCGTGATCGCCAAGGATGCGATCGTCGCCGACGTGCATTTTCTCGCCGACGATCCGCCCGAGCTCGTCGGCGGCAAGCTGCTGCGCGTCAATCTCTCCGATCTCGCTGCCATGGGTGCCGATCCCTTGGCCTATCTGACGGCGGTCGCGCGCCCGCCGTCGATCGGCGACGGCTGGCTGCAGCGGTTCACCTCCGGTCTGAGCACGGACCAGCAGCGATTCGGTTGCCACCTCATCGGCGGCGACACGACCTCGACCACCGGTCCCTTGGTACTCTCGCTGACGATCGTCGGCACGGTGCCAAGCGGCCAGGCGCTTCTCCGCTCCGGTGCTCGGCCGGGCGACGATGTCTGGGTATCTGGCACACTGGGCGATGCCGCGATCGGCCTGCGTGTTCTGCGTGGGCTCGCGGTCACTGAGGACGAGGCCCTCGAGCTCGTCGGTCGCTACCGGGCCCCAAGCCCGAGGCTCGCGCTGGGTCGGGCGCTACGTGGCTTGGCCAATGCGGCGATAGATGTGTCCGACGGGTTGGTCGCTGACCTCGCGCACATCTGCACGGAGTCGAGGGCGGCAGCGGTGATCGATGTCTCCCGGCTGCCGCTCTCGGACGTTGCCCGCGGCGTGCCCGGCGCGCGCGAGGCAGCCCTGACCGGCGGCGACGACTACGAGCTGCTGTTCACGGCTCCGGCGACGCAACGCTCGATCGTCGAGGGCTTAGCCTCGGCTGTTGGCCATGCCGTCACCCGCATCGGCGCGATCACGGAGGGTTCGGGCGTCAGCGTCGTCGAGGCCGACGGTCAGCCTGTGATCCTGCCGCGCCAAGGTTGGCGGCACTTCTAGCCCCGAACTGCGGGCCGAAAGATTTCTGCTTGTCTTTCGGGGACCCGCCTTGATGCTGCTCAGCCGATCTCTGGCAGAGGTCCGGCGCGGCTTTCGTCGAGATAGCGGGCGGCGACCGGCCGGAGACCGGCGTCGAGCTCGACCAGGATCGGATTGCCGGTCGGGATCTCGAGCCCGACGATCGCCTCGTCCCCGATCCCGAACAGGTGCTTCGCCAGCGCCCGCAGGCTGTTGCCATGGGCGGCGATCAGAACGTTCTGACCATCCTGCAGCCGCGGCGCGATCGCCTCGCTCCAATAGGGCATGACGCGATCGAGGGTGGTCTTGAGCGACTCGGTCGCGGGCAGGATCGCTGCCGGGACGTCGCGGTAGCGCGGGTCGCGGCTCGGATGCATGGGATCGTCGAGCGGCAGGGGCGGCGGCGGCACGTCGAAACTGCGTCGCCAGATCTTGACCTGCTCGTCGCCGTGCTTCGCCGCCGTCTCAGCCTTGTTGAGGCCCTGCAGGGCGCCGTAGTGACGCTCGTTCAGCCGCCAGTTCGTCGTCTGGGACAGCCACATCCGGTCCATCCGGTCCAGCGCGATCCACAAGGTGCGGATCGCCCGCTTGAGCACCGAGGTGAAGGCGTGATCGAACTCGATCGCCTCGGCGCGCAGGAGGTCACCGGCGCGCTGGGCCTGCTCGACACCCACCTCCGACAGGTCGACATCCACCCAGCCGGTGAACCGATTCTCCGCGTTCCAGGCACTGAGGCCGTGGCGGAGCATGGCGAGATACGGCAAGGCGCGCCTCCTAGCTCGTCAGGCCGGCGAACAGCCGCTCGACCTCGTCGCGGCTGCCCTGCTCGGTGCCTGGGCTCATGGCGGTGGCGGCGCCGGCGGCCACGCCATAGGCGAACGCGTGATCGATCGAGCGGCCGTTGGCAAGAGCCCAGACCATCGCGCCGAGGAAGGCGTCTCCGGCACCGACCGCGCTGCGGCTCTCCACCTTCGGGCTCGCCAGACGGACGACTCCGGTGCGGCTGGCCAGGACGGCAC
Organism: Geminicoccaceae bacterium; assembly: GCA_050246385.1. Taxonomy (GTDB): domain Bacteria; phylum Pseudomonadota; class Alphaproteobacteria; order Geminicoccales; family Geminicoccaceae; genus Benzoatithermus. The sequence goes on from JBFWWD010000065.1 coordinate 10,083, forward strand.
CCTGCCCGCCCAGGGTCAGCGCGCAAATCTCCGCGCTGCCACGATCGACCACCTCGCGCGCGAGCGCCTCCTCGTCCGCCGGCGTGCTGGCCTTGCGACCGAGCAGATGCTCGAGCTCCCGCTTGCTCGGCTTGACCAGGAAGACCCCATCGGCGAGCGCGCGATGCAGAGCGGTGCCAGAGCTGTCGAGCACCACTCTGCCGCCATGGCCCTTCGCCAGCCGTGCGACGCTGGCGTAGAAGTCGAACGGCATGCCGCGGGGCAGGCTGCCGCTGATGACGAAGTACTCGCCGTCGACGATCGAGAGGACCTCGAGGCAGTTGTGGCACTCGATCGGTGTGACCTCGGGTCCTTCCGGCGTGAAGCGGTATTCGTGGCCCGTGGAGGTTTCGTAGACGGTCTGGCTGACGCGGGTCTGGCCGGCGATCGGGACGCGTACCGAGGCGATGCCGCACCGGTCGATCAACCCCTCGAGCGCCTGGCCGGTGATGCCGCCGGCGAGATAGAAGGCGACCGCCTCGCCACCGAGGGCCCGGATCATTCGGGCGACGTTGATGCCGCCGCCGCCGGGGTCGTAGCGTTCGTCGCGCGTGCGGACCTTGCGCATCGGGATCACCTCGTCCGTCACGCAGGCGACATCGACGGCTGGATTCACCGTGAGGGTGACGACGGGCTTCACGGGACTGTCCCCTCCGGTCGCACCCTCTCCGCGGTCATCCCTTCTGGGGTGCGGCATGCTCCGCGACGGGCGTCGGGTCCGGCTCCACTGGCAAATCCTCGAGCATTCGGCAAGTGTCGGCGGCGCAGTTCCGGAGCTCGGCGAGACGCTCGGTCATCGCCTCGAGCAGCGTGGAGTCGGCGGTGGCCGCGAGGTTGTCGAGCTGGAACGGATCGGCGGCAAGGTCGTAGAGCTCCCGCTCGCCGGTGCCATACTCGATGTAGGTGTGTCGCTCGGTGCGCAGCGCGTCGATGACCGCGTAGCCGGAAAGCTCGTGCGTCTCCATCTGTCGGCGCTCGATCAGGAAGCTGCGGCGCCAGGGCCGGTCCGGATGGGCGAACAACGGGAGGAAGGAGCGGCCGTCCACGAAGCGCGGCAGCTCGGCGCCTGCGATCGCGGCGAAGGTGGGCGCCAGATCATTGTTGAGGATGATCTGCTGCACGTGCTGACCCGCAGGGATGCCAGGCCCGCGAATCGCCATCGGCACCCGGATGTCCTCCTCGTAGGCCGTCGTCTTGCCGATGAACAGCCGGTGCTGGCCCATGTGGAAGCCGTTGTCCGAGGTGTAGACGACGTAGGTGTCGTCGAGCCGGCCGGCCTCACCGAGCGCCGCCACGATGGTCGCCACCATGTCGTCGACCGCCCGCAAGGCACGGAGCCGCTCGCGGTTGTGCTTGAGCAGCGCCTCTTTCTCCCAGGCTTCCAGCGGTGGCTGGCCGGCCACGTAGGAGGCCTTGTCGGTCACGTCCGCCTCATCGAACGATGGCGGCATCGGCAGTGGTACGTCCTGATACAGATCGGCGTACCGTGGCGCAGGCTGCGCCGGGCTGTGTGGATCGTACGGCGCTACATAGACGAACAGCGGCTGGTCGTGGGGCGCTCGGCGGATCGCGTCGGCGGCCTTGCGGGCGAGCACGTCCGTCAGATGGTCCTCCGGCTCGTGGCCGTAGGCGACGACCTTCCCGTTCTCGTTCAAGGTGTAGCCGAAGTTCGTGAAGCGGCCGCCGACCGCGTACCACTCGTCCCATCCCGGCTCAGGCCCGTGCAGCTCGGGCTCGTATCCGTTCAGCAGCTTGCCCAGGAAGGCCGTCCGGTAGCCCGCGTCGTGCAGCCAGGTCGCGATCGTGGACCGGCCCAGCTCCAGCGCCTTGTACTTGGCGAACCCGCCCGCGGGAGGATCGTTGCCCTGGATCTGGTGATTGTGCGCGTACTGCCCCCGCAGGGTCGTGGTCCGAGATGGACAGCAGAACGAATTGGTCACGAAATAGTTGTCGAGCACCGCACCCCTGTCCGCGACGAGCCGCTTCGTCTGCTCCATGACCCGATGTGCGGCCACGTCCTCGTCGTCGGACATGATGAACACGATGCTCGGTCGCGCGGTGGCCGCAGTAGCCGCCAGGAACGACAGGACGAACGCCAGTGTCCAATGACTTCCCACGCGCAACAAGCTTGCCAACACGCTCACTCCTACGCCTCATGCCCAGCGTAACGTGACCGCCCAGCGTCTCCTGGTCCATGCAAATCGCCGTCTGCGCGACGAGGATGGCCTCTGCGTGACGTAGCCGCCACGGTTGGGGATCAACGCCATGGAGACCGACATGTTGCCTTATCTCGACGAGGAGCGGGTTCGGTCGCTGCTGCGGGTCGAGGAGCTGCTGCCGGTGATGGAGCGCGCCCTGGTTGAGCTCTCCGTCGGGCGGGTCGAGCAGCCGGCGCGGCAGATGCTCAAGGCGCCGGCGTCGAACGCCTACTTCGGCGCCATGCCCGCGGCCGGCGTGGTCGGGATGGGTGCGAAGCTGGTCAGCATCTATCCCGGCAACGCGTCGCTCGATCTGCCGACCCATCTCGCGCTGATTCTCCTGTTCCGCCCCGAGACCGGAGAGCCGCTGGCAGTGCTGGACGGGCGTCTCATCACGGAGATGCGAACGGCGGCCGTCTCTGCGGTGGCAACTCGGGCATTGGCACGCCCCGATGCGAAGATCCTGGCGGTCCTGGGAAGCGGCGTTCAGGCCCGCAGTCATGTCGAGGCGTTGCGCCTGGTCCGCGACTTTCCGGAGGTGCGGGTCTGGAGCCGTGATCCGGAACGCGCACGGAAGTTCGCGCAGGACGTCGGTGGGCGCGCCATGGAGGCCGCCGATGCGGTGAAGGATGCGGACGTGGTGGTGACGGCGACGGCCGCGACTGCGCCGATCCTCGCCGGGGCTTGGCTCGAGCAGGGAGCGCTTGTGAACGCGGTCGGCTGGTCCGGGCCCAACGGGCGTGAGCTCGACGACGCGGCCATGCGCGACAGTGTGGTGATCGCGGACTCGCGCGAAGGAGTGATGCGGGAGTCGGGCGATGTGCTGCTGTCAGGGGCGAAGATTTTCGCGGAGCTGGGAGAGGTCCTTGCCGGAAGCGTGACCGTGCCCGAAGGAAGGACTACAGTGTTCGAATCGGTCGGGATGGCGGTCGAGGACGTGGCGGCGGCAGCCCTGGTTTTCGAGCGCTTCGTGACGGAAGGCTCGGGCGGCATGCTTCCCGTGCATGACAGCCAAGCCGGACGATAAGGAACGCAACGAACGTCAGTTGGTTGGGCTAGGGACAGGCAGTGCTAGGTTGTCGGGCGCGAACGAGGAAGCCATGGTCGGGTCATCGGGAAATCTCGGGCGCAATCTGTATATCGGTGTCTGCTTCGTTGCGGTCGCGGTCCTGGCCTTCGTGGCGGGCAGTGTCGCGACCCTGAGCGAGGCGCCGCCCGCGCGCATCGTCGAGGACGCCTATCGCGCAGGTACGGCACTCTACAGCAAGGCCACTCAATACAACGATCCGCTCCTGTTCGATCTGTGGCGCAACGAGCGGACCAAGGCGACCGGCGTCACGAAGTACGTCCCCGACAAGGCGCAGAATGGTCTGACGGTCTACACGGGCGGGCAGGATCAGAAGGTCCGGCTCATCGACATGCAGGGCAATGTGATACGCGAGTGGGGCCTGCCCTACAGCCGGATCTGGGACGAGACGGCCGCGGTGAAGGCGCCGCAGCCCGATTCGCATGTCTACATCGAGAAGTCCCATCTCTACCCGAACGGCGACATGCTGGCGCTCTACGTTGCGGTCGGCGATACGCCCTGGGGCTACGGACTGGTCAAGTTCGACAAGGACAACAACGTCCTGTGGAAGTATCTCGCCCACGTCCACCATGATCTGACGGTCGCCCCCGACGGGAGGATCTTCGTGCTGACGCAGGAGATCGGCCAGGACGACCTGCCGCAATATGCCCATCTCAAGGCGCCGCGCATCGATGACTACATAGCCGTGCTCTCACCGGATGGGCGCGAGCTGAAGAAGGTGCGGATCATCGACAGCTTGCTGCGGTCGCCCTCCGCCCGCCTGCTCGATACGGTGCCCTGGTACATCCAGAAGGGTGCGGGCGATTACCTGCACACCAACTCCATCGAGTATCTCGACGGTACCAGCGCGCAGAAGCTGCCGGAGGCCCGCGAGGGTCGGCTGCTGCTGTCCTTCCGCGAGATCGGGACGCTGGCGATCTTCGACCCGACCACCGATGAGATCACCTGGACGATGCGCGGCGCGTGGCTGCGGCAGCATGATCCCGACCTGCTCGCCAACGGCAACATCCTGCTGTTCGACAATCAGGGGAATGTCGGTCCGGGCGGAATCACGCGCGTGATCGAGGTGGACCCGAAGACGCACAAGATCGTCTGGACCTATGCCGGCACACCGGAGGAGCCGTTCGAAAGTGAGGTGCGTTCCTCGCAGGCGCGGCTGCCGAACGGCAATACGCTGATCACCGAGTCGGATGGCGGGCGGCTGTTCGAGGTGACGCGCGCGGGCGAGATCGTCTGGAACTACATCAATCCGGTGCGCGGCCAGCGTTCCGACGGGCAGACCGTGATCCCGATCGTGTCCTGGGCCGAACGGGTCGATCCGCAGCAGCTCGATCCCAGCGTCCTCGCACGCCCGACCCGGGTGGCGACCCGTATCGGCGGCAACCCGCCTGCCACCAACTGACGACCGTCGGCGCTGCAGCCCGCTAGGCGGAAAGGTCGGACGGAGAAGGAATAAAACTGTGTGCCACGGCTAGACGTGGCATGGAACTGTTCGATCTCTTCCGCAAGGATCTGACCGCCGAGGTTGCCGCCGCACAGCGCTACGCGCTTGTTCTCACGCGCTGTCCCGACAAGGCGGAGGACCTGGTGCAGGAGGCGTTGACCCAGGCCATCGCCGGTGTCCGCACCTGGAACCCGGCGCTGCCGGTGACGCCCTGGCTGCTCACCATCGTTCACCATGCCCATCTCAAGCGCCAAAGGCGGCAGGTTCAGGAGAACCGCGCCCTGGCTGAGACGCTGCGGGCCCAGGCAAGCGCTGTGGTCGCGCCCCAGAGCGCGCGCGTCGAGCTGAGCCGGACCATCGAGGCCATGATGACGCTGCCCGAGGAGCATCGCGCCGTTCTCGTTCTCGTGGCCATCGAGGGTCTGAGCTATCGCGAGGTCGCCGACATCCTCTCGGTGCCGATCGGCACCGTGATGTCCCGTCTGTCGCGCGCCCGTCAGGCGCTGCGGGCGGCCACCGGCCGTCCGGCAGCCTCGACGTCGCGACCGGCGAGGCGCGCATTGCGACTGGTCTAGCCCATGTCCAACAGACCCACCGACGACGAGCTGCAAGCCTATCTCGATGGGCAACTCGATCCCGGGCTCTGCCTTCGTGTCGAGGCCTATCTCGAAGAGAATCCCGAGGCGGCGGCATCGGTCATGGAGACGTTGCGGCTAGGCAGCGAGATCCGGGTGTGGCTCGACGCGGAAGCGGATCCGGTGAGTCCCCGGACCGAACATCTGCGGCGCCGGCTGGGCAATGCTGTCGGGTTTCGGGAGGTGCTGCCGCGTGCCCGCCGCGCGTTTTCGCTCGCCGTTGTGCTTGTCGCCTGCGTGGTCGCGGGATTCCTGCTGACGTCATGGCGCACGGGACCCGTCGAGACGCCGCAGGAGATCCTGGCCGATGAGGCGGCGCAGGCATGGCGGGTCGTGCAGCTCGTCTTGCCCGAGATTGGCGCGGACCCTGCCGGATCGCGGGCGGGCGGGCTGCCGCCCGACCAAGCCAGGTCAGCGGAGGTGCGCACGCTCCGGACTGAGGAGATCCCCTGGAAAGGGGGCACCGCGGTCGTGGCGCTTCTCGCCCGCACCGATGGCGAGGAGATCGTGCTCCTCAGGGCCTTCGTGACACTGGACGACAGCACATTGCCGACAATCGAACGGATCGATGGGGTCAACACGGTCAAATGGCGCGACAGTGACGAGGCGTTCGCTCTGAGCGGCGATGTTCCTGCCGGCGAGCTGCTTGCGCTGGCACAGCAGATGATCGGCAAGAGCTGATCCGATGCTTTCGACCCAGGCCACGCGACGTCGATCCGCCGCGGCACTGTCCCCGGTCGACGGTAGCCGGAGCGGCGTCGCCTCCGCAACGGTCGATCTTTCCAAAGCCATCCGCACCGGCACTCTCGAGCTGACGCTCATGGTCGGAGCCGGCATCCTCTGCTGGCTGGGACTTGCGCTTCTGGTGCTCCTGACGGTCGAGGGTGCCGCAGGGTGAGCCAAGCCCGCTCTTGACGAGCCTCGAGGCTGCGCGTCTTCACCTGCCGCGGACGAAGTCTGTGCGGCGGGACGTGATGCGGACCAACGGCCGGATCGAGGAGCATGCCAGATGTGCCGCCTGCGGCCGGAGCTTCCGCCGTAGCCAGCTCGTCCCTGCGGCGCTCATCCGCCCGTTCCTGGGCGAGGCGATCGCCCAGGCGGTGCCGGGCTGGCAGCAGGACAGCCTCATCTGCCACACCGACCTCAACCGCTTCCGCGGCAGCTATGTCCAGCGCCTGCTCGAGCGCGAGATGGGCGATCTCAGCGAGCTGGAGCGCTCCGTCGTCGCGCGCATCTCGCAGCGCGAGATGCTCACCACGAACGTCGATGCCCGGCTGGACCGGACGGAGACCAGGGGCGAACGAGTGGCCAATCGCGTCGCCGAGTTCGGCGGCAGCTGGCGCTTCATCGGTCTGTTCGTCCTGGTGATGGTCGCCTGGATGGTGCTGAACACGGTCGTGCTGGCGGCAAGCTTCGACCCCTATCCCTTCATCCTGCTCAACCTCGTCCTGTCCTGTCTCGCCGCCGTGCAGGCGCCGGTGATCATGATGAGCCAGAACCGCCAGGAGGCTCGCGACCGCGCTCGGGCCGAGCACGACTACATGATCAACCTCAAGGCGGAGCTCGAGGTTCGGCTGCTGCACGAGAAGCTCGATCACCTGCTTCGGACGCAGTTCGAGCGGCTGATGGAGATCCAGCAGGTTCAGATCGAGCTGATGCAGGATCTGCGGCGGCACTGACCGCGAACCACTCCGGAGTGGAAAGGTCGACGTGCCAAACGGCACGCGCTGCCTGGATCGGGCGAGGTGCCCGCTGGTCGCGGGAGAACAAGGCCGCCTCCCGCGTGCTGCTACTCGAGCTCGTCGAGCACCTCGCCCAGAAGTCCGACCATCTCGTCGATCTGCTCGCGCGTCACGATCAGCGGCGGCGACATGGCGATGGTATCCGCCGTGATGCGGAGCATCACGCCCTTCTCGCAGCCTTTGAGCATGGCGTCGTAGGCCCGCTCGCCCGGCTTGCCTGGGCGAGGGGACAGCTCGACCGCACCCATGAGGCCGAGATTGCGGATGTCGATCACGTTCGGGCGGTCGCGCAGCGAGTGCAGGCGGTCCTCCCAATAGGGCGCCAGCTCCTTGGCCCGCTCGAACAGTCGCTCCTCGCGATAGGTCTCGAGCGTGGCCAGGGCCGCGGCGGTGGCCAACGGATGCGCCGAGTAGGTGTAGCCGTGGAACAGCTCGATCGCCTTCTCGCCGCCTGCGCCGCCGCCATGGACGATCGCGTCGTAGACATGCTTGCGCGCCATCACGGCGCCCATCGGCACGGTGCCCGAGGTCAGCCCCTTGGCGGTCGTGACGAGGTCCGGAACGACGCCGAAATACTCGGCCGCCGAGCCCACGCCGAGGCGGCCGAAGGCGGTGATCACCTCGTCGAAGATCAGCAGGATGCCATGCTTCTCGGTGATGGCCCGCAGCTTCTCGAGATAGCCTTTCGGTGGCGGGTAGACGCCGATCGAGCCCGCGACCGGCTCCACGATCACCGCCGCGATGGTCGAGGCGTCGTGCAGCGCCACGATCCGCTCGAGCACGTCGGCGAGCTCCACGCCGTGCTCCGGCAGGCCGCGGCTGAAGCTGTTCCTCTCGATGTCGAGCGTGTGCGGCAGATGGTCGACGCCGGCGAGCAGCGAGCCGAAATACATCCGGTTCTTGGCGATGCCGCCCACGGAGATGCCACCGAAGCCGACGCCGTGATAGCCGCGCTCCCGGCCGATCAGCCGCGTGCGGGTGCCCTGGCCGATGGCGCGCTGGTAGGCGAGCGCGATCTTCAGCGCCGTGTCGACCGATTCGGAGCCGGAATTGGTGAAGAAGGCGTGGTCGAGGTCGCTCGGAAACAGGTGGGCAAGCTGCGAGGCCAGCGCGAACGATTTGCGATGGCCCCATTGGAAGCTGGGTGCGAAGTCGAGCTCGGCCGCTTGCGCCTGGATCGCCGCGACCACGCGCGGGGTCGAATGGCCGGCGTTACAGCACCACAGCCCGGCCGTGGCGTCGAGCAGACGCCGACCATCGGTCATCACGTAGTGCATGCCCTCGGCGCGGTCGATCATGCGCGGACGGGCCTTGAAATCCCGGTTGGCGGTAAACGGCATCCAGAATGCTTCGAGGTCGTTCGGGGCCACCTGTTCGCGCGTGAGCATGCATCCTCTCCAGCAGGAAGCCGCATTGTCTGAGCGCGACATGGCGCCTGTCAACGGACGCACCTCGCCTCGCCGGCGCTTCCCCTCGGCATGCGTGCGGGTCTAACCTCTGCCCGCCGGCGGCCCCGTAGGTGCAGCGATGTACAGCGAAACGACCCGTTCGATCCGTGTCACCGTCGAGCCCTTCTACGTCGCCGATCAGTCGGAGCCGGAGAAGGCGCGGTGGGTGTTCGGCTACCGGGTGAAGATCCAGAACGAGGGGCGGGAGACCGTCCAGCTGATCACCCGCCACTGGCGGATCACCGACGGCCGGGGTCGCATCGTGGAGGTCAAGGGCGAGGGCGTGGTCGGCGAGCAGCCGCTGCTCGAGCCCGGCGAAGCGTTCCAATACACCAGCGGCACGCCGTTGCCGACGTCGAGCGGCATCATGGCGGGAAGCTATCAGATGGTGAACGACCGCGGCGAGCGGTTCGACGTGACCATCCCGGCCTTCTCGCTCGACGCGCCCGGCTTGCGGCGTGCCGTGAACTGAGACGGCCGCCCCCCCGTCAGCGCTGCGGCGCGGATTCCGGCACCCGGAAGGTCACGACGCGATAGACATAGCCAAGCACCAGAAGTGCTACGACCAGATTGGTGACGGGATTCACCCAGGCTGCGACCTTGTCGTACCCGTCCTCGAGCAGGTAGCCCGCCCCGGCCAGAACACCCGTCCAAAGCATGGTTCCCACCGTGGTCCAGGCAAGAAAGGCCGGAAACGGCATCTGGCTCACGCCCGCCGGCACCGAGATCAGCGTGCGGACCGCCGGCACCAGCCGACCCACGAGCACGGCGGTGCCTCGGTGCCGCTTGAACCAGCCCATGGCCTGGTCGAGCTCCGCGGGCGCGAGGGTCAGCCACCGGCCATGGCCCGCAGCCCATCGTCGCAGGCGATCCACGCCGATCCGCCGGCCGACCTCGTACCAGAACAGCGCCCCTGCGACGGAGCCGACCGTGCCGGCGATCAGGACTCCCACGACGTTCAGCTCGCCGCGCGCCGCGCTGAATCCGGCGAGCGGCATGATCAGCTCCGACGGCACGGGCGGGAACAGGTTCTCCGCCAGCATCAAGAGGGCGATGCCGACATAGCCGGCCTTCGCCACGAACGCGGTGATCAGATCGAACATGCGGCCCCAGCCTGCGGTTCAGGCTGCTGAACGTGCCAGCCCGGCGAAGGGTCCGTCGGTCGGTCAGCGCACATGGCTACCTTGCCGGGGCGTGATTGCTCCCGATGGTGGTGATGTCTACATTAGCCGGCAGTTCGACGATCGGGCGCGCCACGGGCTTTGCGCGCCCCTAAGGAGCAGACCCCATGACCCTGGCGCCCAATTCGTCGCAGGCGCGCGACATCGCCTATATCGTGCACCCCTACACCAACCTGCGGCAGCACGAGCGACAGGGCCCACTGACGATCACCGGCGGCGATGGGGTGTTCGTCATCGACGACGACGGCAGGCGCTATCTCGAGGGTCTCGCCGGCCTGTGGTGCGCGGGCCTGGGCTTCAGCGAGAAGCGGCTGGTCGAGGCGGCGCGGCGCCAGATGGAGAAGATGCCCTACAGCCAGAGCTTCTCGCACCGCTCGACCGAGCCCCTGATCGAGCTGTCGGAGAAGCTGATCTCGATCGCCCCCAAGCCGATCGCCAAGGCCTACTTCGTCAATTCCGGCTCCGAGGCGATCGACACGGCGCTCAAGCTGATCTGGTACTACCAGAACGCCCGCGGCCTGCCGGAGAAGAAGAAGATCCTGGCGCGGCAGCGCGCCTATCACGGCATCTCGATCGCGGCCGGCCATCTGACCGGTACGCTGGCCTACACCGCCAACGGCTTCGACCTGCCGATGGCGGACCGGTTCCGTCATCTGACGCCGCCGAGCTTCTACCGCTACGGCCAGCCGGGCGAGACCGAGGCGCAGTTCGTCGACCGCCTTGCCAAGGAGCTCGAGGATCTGATCGCGGCCGAGGGTGCCGAGACCATCGCCGCCTTCTTCGCCGAGCCGGTGCAGGGTGCGGGCGGCGTGCTGGTGCCGCCGATGGGCTATTTCAAGCGCATCCAGCCGATCCTGAAGAAGCACGACATCCTGTTCGTCGCCGACGAGGTGATCTGCGGCTTCGGCCGGACCGGCAACATGTGGGGCTGCGACACGTTCGGCATCGAGCCCGACCTGCTCACCTGCGCCAAGCAGCTCTCCTCGGCCTACCTGCCGATCGCGGCACTCCTGATGAGCGACGCCTTCTACCAGGTGCTCGCCGACCAGAGCGAGAAGCTGGGCACGCTCGGTATGGGCTACACCTATGGCGGTCACCCGGTGGCGGCAGCCGTGGCGCTCGAGACGCTCAAGATCTACGAGCAGGACGACATCGTCGGGCACGTCCAGCAGGTGGCGCCACACTTCCTGCGCCGCCTCAAGCAGCTCGAAGCGCATCCGCTGGTCGGCGAGGCGCGCGGCGTGGGGCTGATCGGCGGGCTCGAGATCGTGCGCAACAAGGCGACCAGGGAGCAGTTCGATCCGGCGCTCAAGGCCAACGCCCAGATCACCAACAAATGCCAGGAGCACGGGCTGCTGATCCGCCCGCTGCCCGGCGATTCGATCGGCCTCTGCCCGCCGATGATCATCACCGAGGCGGAGATCGACCTGCTGTTCGACCGGCTGCAGGCCGGCCTCGACGACAGCCTCGGCGCCATGCCCCTGGCGGCCTGAGCCCGTGGCGGCCCAGCCGCATCCGTGGCTCGTACCGCTCTGGCGCCGGATCGGCGTGCTCGTGCTCGCCGTGCTATGGATGGCGTTCGAGGGCTGGTACGAGCCAGGCGGGCTGTGGTTCTGGCTCGCCGCCGGCATCCTGGCTTACGGCGTGTACGACTTCTTCCTGTCCGGGAGCTATCCGCGGAGCTTGTGATGAGCCTGACGGATTCGGTGATCTCTCACTATGGCAAGGGTGACCTGCTGCAGCGCATCGAGCAGGCGCTGCGGCAGGCCGGCAGGGACCCGGACCATCCGGGGGTCGACGAGCTCGCCGGCGTCGACGAGTTTCACGCCCGCGGCCGCGAGGCGACGCGGGAGCTGGCCGATCTTCTGCCGGCCTCGCTCGACACGGAGCTCCTGGACGTCGGCAGCGGCATCGGCGGGCCGGCGCGGTTTCTCGCGGCGACGCGCGGCTATCGGGTCGCTGGCATCGATCTGACGCCCGAGTACGTCGCCGTTGCCAACGAGCTGGCGCACCGGTGCGGTCTCGCCGGCAAGGTGCGGTTTCTCGCCGCTGACGCGCTGGCGATGCCGTTCGAGGATGCGAGCTTCGCGGCCGCCTATACGCAGCACGCCGCGATGAACATCGCGGACAAGGCGGGCCTCTACCGCGAGATCGCCCGCGTGCTGCGGCCGGGCGCGACGTTCGTGATCTACGACATCCTGCAGGGTCCAGGTGGGGCTGCCCGCTTCCCTGCCCCCTGGTCGTCCGACGGCACGACCAGCTTCCTTGTGGACCGTTCGGAGCTGGAGCGACACTTGGCCGAGTCAGGCTTCGCGGTGGAGGAGCATCGCGAGCGGCGCGAGGAGAGCCTCGCTTGGTTCGAGACCCGCATCGCCGCCGCGGCCGCGGCCGGTGGCCCACCGCCGGTCGGCATCCGGCTGCTGCTCGGCCCGGTGTTCGCCGAGGCCTTCGCCAATCTGGTGGTCGACTTGCGTGAGGAGCGGGTCGTCCCGACCTTCCTGCGCGCGGTGCGCCGCTAGGTCCGGCGGCTGCAGCCGATCACTGGCGGGTCGTCGATCCCGGTCGGCCGCAGGATGAGCTCCTGGTGGTCGAGCTTCACGATCTCGCTGGCTTGGGGGGTATCGCCCGCGAGCAGGTCGACGAGTTCGGCCCCGGCTTGCGCCATGGCGTCCATCTCAGTGTTGTCGTCGGCACTCCGCGCCACCGTCTTAACCTCGCTGGTGACCAGCCGGTTGCCCTCGATGCTCCACCTGCCCTGCTGCCCGAGCCGGAACGGGCCCATGCCGCCGCGCGCCGGAAGCTCCGAGACGCTGTGGAACCGGCCGTTCTCGGCGTAGCGGGTGGTGATCGGCTGGACCGGCTGGCCGGCCAGCGGATTCAGGTCCCGGCAGATCCAGATGCCGACCAGCAGCGTTCCGTCCACCGTGCCCGCGGCCGGAGGGGTAGCGATCTCCGGCCGCGTCGGCACGGTCGCGCAGCCCGAGAGGACCAGCAGCAGGGCGAGGGCGCTCTCAAGCGGCCGCGCGCAGCTTCTCGCGATGATGCGGTGCACTGAAATCCAGGAGCGGGCCCTTGGGCACGATCCCGGTCGGATTGATGGTGGCATGGCTGCCGTAGTAGTGGCCTTTGATGTGGGCGAAGTCGACGGTGTCGGCGACGCCGGGCCACTGATAAAGCTCGCGCAGATAGGCCCACAAGTTGGGATAGTCCACGATACGCCGCAGATTGCACTTGAAGTGCCCGTGATAGACCGCGTCGAAGCGCACGAGCGTCGTGAACAGCCGCCAGTCGGCCTCGGTGACCCGCTCGCCGGCGAGATAGCGCCGCCGGCCCAGCAGGTCCTCCAGCCAGTCCAGGCTCGCGAACAGCTCCGTCACGGCCTCGTCATAGGCGTCCTGCGTCGTGGCGAAGCCGGCCCGATAGACGCCGTTGTTCACGGTCGCGTAGATGCGGGCGTTGAGGCGCTCGATCTCCTCGCGCAGCTCGGCCGGCCAATAGTCGCCCGGGACGGCGCCGCAGTCGTCGAAGGCCGAGTTGAGCATCCGGATGATCTCGGACGACTCGTTGTTGACGATCGTCTTGCGGTGGGTGTCCCACAGCACCGGCACCGTGACGCGGCCGGTATAGGTCGG
>JBFWWD010000066.1:0-23199 GCA_050246385.1 Geminicoccaceae bacterium
GATCTGCGGCCCAATGGCAGAAGGGCCTCGACGCCGGCTGACCCCGTGGCTGCAGCGGCCGAGCCGGCGGCGATCTCGGCCGCTGCCGATCTGACGGTGGGGCGAGGACCGACCGACCGGTCCGGCTACCTGTTCGTCGCCTTCTTCACCATCCCATTCCTGCTCTTCAACATCGCCCCGATCTTCTTCGGCATCTATCTCGCGTTCACCGAGTGGGGCATCATCGGAGCACCCACCTGGGTCGGGTTGGCCAATTTCCGGGAGGCGCTGGCCGACGACTGGGTGGCCAACGCCTTTCTCAACACGCTCCGTTACGCGCTGATCATCGTGCCCGGCGTTACCCTGCTGGGCCTGCTCTTCGCCGTCTTCGTGCACCAGCGCTGGCCGCTCGCGACCCTCGCCCGCACGCTGTTCTTCACGCCCAACGTCGTCTCGGCGACGGTGATCGGCATGGTCTGGGTCTGGCTGCTCGACACGCAGTTCGGGCTGGTCAACCAGTATCTCGGCCTCGTCGGCATCTCGGCCGTGCCGTGGCTGACCTCGGTCGACTGGGCGCTGGTGGGCGTGTCGATCGCCTCGATCTGGTGGGACCTCGGCCTCGCCTTCGTCATCTTCCTGGCGGCACTGCAGGAGGTCCCGCGCGACCTGCACGAGGCGGCGGCGATCGACGGCGCCGGCCGCCTGCGGCAGTTCTGGCACGTCACGTTGCCGCACCTGCGCCCGGCGATCAGCATGGTCGTGACCCTGCAGCTGATCGCGTCCCTGCGCATCTTCAGCCAGGTCTACGTCATGACCAATGGCGGCCCGAACGGCGCGTCGCAGTCGGTCATCCACTATGTCTACCAGGTGGCGATCGTGCAGTACCGGCTGGGCTACGCGTCGGCCGTGTCCATGATGCTGTTCGCGCTGATCCTCGGCCTCACCATCCTCCAGCGCCTGGTGTTGCGGGAGCGTGCCCGTGGCTGAGGCGCGCATCCCCGGCACCAGGCTCGCCTGGCGCGATCTGCCGCTGTGGCTGGGCGGGATGGTGCTGGCGGTCGCCTGGGGCGCGCCGTTCGTCTGGATGGTCAGCACCTCGTTCAAGCCGGCCGGCCAGGTGATGACCAAGGACATCGAGTGGCTGCCGCGCGAGATCACCTTCGCCAACTACGCCAAGGTGTTCGAGTATCCGGTCGTCACCTGGACGTTCAACAGCCTGGTCCAGGCCACCGTCGCCACCGCCTTGTGCGTCCTCTTCGGCGCCATGGCCGGCTATGCCCTGGCACGGCTGCGCTTTCCCGGCCGCGACCTGCTGTTCCTGCTGTTCCTGTCGGCGCTCATGGTCCCGGCCGAGGTCACGGTCGTGCCGCTGCTCCTCGCCTTCATCAAGATCGGCTGGGCCTCGACCTACCAGGCGCTGATCCTGCCGATGATCGGCAACGTGTTCTCGGTCTACATCTTCCGCCAGTTCTTCCTGGCTTTCCCCAAGGAGCTGGAGGAGGCGGCGATCGTGGACGGCGCCGGGCGGTTCCAGATCTTCTTCCGCATCGCCCTGCCGCTGGCCCGGGCACCGGCGATCGCGGCGGCCGTGATCGTGTTCACGCTGAACTGGAACAACTTCCTCTGGCCATTGCTGGTCACCTTCGACGAGGACATGAAGACCATGCCCGTCGGGATTGCCGCCTTCGCCCCGGTGATCGGTACGCACACCCAGCTTGAAGGCTATGCGGTGGCGATGGCCGCCGTCACCCTCCTGTGCATCCCGAGCGTGCTGCTCTTCCTCCTGCTCCAGCGCTATTTCATCCAGGGCATCAGCGCCGGCAGCGTCAAAGGCTGACAAAGGACCGCCATGCAGACCGATCTCGTCATCGCCGGGCGCGCCGTGCCGGCCGCCTCGGGCCACCGTTTCCCGACCCTCGATCCCGCTACGGAAACGCCGATCGCCGAGGTCGCCCGCGGCGGCGCCGCCGATGTCGACGCGGCCGTGCGCGCCGCCCACGACGCCTTCTACGGCGACTGGCGCAAGGTGACCCCGGCCGCGCGCGGCCGCATCCTGCTGCGCCTCGCCGACCTCGTCGCCGCGCACAAGGAGGAGCTGGCGACCCTGGAGACGGCCGATGTCGGCAAGCCGATCAAGGAAGCCCGCGGCGACGTCGACGGCGTCGTCTCGACCCTGATCTACAATGCCGGTGCCGCCGACAAGATGGAGGGTGCGACGATCCCGCTCGGCCCGTCCGTGGTCGACTTCACCCTGATGGAGCCGCTCGGCGTCACCGCGCACATCGTGCCCTGGAACTACCCGCTCGGCATGGCCGCGCGCTCCCTCGGGCCCGCGCTGGCCGCCGGCTGCACCGCCGTGCTCAAGCCCGCCGAGCAGACGCCGCTGACCGCCCTGCGCTTCGCCGAGCTGGCGTTGGAGGCCGGCCTGCCTCCCGGCGTGCTCAACGTCGTCACCGGCTTCGGCGAGGAGGCCGGAGCGCCGCTGGTCCGTCACCCGCTGGTGCGCGGCGTCACCTTCACCGGCTCCGTGCCGACCGGCCGCGCCATCATGGCGATGGCCGCCGAGCGCACCATCCCGGTCGTGCTCGAGCTCGGCGGCAAGAACGCGGTCCTGGTGTTCGCCGACGCCGACCTCGACCGGGTCGTGGCCGACGTGGTCGAGGGTGCGTTCGAGAACGCCGGCCAGATCTGCTCCTCCGCCTCCAAGCTCCTGGTCGAGGCAAGCATCGCCGACGAGCTGGTCGAGCGCCTGCGCGCACGCGCCGCCCGCATCACCGTCGGCCCCGGCAAGGACGACCCCGACCTCGGCCCGGTCGTCTCCGACGAGCAGCACGAGCGCGTGCTGGGCTTCGTCACCGAAGCCAAGACCACGGCCCGCCTGATCCACGGCGGCGCCCGCCCCTCCGACCTGCCGCGCGGCTGGTTCGTCGCCCCCACCATCCTCGACCAGGTCCCGCCCGAGGCCCGCATCGCCCGCGAGGAGGTGTTCGGCCCGGTCGTCACCATCACCCGCTTCGCCGCCGAGGAGGAGGCCACAGCCATCGCCAACGGCACCGGCTACGGCCTCGTCGCCGGCGTCTACACGCGCGACATCTCCCGCGCCCTGCGCCTCGCCCAGACCCTGGAAGCCGGCTCGGTCTGGATCAACGGCTGGTTCCTCGG
This sequence comes from Geminicoccaceae bacterium, assembly GCA_050246385.1. Taxonomy (GTDB): domain Bacteria; phylum Pseudomonadota; class Alphaproteobacteria; order Geminicoccales; family Geminicoccaceae; genus Benzoatithermus. The sequence continues at coordinate 3,142 of JBFWWD010000066.1, forward strand.
CGGCCAGCAGGCCCCCACCGGCGGCATCAAGGACAGCGGCATCGGCCGGGAGAGGGGGCTGCCGGGCGTGCGCAACTACCTGCAGGTCAAGAATGTCGGGATCAGGCTCTAGGTTGTGAACGAAGCGGGCAGGAAGGGTCATGGGTTCGGATAGTGACACACGAAAGAAGTGGAGTGAACTCGCTCCATCGCCTGTGCGGCGACAAAATGAGGCGCGGAATGTTCTTGAGGAATTCTTTCCATATAAGTGCTGCGCCGTGTGCGGCCTCCAGCTAAGCGCCTGTCTGACGATTGCACATCTTAACCATGATCCTTCCGACAATGATCCCAGCAATTTAGCTAGACTGTGTCACACGCACCATTGGATGTTTGACGCCGGACTCTACCCTATTGAGGCAATCAGACCATTGCAGCAGCATTGGCAGAAGACGCAGGGGATCGCCAGTCACGCAGCGCGGATGAAGGACGCCGGCCCGAAGGCCGCTCGGACGCGAACACGGCGTGCGGCTGCCACCAAAGCTGCCGTTTCTCGCGCGCGGAATCGGCTGCAGAATCCTATCGACGGCGGTGATGGGTAGGCCCCATAGCCCGAACCGCACTTTCAATGGTCGCGACAGCACGGATGGTAAGGAGAACTCGGCCGCGATCGCGATCCCCCAGATCGGCAGATCGCTGTAGACGGGAACGTGGTGCCGGCCTGCGTGGCGAGATGGCGCCGCGGCAGGGGCCGGTCGGGAGGGTCTCCATGCCCCGGCGCGGCGATAGCCCTTGCTGGCGTCCGCCGTGGACGAACATCCCCATCCACTGAATTCGCCATCGGGACGGCAATGACCAGTCTCACGACGGCCCGCCTCCTCCTCCGGCCCTGGCGCGATGCGGATCTCGCTCCTTTCGCCGCGCTCAACGCCGACCGGCGCGTGATGGAGCATTTTCCCGGCCCGCTCGGCCGACCCGCAAGCGATACCCTGGCGACGGAGATCCAGGCGGACCTCGAGCGGAACGGCTTCGGCCTGTGGGCGGTCGAGGTGCCCGGGGTGGCATCGTTCATCGGCTTCGTCGGCGCCACCGAGCCCGACTTCGAGGCACCCTTCACGCCCGCCATCGAGATCGGTTGGCGGCTGGCCTTCGAGCACTGGGGCAAGGGCTACGCGACCGAGGCGGCGCGGGCGGTGGTGGCGCACGCGTTCGGCCCGCTCGGCCTTGCCGAGCTGGTCTCGTTCACGGTGCCGGCCAACCGGCGCTCGCGCGCGGTCATGGAGCGCCTCGGCATGACGCGCGCGCCGGCCGACGATTTCGACCATCCGAAGCTGCCCGAGGGTCATCCGCTGCGCCGGCACGTCCTATCCCGGCTGCGTCGTGGCTAGGAGCCGCCGCCCAGGCCGAGCTGCTGCCGCACCTCCGGCCGGAACCGCTGCAGCCGCTCGCGCGCGAACTGATCGCGGAACTCCCGCGGGCTCAGCCCGAACCGCGCCTTGAACGAGCGCGACAGGACCGAGGGCGAGGAGAAGCCGGTCGCGACCGCGATCTCCTGGATCGGCATGTCGCCGTAGAACAGATGGTTGCGGGCGGCCTGCAGGCGCAGCTTGAGGTAATAGCCGCCGGGCGTGTCGGAGAAGCGGCTCTGGATCAGCCGCTCGAGCTGGCGGACCGAGATGCCCGCACGGGCGGCGAGCCGGCGCGGCGGCAAAGGCTGGTCGAGATGCGCCTCCATGTCGGCGACGATGCCCTCGATGCGGCGGTCGACCGAGGCGACATGCCCGCCGATCGCCGGCCGCTGCGGCTCGAACCCGGCACGCTGGCGCTCGTGGACCAGGCCGGTGCGGACCACCTCGGCGAGGTCGTGGCCGTGCTTGGTCCGGATCAATTCCAGCATCAGGTCGAGCGTGGCGATGCCGCCGGCGCAGGTCAGCCGGTTGCGGTCGCTGAGGAACAGCTGCTCGACCACCTCGATCTCGGGATGGCGCTCGTGGAACAGCTGCACCGCCTCCCAGTGCAGCGTGATCCGGTAGCCGTCGAGCAGCCCGGCAGCGGCGAGCGCGAAGGCGCCGGTGTCGATCGCACCCAAAAGCGTGCCGTGCCGGTCGAGCCGGCGCAGCCAGGCGAGCAGGCCGCGGCTCAGATGCTGGGTCGGCTGGTTGCCGGCGACGACGAGCACGGTCGGACAGAACTTCACCTCGGCGATGCCGCAGTCGGGCACCATCTCCGAGCCGCTGCCCGATGCCACGGCGCGCCCGTCGGCCGTGAACAGGCGCGTCGCGAACAGCCGCCGGCCGGCGTTCTGGTTCGCCACGCGCAGCGTCTCGACCGCCAGGATCAGCGCGTAGATCGGGAACTCGGGCAGGAGGAGAAATCCGATCTCCTCGGTCGGGGCGCTCTCGGTCATGTCGCCTACGATCACGAGCGCGCCGTACGAGGTCAAGCAGGATCACGGTGGCCGCACGACTATGCGAGTCGCGGATCGGGCAGGCAGGACTGGCGACTGGCATGGATTTCACACGCGCCCGGCAACGTCTCGCCGGCTGCTACATCACCATCCCGACCATGTTCCAGGACCCGGACATGGCGTTGAACCTGCCGGCCATTCGCCGCCATGTGCGCTGGCTGATGGGCCGCGGGATCGATGCCCGCTATGGCACCTTCCTCGCCGGTGGCGCGGCGGGTGATTTCTCGACCATGACCTTCGACGAGCGGCTGCAGGTCGCCGAGACGGTGGTCGAGGCGGCGGCGGGCAACGTGCCGGTCGCCATGGGTGCGCAGACCACCTCGACCATGGAGCTGCGTCGCCTGGCCAAGGCGGCGCAGCGCCTGGGCTGCGAGTTCATCCAGGTCAGCTGCCCGTTCTACTTCCTCCACACCGAGGAGGACTTCTACGAATATGTCTGCGAGGCGGCCGACGCCGCCGACATCGGCATCATCCTCTACAACACCTTCTGGACCTCGGCCGGCGTCTCGTTCGGGCTGGTCGAGCGGCTGGTCGAGCGGGTGCCTGCCCTGGTCGGGCTGAAATGGGCCTGCCCGCGCACCGACGCCATGGAGTTCGAGGACGTCGTCAACACCTTCGCCTCGCAGCTCACCCTGATCGACAATCACCTGATGTTCGCGCTCAGCGCCATGCTGGGGGCCAAGGCGTTCGAGGTGCACCTCGCCAACTACTGGCCGGAATGGGGCGTCAAGCTGATCGATACCGTCGACGCCGGCCGCTGGCAGGAGGTCCAGCGCATGCTGGTCGACGAGGCGATGCCGTTCTACAAGCTCTGGATCGAGATCGAGAAGGGCCACACTTCCGGCGACGGCTATCTCGACAAGCTGTGCATGGAGCTGGTGGGTCTCGATTCCAGCCGCTGCCGGCCCCCCACCCGCGACGTGCGCGAGCTGTTCCGCGAGCGCTGCCGCCAGATGATGCTGGCGACCGGCGTTCCCGGCGTGGTGCCGGCCTGATGCTCAGCCCGTTCATGAAGCTCGCCCATGACGACGATGTCGGCGTCGCGATCCGCAAGATCCCGCCCGGCACGGTGGTCGGCGACCTCACCGTGCGCGACGAGGTGCCGATGGGTCACAAGGTGGCGCTGCATCCGATCGCGGCCGGCGCCCAGGTGCTGAAGTTCGGCGTGCCGATCGGCCGGGCCACGCGCGACATCGACAAGGGCGAGCTCGTCCACACCCACAACCTGACCAGCGACTATCTGGTCAACGACGTGGATCACTTCGAGCGATGACCGGGCTGGGCTACCTCCGCGAGGACGGCCGCAAGGGCATCCGCAACCATGTCCTGGTGGCCTACCTCGTCGAGTGCGCCCACCACGTCGCCCGCGCGATCGCCACCCCGTTCGGGGACCGGGGCGTCCAACTCATCGGCTTCTCGGGCTGCTACCCCAACGCCTACGCCCAGGACGTCATGGACGCGCTCTGCACCCACCCGAACGTGGGTGCCGTGCTCCTGGTCTCGCTGGGCTGTGAGGAATTCAACCGCTCGCGCCTGTATGCCGCCATCCAGCGTTCCGGCCGCCCGGTCGAGGTCGCGGTGATCCAGAAGCTCGGCGGCACCCGCGGCACGGTCGAGCATGGCCGCGCCTGGGTCCGCGAGGCGCTGGCGGCCATCGCCGGCGTCCCGCGCGCACCCGTCGGGCTGGCCGACCTGATCGTCGGCACCAAGTGCGGCGGCTCGGACGGCACCAGCGGGCTCACGGCCAACCCGGCGATCGGCCGCGCCTCGGATCTCATGGTCGACGCCGGTGCCGCCGTGATGTTCGAGGAGCTGGGCGAGCTGTTCGGCTGCGAGCGGCACATGGCCGGCCGCGCCGCCACACCCGAGGTCGGCGAGGCGATCCTCGCCGCCATGGCCAAGAGCCGGCGCTACTACGGCACCATGGACCATGGCAGCTTCGGCGGCGGCAACATCTCGGGTGGGCTTTCCACGGTCGAGGAGAAGTCGATCGGCGCCTACACGAAAAGCGGCACCCGGCCGATCGTCGGCCTCCTCAAGCCCGGGGTCCGTCCTGCCGCGCCGGGCCTCCATCTCATGGACATGATCCCCGACGGCCCAGTCCGCTGGGGCTATCCCAACATCAACGACACCACCGAGGTGGTCGAGATGATCGCCTGCGGCGCGCAGGTGATCCTGTTCTCGACCGGCTGCGGCTCGGTCGTCGGCTCGGCGATCTCGCCGGTGGTCAAGGTCTGCGCCAATCCCGAGACCTATCGCCGGATGGCGGGCGACATGGACGTCGATGCCGGCCGGATCATCGAGGGCCGCGGCACGCTCGACGAGGTGGGTGCGGAGATCGTCGCGGTGGTGCAGGGCCTGGCGCGCGGCGAGCCGACCAAGTCCGAGGCCCTCGGCCATCAGGAGTTCGTCCTCGGCTACAAGCATTTCGAACCGCTCGGGCCGGCCTGCTTCCCGGGCTAGGGGCGGCCGCCGAGCCAACAAGGGGGAACCGAAGCGATGTCCGGACCGTCTCGCCGTCTCCTGCTCGGCGCCGTCGCCACGGCGCTCATCGCCGGATCGGTCGCCGCGCAGGCGGCCGACAAGGTGACGCTGCGCACCAACTGGCTGTTCTACGGCTCGCACTCGATCTTCCTGCTCGGCATCGACAAGGGTTTCTACGAGAAGGAAGGCATCGACCTGACGGTCAAGCAGGGCAACGGCTCGGGCAATGCCGTGCGCCTGGTCGCCAACGGCGACAGCGACTTCGCCTACGGCTCGGCAGTGACCATGCTCAACCTCGCTGCGCAGGGTGCCCCGGTGATCGCGGTCGCCACCATCGATGCGCAGGGTGCCGACGCCGTCCTGGTCAACCCCGACTCGGGCATCAAGGACTGGAAGGGCCTCGAAGGCCAGAAGGTGCTGACCACCGCGGGTGCGGGCGTCAACACGCTGTTCCCGGTGGCGGCCCAGGACCACGCTGTCGACCCCGAGAAGATCTCGCTCACCAACGTCGCCGAGAGTGCTTTGGTCTCGAGCTACCTCCAGGGCCTCGCCCCGGCGATGCTGGGCGGGATGGACGACAAGCCGGCCGAGATCAAGGCCAACGGCGGCAAGCAGCCGGTGCTGCTCGACTACGGCATTCCCCAGCCCGGCTACGCGATCGTGGCGAGCAAGGAGATGGTGGCGAGCAACCCCGACCTCGTCCGCCGCTTCGTCAAGGCGACGCTGGAGGCGGTGGCGGCCGCCAAGGCCAACCCCGACGAATCCGTTCAGGCGCTGATCAACTGGTCGGGCAGCGTCGAGGACCAGAAGGCGCAGGCGCGCGAGGTCCTGGACTTCACCCTGTCGATCCTGAAGTCGCCCAACAACACGGACGGCCGGCTCGGCTACAACGTGCCCGCGGACTGGGACAGCGCGCTCGAGATCCTGAAGAAGTACAAGGAGCTGAAGACCGACCAGCCGGCCTCGGCCTTCTACACCAACGAGTTCATCCCGCCGGCGAGCTGATCGACCGATGACCGTCGCCGTCGACGTCCTGGGTGCCACCAAGTCCTTCGGCGACGGTCCCGACGCGGTTCACGCGTTCGGGCCATTGGACCTCGCGATCGAGGCCGGCTCCTTCGTGGCGCTGTTGGGGCCCTCCGGCTGCGGCAAGAGTACGCTGCTGATGCTGATCGCGGGGCTGCTCGCACCCTCCGCCGGTGCGGTCCGGCTCGCTGGCCGCACCGTGGCGGGCCCACAGACCGACATCGGCATCGTCTTCCAGAGCCATGTTCTCGTCGACTGGCGCGACGTGCTCGGCAACGTGCTCTTGCAGATCGACCTGCGCGGCCTCTCGCGCGAGGCCTATCTGTCCCGGGCGCGCGAGCTCCTGCGCTCGGTCGGGCTCGAGCAGTTCGCCGGCCGCCGGCCCTACGAGCTCTCGGGCGGCATGCAGCAGCGCACCGCCTTCTGCCGGGCGCTGGTCCACGACCCGCCGCTGGTACTGATGGACGAACCATTGGGCGCGCTAGACGCCATGACCCGCGAGCAGCTCCGCGCCGACCTGGAGCGGCTGTGGCTCGCCACCGGCAAGACCGTGATCCTGGTCACCCACAGCATCGAGGAGGCGGTCCAGCTCGCGGACAAGGTGGTGGTGATCTCGCCGCGCCCCGGCCGGATCGTCCGCGAGATCGAGATCGACCTCGCCCGTCCGCGCGACCTGGAGGTCTGCGACACGCCCGAGTTCCATGCCCACGTCGCCGAGATCAAGCGGATCTTCGCCTCCTATGGCGTCATCTAGGCCCCTGCCGGCCGCTCCCGCCACCCGCTGGTGGCGCGATCTGGTCGCGCATCACGGTCTCAGGCTTCTCACCGGGCCTGCGTTCCTGCTGCTGTGGGAAGGCGTGGTGCGGCTGTTCCAGGTGCCGCTCTACATCCTGCCGCCGCCGTCCGATGTGCTCTACCAGCTCTGGCGCAACCTGCCGCGGATCGCCGAATATACGCTGGTGACCGGCGGCGAGACCGTCGGCGGCTTCCTGCTCGCCGTGCTGCTGGGCGTGCCCATGGCGCTGGCGATCGCCTTCTCGCCGGTGCTGCGCCAGACCCTGTTCCCCGCCGCCGTCACCCTGGAGATGATCCCCAAGATCACCTTCGCGCCGCTGTTCGTCACCTGGTTCGGCTTCGGCTACCTGCCCAAGCTGATCATCGTCTTCCTGGTCTGCTTCTTCCCGATCCTGCTCAACGGCATCCTGGCCTTCAGCTCGCTGCCAACCGAGCTCGACCGGCTGTGCCGCTCCACGGGCGCTTCGGGCTGGCGCACCTTCCGCTACGTCCGCCTGCACGCCGCCCTGCCGCAGCTCTTCGTCGGCATCAAGGGTGCCGCGATCAACGCCACGGTGGGCGCCACCATCGCCGAGTGGATCGGCGGTGATGCCGGCCTCGGCTACTACATCCAGATCGCCACCGGCGACCTGCGCATGGATCTCGCCTTCGCGATCATCATCGTGCTGGCGCTCCTCGGCCTCGCCTTGTTCGGCGTCGTGGCGCTGATCGAGCGGGCGTTGGTCCCCTGGCACATCAGCCAGCGCGGCGGTCCGCATCGGGGAGGTTGACCGCGCAGCCCGGCGGTCCGAACGTCGTTCCGTTCCGGCGCGAGACGGAGCGGATCGGGAGCTGCGGGGAGGCGCACCGATGCACTCGTCGGCAGAAGACTATGTGCAAGCCTTGGACCTGCCGGAGAGCGGGCCGGCTTTCGAGTCGGTGGGCGGCGTGAAGCTCGGCGGCGGACCGGCGGCCGTGGCAGTCGGCTCGCAGCTGGTCGAGTTCACCGAGCAGGTCGACGTGGCGCAGCGCGACGCGATCGCCGACGGCATCCTGCTGGCGCAGCTCGCCGCCAACAAGGCCATGGCACAGGGCGGCGATGCCTTCCGCTGGTACGACAAGTATGTCGAGGTGCTGCAGAACATCGGCTGGCAGCTGCGCGACATCGAGTTCCGCTCGGCGAGCCTCGACGACAGCCAGGCCGGCGTGCATCGCGCGCTGATCCCGGTGATCATGGCCCTGCTCGGCCCCCAGGCAGCGGCCGCGTCGATCGTGATCGAGGTGCTGAACGGCCTCGCCGAGATCGACCGCAGCTCGCCCTGGATCACCGTCTTCGACCGCTCGAGCCGGCGCAGCAGCGGGGCCAGCTTCCAGGTCAGCCACGTCGACGCCGACGCATCGGGCGAGCCGCAGGTGATCCTCGCCTGCTTCAGCATCGAGGCGAGCCAGGACATCACCCAGGTCCTGTTCTTCAAGCTCACCGCCCAGAACGCGCAGGTGCGGAAGGCTTCCGGCCGGATGGCGATCAACCTCGCCCGCCTGCTCGCGGCCAAGGACGCGATCGCCGGCCGCGTCGGGCCGTTCGTCGCCGACTATGTCGCGAAGCTCGACCTCTGATGTCGCCCGACGAGCTGCGCGATGCGGCGCGCGAGGCCTGCAGCCGCCTCGCCGGCCTACCCACGGCCGAGGACTTGCGCCAGGCGAAGAAGCTGGTGGAGGAGTTGCGCAATGCGCGCGAGTACGACCTGATGGCCAAGCTCGCCGAGGCCGTCAGCCGGCTCGACCCCAAGGATGCGAAGAACCGGCGGCTCTATGCCCAATGCCTGATCGAGATGGGCATGGCGACGGTCGCAGCCGACGTGCTGCAGCCGGTGGCGCGGCGGTTGCCGGCATCCGACCCCGAGCACGCCGAGGCCGTGGGCCTGCTCGGCCGGGCCCACAAGCAGATCTTCTTCGACGCCGGCGACAAGGCCAGCCCGGGCGCACGCAACGCGCTCAAGCAGGCGATCGCCATCTACCGGGAGCCGTACGAGCGCGATCCCGCCGCCAACTACTGGCACGGTGTGAACGTTCTGGCGCTGCTGACGCGCGCGCGTCGCCTCGGGCTGCGCGTGGCTCCCGATCTGGCGCCAGACTCGCTCGCGCGGCGGCTGGTCGACGTTCTGCATGGGCTGCCGCCCGAACGACGAGACGAATGGTACCTGCCCACGCTCGCCGAGGCCTCCTTGGGTCTCGGCGACTGGGCAACGGCGGAGAAGTGCATTCGCGGCTATGCGGCCGACGACAATGCCAAGGCGTTTCTGGTCGCGAGCACGCTCCGCCAGCTCACCCAGGTCTGGGACCTGGAGGCGCTCGACGCCCGTGGTCGTGCCCTGGTCGACATCCTCCGCGCGCGCCTGGCAGGACTCCCTGGCGGGAAGATCGACCTCGCTCCCGCCGATCTGCAGCGTTTGCGAGCCCAGCCGGCCGCCGACGCGGGCCAGCTCGAGGCGGTGCTCGGCCGTCAGGGACCGGAGACCTACCGCTGGTGGAAGGCGGGCCTGGATCGGGCTGCCGCGGTCGCCGCGGTCTACGAACGGATGGGCGACCGCATCGGCACCGCCTTCCTGGTTCGTGCCGGCGATCTCGGCCGGACTCCCGCCGACGAGCTGCTGGTACTCACCAACTTCCACGTCGTGAACCAGGACGGCGTGAGCCCCGGCATTCGGCCGGAGAGCGCCGAGATCGTGTTCGAAGCCAAGGACGCCGAGCACCGTCATCACGTCGCCGAGATCCTGTGGTCCTCACCGCCCGAGCGCCATGACGCCAGCCTCCTGCGCCTGAAGGAGCCGGTCGCCGGGATCGACCCGCTGACGCTCGCGGCCTCACTGCCGGCGATCGACGAGACGGCACGGGTCTACATCATCGGCCACCCGCGCGGCGGCGCCCTCGCCTTCTCCTTCCAGGACAACGAGCTGCTCGACCACGAGGGTCCGCCCGACGGGCACCCGCAGATCGAAGGCGTCTGCCGCCTCCACTACCGCACACCCACCATGGGCGGCAGCTCGGGCAGCCCGGTATTCGACTCGCGCCAGTGGGAGGTCGTGGCCCTGCACCACAAGGGCGGCACGATGGGCATGCCGCGTCTGAACGGCAAGGACGGGACCTATGGCGCCAACGAGGGGCTGGGGCTCCTGGCGATGAAGGCCGAGATCGCGGCCGCCGCCCCGTAGTGGCGCGACACCCCTGCGGCTTTCGGTGGGCGGCCCGCTTCTGTAAGGTCGCGGCAGTCCGAACCAAGCCAGCATCGACTCGGGAGCCGACATGCGTCTGACTTCACAGGTCAAGGAGATCCTCTCCTGGTACGAGAGCGACAATCCAGGCGTGAAGACCAATCTCGCCCGGCTGCTCATGCACGGTCGGCTCGCCGGCTCGGGCAAACTGGTGATCCTGCCGGTCGACCAGGGCTACGAGCACGGCCCCGCCCGCAGCTTCGCACCCAATCCGGCCGCTTATGATCCGCGTTACCTGTTCGAGCTCGCGATCGACGCCGGCCTCTCGGCCTATGCCGCGCCGCTCGGCCCGCTCGAGGCGGGTGCCGTCACCTATGCCGGCGAGGTGCCGCTGATCCTCAAGCTGAACAGCGCCAACAGCATGGCGGCCGGCAGCATCCAGGACCAAGCGGTGACCGCCAGCGTCGACGACGCGCTCCGGCTGGGCTGCGTCGGCGTCGGCTTCACCATCTATCCCGGCTCCGACAGCTGCTACGACATGCAGGAGGAGCTGCGCGAGCTGATCCGCGAGGCAAAGGCCAAGGGTCTCGTGCCGGTGGTCTGGTCCTATCCGCGCGGCGGCAAGATCAGCAAGGAGGGCGAGACCGCCCTCGACATCGTCGCCTACGCCGCGCACATGGCGGCGCTGATGGGTGCGACCATCATCAAGGTGAAGCCGCCCAAGGCGGGCGTGGACCTCGCCGCGGCCAAGGACGCCTACGCCAAGGCGGAGGTGCCGATGGACACCCTGCCGGACCGGATCCGGCACGTCATGCAGGCGAGCTTCGCCGGCCGGCGGCTGGTGGTGTTCTCGGGCGGCGAGGCCAAGGGTACCGAGGGTGTGCTGGAGGAGATCCGCCAGATCCGCGACGGCGGCGGCAACGGCTCCATCATCGGCCGCAACAGTTTCCAGCGGCCCAAGGCCCAGGCGCTCGAGCTCCTGGACCAGGTGGTGAAGATCTATCTCGGGCAGGCGTGAGCCGGAGCCGCAGTCGGGCCGCCGTCGACACCTCGGACGGCCCGTGGCTCGAGTCGGGCGACGAAGGCACCCGGCTGCTGGTGTTCGGCGTGCCGGAGCCCGCGGTGCTCGCGAGTGGTGCGGTGGCGGCGCTCGTGCTGCCACCCGCCGCCCTGACCGCCGGGTTTCAGGCGCTGCGACAGGAGCATCGGCTGCCGATCCTCCTGCGCGGCGATGCCGCTCTTGCTGCCGAGCAGGGTCTGGACGGCGTCCATCTTGCTGATGGCGAGAAGGTCGCCGATGCGCGCCGCACGCTCGGCCGTGACGCGCTGATCGGCATCGACTGCGGGCTGTCGCGTCACGCCGCCATGGTTGCGGGCGAGGCGGGCGCAGACTATGTGCTGTTTGGCTCGCTCGACCTGGCGCCGCCCGGCGCCGTCTCGGATCTCGTGAGATGGTGGCGCGAGCTGTTCGTCCTGCCCTGTGCCGTCGCCGGTCGCTACTCGCCCGACTCCGCGCGCGCGATGGCGGCAGCCGGGTCGGATTTCATCGCGACATCGGAGGCCGACGCCACGCTGGCGCAGGCCATCCTCATCGACGGCAGTTCCTGATGGCCCGCTCCGCCAATCTCGAGATCATGATCCGCGCCGCCACCCGTGCGGCGCGCGTGCTCGCCCGCGACTTCGGCGAGGTCGAGCAGCTCCAGGTCTCGATCAAGGGACCCGGCGATTTCGTCTCGGCCGCCGACCGCAAGGCGGAGAGCGTGATCAAGGAGGAGCTCAAGCGGGGACGCCCCGACTACGGCTTCGTGATGGAGGAGAGCGGCACCGAGGTTGGCCGCTCGCCGCACAATCGCTGGATCGTCGACCCGCTCGACGGCACGACCAACTTCCTGCACGGCCTGCCGCACTGGGCGATCTCGATCGCGCTGGAGCAGCATGGCGAGATCACCACCGGCATCGTCTTCGATCCCTTGCGCAACGAGCTGTTCACCGCCGAGCGCGGTCACGGCAGCTATCTCAACGATCGCCGCCTGCGGGTCTCGCGCCGCTCCGACATGCGCATGGCGCTCATCGGCTGCGGCCTGCCGATCCAGACCTGGAAAGGGCGCGAGCTCGGCTTCGCCCGCCAGCTCGACCGGGTCGCCGACGAATGCGGCGGGCTGCGTCGCTTGGGTACCGCCTCGCTCGACCTCGCCTACGTCGCCGCCGGCCGCCAGGACGGCTATTGGGAGCACGGCACCAAGATCTGGGACATCGCCGCCGGCGTGCTCCTGGTGCGCGAGGCCGGCGGCCGGGTCGGCCGGATGGAGGGCGACGAGAGCCTGTTCGAGGAAGGGACCGTCATAGCCGGCAATCCCGAGATCTACGACCGTTTGCGCGCGCTCGTGCTCGAGGCCACGCCGCTGCCATGACCACGGCCGCCCGGCTCGTCGCTGCCCTGCTGCTCGGCGCCGGCCTCGCCCTCGGCGGCTGGTTCGTCGGCTCGGGCTTCGTCGAATCGCGCCTCGGCGTGCGCTCGGTCACCGTGAAGGGCCTCGCGGAGCGAGAGGTTCGGGCGGATCTCGCGATCTGGGCGCTGCGCTTCGTCGCCACCGGCAACGAGTTGGGGGTGGTGCGCGAGAAGATCGCCTCGGACGAGGCCGCGGTGCGAAGGTTCGTCGAACAGGGCGGGCTCCGTGATGCCACGGTCGACGTCGGCGGCTTCGAGGTCACCGATGCCCTGGCCCAGATCTATCGCAGCGGCCCCGTCGAGAGCCGCTTCGTCATGGCGCAGACCCTCGTGGTCCGCTCTCCCGACGTGGATGGTGTCAGCGCGCTCGCCCAGCGGGTCGGCGAGCTGGTCTCGGCGGGCGTCGTGCTCACGAGTGATGGCGGTGCGGCTGGCGGCCCGGTCTATCTGTTCACGGCACTCAACGCCGCGAAGCCGGAGATGGTCGCCGAGGCCACGCGCAATGCCCGGGCCAGCGCCGAGCAGTTCGCCGCCGATTCGGACAGCAGCCTCGGGGGCATCCGGAGCGCGAGCCAGGGACTGTTCCAGATCCTCGCGCGGGACGATGCGCCGGGTCTGATGGAGCCGTTCCAGATCGCCAAACGCCTGCGAGTTGTCTCGACCGTCGAGTATTTCCTCACCGATTGATCACACGGCCCTCGCCAGCGGCCGGCCGACCTGCGGCTTGGCGGCCGTGAGTTCCTGGCAGGTCTCCTGAATCCTGGCGGCGCTCAGGAAGCACGTGGACAGGTGCAGCTCGTCCGCCGCCATGGTGAGCCGCGCGTGGGGCAGGTGCGCCGCGTACCAATGCGCGTGGGCCGGCGGCACCACCGCGTCGTCCGTCCCGTGCAGGATCTCGACCTCCATCCGCACGTCCGCGACTTTGAAGTCCCAGGGCTGGGCGACCAGCCGCGCGTCGGCCAGCGCTCCGCGCAGACCGCGTCGATTTCCGGTGCGGAACGACTGCAGCAGGCGCGCATGGACGACCTCGGGCGAAAGCCCCTGCCGCTCCAGCGGCTCGCGCTCGCCGGCGACGACCCGGGCGAGCAAGCGCCGGTCGAGGCGTGTCGCCCGCGCGATCCGCAGCAGCCGGTGCAGCACACGTCCGGTACGGCTGCCACGTCGCCCGATCATCGAGAGTGCCAGCGCCGTGCCGCCTGCGGTCTCCAGCACCTCCGGCCCGGCGATCCCGCCCGCGAGGATCACCTTGCGGGCGCGCTGACCCAAGGCCACGGCCACCGCCAGCGCATAGGGCGCGCCGGTCGAGACGCCGACGACGATGCACTCCGCCACCCCGAGCTGTACCAACGCCTCGGCCACGTCAGCGCCCCACGCGCGGAGCGATGGCAGCCGCTGCAGGTCGGTGCGGCCGTAGCCGGGGCGATCGAACGAGATGATGTTGGTCCCGTCGATTCGCGCGGCCCCCGGCTCGAGCCGGCTGCCGATGAAGCCGTGCAGGTAGACGACGGGCAGCGGCGATCGCGAGCCGAACTCGGCGTCGCCGATCCGCCGCCCGTCGCGAAGGCGCAGGGCCATGTCGGCCGAGGGGCGGATCCGCCCGACCGTGCCCGGAACCCGCGCTCGATGCAGCTGCCGGCGCCGGCGATGAATCATCCTTCGCAACCGTTCGGCGGGTGATCGGACCGAAGCATCGGGCCTGTGTCTCCAAAGCGGCGCTGCTCGTCCCGCGTCATAGCCCAGCATGCCGTGACCACAAGATCGTGCAAGCGCGCCGCGAAGCAAGCAAAGGGCGCGCCGCTCATCGCTCCTGCGCCAGGCGCCAGCCGGCGAGCGCCGCCAGCGCCGCCGTCTCCGCCCGCAGGATCAGCGGCCCGAGCGACACGCGGGCCACGCCAGGAACCTGCAGCACCCGCTCGCGCTCTTCCGCCGTGAAGCCTCCTTCCGGGCCAATCAGGATGTCGACGGACTTGTGGCTACGGCAGGCGGCGAGCAGAGAGCCTTCCTGAGCACGCTCGTCCGCAAACACCAAGGCGCGCGCCTGCTCCCGCGTGCCGAGCCACAGGTCGAGAGGGATCGGATCGTTCAGACTGGGCAAGGTGAGCCGCTCGCATTGCTCGACGGCCTCGGTCACGATGGCGCTCAGCCGCCCGCTGCTCTCGGGCCGGACCACGGTCCGGCTGCTCAGTACCGGAACCAGACCCGCAGCGCCGAGTTCCACGGCCTTCTCGACCAGCCAGTCGAGTCGGTTCCGGCGGATCGGGGCGAAGGCGAGAACGGGACCCGGCTCATCGGCCGGCGCCCGCGATCGATGCTCGATCTGAAGATCCACACGATGCCGCGCAACCATCACGATGCGAGCCGACCACTCCCCGTCCCGGGCATTGAACGGCCGCACCTCGCCGCCCGCGCGCAATCGAAGCACGTTGCGCAGATAATGGGCACGGTCGCCCTCGACGATCGCGGTCCGCCCCTCGGCCAGTCGCTGCTCGAGATGGAGCCGGGGTGCGCTCATGGACGCCTCGCCTTTACCGTCATGGTCGCCAAAGCTAGAAACCGCGCCATGTCAGGACAAGGAAGCGGCCTGCAAGCCCCGGTCGCGGACCGGCAAGGAGCCTGGACCGATCGGCTGCCGCCGCGCTGGCGCGACTTCGCCGTGCTCGCGCGCTGGGATCGCCCGATCGGGACCTGGCTCCTCCTCCTGCCCTGCTGGTGGGGCTTGGCGCTCGCGGACGGGCTGCCGAACCCATGGCTGCTGCCTCTGTTCGCCGTCGGCGCCGTCGCCATGCGCGGTGCCGGCTGCACGATCAACGATCTCGCCGATCGCGAGTTCGACCGGCGGGTCGAGCGCACGCGCAACCGGCCGCTTGCTGCGGGCCGCGTCGGCGCCCGCGAAGCGCTGCTGTTCGTCTGCGTGCAGTGTCTGGTCGGTCTCCTGGTCCTGGCCGCGCTGAACTGGACCGCCGTCCTCGTGGCGTTGGCCAGCGCACCGCTGATCGTCGTCTATCCGTTCATGAAGCGGATCACCTGGTGGCCGCAGGCGTTCCTCGGCATCACCTTCAACTGGGGCGTGCTGGTCGGCAGCGCCCAGTCCACCGGGTCGCCCGGCTGGCCCGCCGTCCTGCTCTATGCCGCCGGCATCTGTTGGACGTTGGGCTACGACACCATCTATGCGCTCCAGGACAAGGAGGACGACGCGCTGATCGGGGTCCGCTCCACGGCCTTGCTGTTCGGGGACGCGGTGCCGATCTGGGTGGCTGGTTTCTACCTCCTGACATTGACGCTGCTGCTCGCTGGGGGAGTGGCGGCAGGCAAAGGAATCCTCTTCGTGCTCGGTCTGGTTCCGGTCGCCTGGCTGCTGCTGCGGCAGGCCGTCGATCTCCGTACGGCCACTTCGGCGGAGTGTCTCAGGCGCTTCCGGGCCAACCGCGACGCCGGGCTCGCGGTCTTCGCCGTGCTGATCCTCGGCTCCCTCGTCTGACGGCGTCCGCGTGGCTGGCCTCACCGACTATCTGAATCCCGCGCGGGTCCTGGGCGAGGTCTGGGACGAGCTGGGCATCCTGACCGACCGGGCGCTCGACCGGCATCTGCGCGTGGCCGTGACCGGACTGAGCCGCAGCGGCAAGACCGTGTTCATCACCTCGGTCGTGCACCATCTGCTCGACGGCAACGGGCTTCCCTTCCTCGAGCCGGTGCATGACGGGCGTTACCTGGGCGCACGGCTCGAGGACGAGCATCGCGGCGACCGCTTTCCCTATGCGCGCTTCCACGCCGATCTTTCGGCGCAGCCACCACGCTGGCCCAAGGCCACCGAGCGCCTCAGCTCGCTGCGCCTGGAGCTGGCCTACCGCACCCGCAGCCTGGTGCTGCGGCAGGTCCAGCCGGTCCAGCATCTCACGCTCGAGATCATCGACTATCCGGGCGAATGGCTGCTCGACCTGCCTCTGCTCGAGCAGGATTATGCGCGCTTCTCGCGCGACGCGCTGGAGCTCGCGGAACAGCCGCTGCGGCGGGTCGCCGCGGCGGAATGGCTCGACCAGCTCGGCGCGTTCGACAGCGACGGGCCGGTAAACGAGGACGCGATCACCGCCGTGTCCGACGCCTTCCGCTGCTATCTCGTGCATTGCCACAAGGAGCTGGGCCTGAGCCGCGTGCAGCCGGGCCGGTTCACCAATCCGGGCGACATGGAGGGCTCCGCCCTCCTGCGCTTCTGCCCCTTGCCGCCGGGGGAGGTGCGCCGCGGCACGAACCGGGCTCGCATGGCCGAGCGGTACGAGCGCTATCGCGACGAGGTCGTGCGCCGGTTCTACGTCGACCATTTCAGCGCCTTCGACCGCCAGATCGTGCTGATCGACCTGCTCGGGGCGCTCAACGCCGGACCGGGGCACTTTGCCGATACGCAGGAAGCGCTGACGCTGATCCTCAAGAGCTTCCGCTATGGCGGCGGCGGATTCCTCTCGCGCCTGTTCGCGCCGAAGATCGACCGGCTGCTGTTCGCGGTCAGCAAGGCCGATCATGTCGCCCCGAACCAGCATCCGGCGCTCAAGCAGCTGCTCGAGCTGATGATCCGCCCCGCTGCCCGCACCGCGCGCTACGAGGGCATCACCACCGAGGTGATGACCTTGGCCGCCCTGCGCTGCACCGACGTGGTCCGCACCGAGCACCACGGCCAGGTTCTGTCCTGCGTGCGCGGGCTGCTCAAGGACAGCCAGCGCGAGACGGTGCTGTTTCCGGGCGAGATCCCGCCCGACCTGCCCGAGCCCGAGGACTGGACCAGCGGCCGCTTCCGCTTCAAGGAGTTCGCGCCGCGGCGACTGGTCTCGTCGGCCGCGGGACAGCATATCCGCCTCGACCAGGCGCTGCAGTTCCTGATCGGGGACAAGCTGGCATGACCAAGGGCCACATCCCGCCGCCGCCGTTCGAGTTCGATCCGAGCGTGGCTCCGCAGCCGATCGAGGTCGTGCCCGATGCGGACGCCGTGGCGGACGAGGCCGAGGCCGTCGTCCCGCCCCCGCCGCGGCGCGGCTGGAGCGGCCGGCTGCTCGGCCTGTTCGTGCTGGGCGTGTTCGGCGCAGGCGTCGTTCAGGCGATCGACTATGTGCGCGAGCTGCTCACCACCGATCCCTGGCTGGGCTGGCCGTTCGCAGTGTTCCTCGGCATGGCGCTGTTCGCGCTCGCGGCGTTCGCGACCAGGGAGGTCACGGACATGCGGCGCCTCTCGAAGCGCGCCGCCACGCGTGAGGCTGCCGATCGGATCGCCGCATCGGAGCTGCATGGCGAGGCCGAGCCGCTGCTTGAAGGCCTCGCCTCTCAGTTCTCCACCCGTCCCCGGCTCGAGGCGCAGATCGACGAGTTCAACGCCCAGCGCCACGAAGCGATGAGCGATGGCGAGCTGTTGCGCCTGTTCGAGCGCCGGGTGCTGGCGCCGGTCGATCGCGAAGCCTACCTGCTCGTCCTGCAGAGCAGCCGCGATATCGGCTTCCTCACCGCGCTCAGCCCCCTCGGGCTGCTCGACGGTGTTCTGGTCCTCTGGCGCACCAGTATCCTGTTCCGCTCGATCGCCCGGCTCTACGGGATGGCGCCGGGGCCGACCGTGACGCTCTCGCTGCTCAAGGGCTCGATCCGCAACGCGGCACTCGCCGGCTTGGCCGATGTCGTGACCCACGCCGCGGTCGAGAGCGTCGGCGCCGGCCTGCTCGCCATGCTGTCGGCCCGCGCCGGCCAGGGCGCGGGCAATGCGCTTCTGCACGCCCGGCTCGGCATCGAGGCGATTCGCCAGTGCCGCCCTCTGCCCTTCATGGCCGAGCAGCCGCCGCGCCTGTCCAGTGTCCGCAAGGCGCTGTTCGAGGAGTTGGGCAAACCCGTATCGCCCTTCCCGGAGCGGGACCGCCGTCCGACTCGGGCCGGGTAGGCTCCGGCGGCGTCCTGCGCTCAGGCAGCCGCCGGTGCATTCTCCCGGAACGGCGCCAGTTGCGCCTCCATGGCGCGCTTGAATGCCGGCCGGCTCTCGCATCGTTCGCGCAGGGCATCGACGGTCGGGTGCCGTGCCAGCAGTCCCGTGCCGCCAAGCTCGCGCAGCACGGACGTCATCATCAGGTCGCCCGCGGTGAAGCGACCTTCGAGATAATCGCGCTCGCCGAGCCAGGTCGCGAGCTGGCGCAGACGTTGGTCGACCTGCTTCTCCAGTTGCGGTCGACGCTCCTCGATCCACGCCTCGCCGGCATGGAAGACGTCCAGCTCGGCGAGTTGCTGCACCACGGGCTCGACGGAGTTGAGCGCCGCTAGCACCCAGGTCACGACGCGAGCTTGGCCGGCGGGGTCGCGCGGCGCCAGCGCTTCGGAGCGGGCCGCAAGGTGCAGCACGATCGCGCCCGATTCGAACATCTCCACATCCTGGTCGCGATAGGCCGGCACCTGCCCGAACGGCTGCCACGCCCGATATTCGGGCGTCGCCTTGATCTCCTGATCGATCAGGACCGCCTCATAGGGCAGCCCGGCTTCCTCCAACGCCCAGCGCACCCGCAGGTCGCGCACGAAGCCCTGCGCGAAGTCCGGCACCCAGCGGAACGCGGAAACCTGGATGGTCATGAAGCCTCTCCCGGCTGGCCGGCCATGAAGACCAGCTCCCAGATGTGGCCATCCGGGTCCTGGAAGCCGTGCGCATACATGAAGCCGTGGTCCTGCGGCTCGTTGTAGGTCGAGCCGCCCGCCGCCACCGCCTTCGCGACCATCGCGTCGACGCCCTCGCGGCTGTCCAGGGACAAGGCCACCAGGACCTCCGTCGCCTGATGCGCGTCGGCGACCGGCTTGGGCGTGAAGCTCGCGAACTTCTCCCTCGTCAGCAGCATGACGAAGATGTCGTCCGACACGATCATGCAGGTCGCGGTCTCGTCGGTGAACTGCGGGTTGAAGCTGAAGCCCAGCGCGGTGAAGAACGTCACCGAGCGCTTCAGGTCCATCACAGGAAGGTTCACGAAGATCTTTTTCGTCATCTCGTCAGATACTCCTTGAGCAACTCGAACGAGCTCGACCAGCCCTCGTCATGTCCGTCACGCGCCTCGCGTGACGAGAACGCGGCCTGCCGGAAGGTCAGCCGAGTCCCGGCGCCGTCCTCGGCGAAGTCGACGCTGACCAGCGTCTCGCGTCCGGGCGCGCCGTCTTCCGTGCCGTCCCAGGCCATGGTGAACACCAGCCGCTCCACCGGGGCGACCTCGCGGTAGACTCCGCCGCAATTGTGCTGGCTGCCCTCGGGCGAGCTCGACTCGACTCGCCACGTCCGGCCGGGGCGCACGTCGGCCTGGCAGCTCCACAGGACGAAGCCCCGCGGGCCCCACCACTCGACTAGGCGCTCGGCGTCGGTCCAGGCGGCAAAGACCTGGGTCCGGGGTGCAGCGAAGAAGCGGGTGAGCACGAGCTCACGGTCGTGCCCACCGTCGTCGGGACGCAGTGCCGTAGCCATCCTGCGATCTCCCTCGTCTCACTCCTGGGCGAGCATCTCCTCGAGGCGGTCGAACGCGCTGCCCCAGCCGCCGCGATGACCGTCCCTGCTCTCGACCGATTGGAACACCGCCTGGCGGAAGGTCATCCGCGTGCCGTCGCCGGCCTCGTCGAACGTCACGGAGACCAGGGTCTCGTGGCCCGGCCGGCCGTCCTCCTGGTCCCAGGCGAAGGTG
>JBFWWD010000067.1:0-23112 GCA_050246385.1 Geminicoccaceae bacterium
GAGTCCTTGGCCTGCACCTCGACCATCCGGATCGGCCAGGCGCAGCGGCGCACATAGTCGGCGAACAGCGTGTCGGTGGGCGCATCCCGGCCGCGGCCGACCGCGACCACGAGCAGCTCCAAGCGGCGTCAGCCCGGCGCGGCGGCCGCGGCGCGCCGGGGCGGTGCGACCGACCAGAGCTTCTCGATGTCGTAGAACGACCGGGTCTCGGCCCGGAACAGATGCACCAGCACGTCGCCCGTATCGATCAGGATCCAGGATGCGGACGGATCGGCCAGCCCCTCGGCATGCGCCTCAGGCTTGCCCGCGGCCTTCAGCCGCTCGATCAGGTTCTCCGCCATGGACGCGATGTGCCGCGTCGAGGTGCCGGTCGCGACCACCATGAAGTCGGCGATCGTGGTCTTGCCGTCGAGATCGATGACCGCGGGATCGAGCGCCTTGTCATCGTCGAGAGAGCGGGTGACGAGCTCCAGCAGCTCGCGATTGGGGACGGCATGGGCTGCCTCGGGCGCCTCGGGCTCGGAAATGACCGCGGTCTCCTCGGCCGGCCTCACCCCACCACTGCCCTCCGTTCGGCCCGGATCGCCGTGGCCGAGGCGGGATGCGGTCGGATCCGCACGAACACCCAGGCCGGCGGCGGGTGCATCGGCAGCTCCTCGGCACGGTCCTCGGCCAACCGATCGGGCGCGAACGCCCTGGCCACCGGACCCGCCAATGCTTGGTAAGAATAGGGATGGCGCTCGAACACCGCAACCGGGCAGCCGGAGAGGATACCGCGCCACTTCTTCCAGCGCGGCAGCTGGGCGAGATTGTCGGCCCCCATGAGCCAGACGAAGCGATGGCCCGGCCACGCGCCGAGACGCGCCAGCGTGTCGGCGGTGTAGCGCGTGCCGAGGCGGGATTCGAGCGCCGTCACCTTGATTCGGGGATGGCGCGCCACCGCCCGCGCACCGGCCAGACGCTCGGCGAGCGACGCCATGCCCTGCGCCGCCTTGAGCGGGTTCTGCGGCGAGACCAGCCACCAGACCTGATCGAGCCGCAGCCGCTTGAGCGCCTCCAGGCTGACATAGAGATGCCCGGCATGGGCGGGATTGAACGAGCCGCCGAACAGCCCGACCCGCAACGCCGGCGCTTCGCGCTCCGGCTCCGGCGGAGCTGGCGGCATCAGCCGCGCCACCGGCCGGCGCAGGCTCGGCGGCTGGCACAGTCCGGTCATCAGCCGGGTCGCACCTGCCCTGTCCCGTGTACCACGTACTTGTAGCTGGTGAGCTGCTCGACCCCGACCGGGCCCCGGGCGTGCAGCCGGCCGGTGGCGATGCCGATCTCGGCACCGAAGCCGAACTCGCCGCCGTCGGCGAACTGGGTGCTGGCATTGTGCAGCACGATGGCGCTGTCGACCTCGCGCAGGAACCGCGCCGCCGCGGTCTCGTCCGCCGCCACGATGGCGTCGGTGTGGTGCGAGCCGTAGCGGTTGATGTGTGCGATCGCCTCGTCGAGGCCGGCCACCGTCTTCACCGCCAGGATCGAGTCCAGATACTCGGTGCACCAGTCCTGCTCCGCGGCCGGCGTCGCGCGCGGCTCGAGCGCCCTGACCGTCTCGTCGCCGCGGATGGCGCAGCCGGCCTCGATCAGCGCCGCCAGCACGGGTGGCAGCAGTCGATCCGCCGCCGCCGCGTCGACCAGCAGCGTCTCGGTCGCCCCGCACACGCCGGTCCGCCGCAGCTTGGCGTTGACCGCGACCGCCAGCGCCATGTCCGTGTCGGCGGACGCGTGCAGGTAGGTGTGGCAGTTGCCCTCGAGATGGGCGAGCACCGGCACGCGGCTCTCGGCCAGCACCCGCTCGATCAGCGAGCGCCCGCCACGCGGCACGATCACGTCGACATGCTCGGCCATGCGCAGAAGATGACCGACCGCCGCCCGGTCCGCCGTCGGCACCGCCTGGATCGCGGCCGCCGGCAGGCCCGCGGCCGCGAGGCCCTTCCCCAGCGCCGCCAGGATCGCCGCCGAGGAGTGGAAGCTCTCCGAGCCGCCGCGCAGGATCGCGGCATTGCCGGCCTTGAGGCACAGCGCACCCGCATCCGCGGTCACGTTGGGTCGGCTCTCATAGATGATGCCGATCACCCCCAGCGGCACGCGCACCCGGGCGATGTCGAGGCCGTTCGGACGGGTCCAGCGGGCCAGCTCCGCACCTACGGGATCCTCGAGCGCCGCGATGATTTCGAGCCCCTCGGCCATCGCCTCGACACGCTTGGGATTCAGCTCGAGCCGGTCGAGCATCGCCCCGCTCAGCCCCTTGGCGTGCGCCGCCGCCATGTCGCGCGCATTGGCGGCGAGGATCGGGTCGGTCTCCTGCCGCAGCGCTGCGGCGCCGGCCGCGAGCGCCGCGTCCTTCGCCCCGCGCGGAGCGAGGGCCAGCTCAGCGGCCGCCGCGCGCGCGGCCTCGCCCAGTGCCAGCATCTCCCGCTCGAGCGGGTCCTTGAGAACGGTCGCCATCGCCTCTCGCCTCGGTCTGCGGCACCGCTTCTAGCAATCCCCCACCCCCGGGCCAAGGCAGGCTTGTCGAAAGGCAACGCTGGCGTAACTCTTCCGCGGTCGGCGAGGCAGCCAGGGGGTCGCGCGATGACCGGCAACACCAGCGAGCGCTGGGGCAGCGTCCAGATCGGCCTGCATTGGCTGATCGCGGCCCTGATCCTGATCCAGGTGCCGGCCGCCTGGGGCATGGTGAACGCCAGCCCCGGCGCCCTGCAGAACTTCCTCTACAACGTCCACAAGAATGTCGGCGTGATCATCTTCGCGCTGGCGATCGTGCGCCTCACCTGGCGCCTGATGCACCCCGTCCCCCACCTGCCCGACGACATGCCCGACTGGCAGCGAACCCTGGCGCACACCACCCACTTCCTGCTCTACGGGCTGCTGTTCCTGATGCCGATCACCGGCTTCCTCTTCACTACCCTCTCGGGCTTCCCCGTGCCGCTGTTCATGATCTGGGATCTGGCCAAGCTCGTGCGGGTCAACAAGCCGCTCGGAGCCTGGTTCGAGATCGCGCATCTCAGCCTGCAGTGGCTGCTCTATCTGGTCGTCGTCCTGCACGTCGCCGGCGCGCTCAATCACCATCTCCTCCGCAAGGACTGGGTCCTGCGCCGGATGACCTCCTCGACGGCACCGCTGCGCGGGCCGGCCTAGGCTCGGTCCTTTGCGGAACCCGTGCTGCCGTCGGCCATTGCTCGGCGACAGCCAAGGGAGTTCCGCCATGTCGAGCCGCCCACCCCCGGTACCGCCCGCCGGCCGCAGCCCGAAGGGCCCCGGCGATCCCGGGACCGCGACCAAGGACGACGCCAAGCCGCCGGAGAACCTCGCCGAGCAGGGCCGGCAGGGCAACGTGAAGCAGAACACGACCAATCAAGGCCATCAGCAGGACCGCTGACATGACGGCCGAGAAGACGCCGGCAGCGGATCGGCACCATGGCGGCCCGGGCAGCAGCCACCAGCGCCCGGACCTGCCCGATCCTACGGCCGACCGCGGCCCCGGGCCCGGTCAGCCGACCAACCCGGACCGCTCGCAGGTCTCCGGCGGCGGAGGCGAGCAGGACCGGCATCACACGCACGATCCGCGGCGCAAGGGCGGCTGACCGCCGCCCTTGCGGAGGCCGGCTCAGACCGCCGGTGGCGCGCGGCCCCGCATGAAGTGCCAGACCAGGCTGATCAACAGCAGGACCAGGAAGATCCAGAACAGAACCTGCGCGATGCCGGCCGAAGCCGATGCGATGCCACCGAAACCGAACAGCCCGGCGACGATGGCGATCACCAGGAACACCAGCGCCCAGTAGAGCATGTGACTTCTCCGCCGATCTTGTTGATGCGCTCAGCGTTCGACCTAACGGTCACGCTGCAGATAGGGTTCCTCCTCCATCGCTGGCCGGGAGGTATGCCATGCTCGAGCTCCACTCCTACCCCGAGCTGTTCGGAGTCGCCGACAACAACCCGTTCGGGCACAAGGTATGGGCGTTCCTGAAGCTGACCGGGGTGCCGTTCACGCACCGCAACGTCTTCGATGCGCCGGGCGCCGCGCGGGCAGTTGCCCTACAACCTGCTTGGTGAGCAGCCCTTCCTGTTCGGCGATGGCGCTCATTCGGCCGATGCCGCCGCCTACGGCTTCCTCGCCAACAGCTGGCTCTACCCGATCGAAACGCCGCTGCGGGGCTATATCGCTGCGACCGGCAACCTCGCGCCCTACTGCGAGCAGACCGATCGCGCCGATGACCAGCGCGGGGCGCCCCGGCTCCCGGCTAGAGCTCGTGCTTCAGCCGCTCCACCAGGGTCTCGAGCACCTTCACCCGCGCATATTTCTTGTCCTGCGCCTCCACCAGGGTCCAGGGCGCCGCATTCGTGCTGGTCCGGTCGACCATCTCGCCGATGGCGTCGTGGTAGAGGTCCCACTTCTCGCGGTTGCGCCAGTCCTCGTCGGTGATCTTGAACTGCTTGTACTCGGTGTCGGCGCGCTCCTCGAACCGGCGCAGCTGCTCCTCCTTCGAGATGGCGAGCCAGAACTTGACCACGATCACCCCGCCCTCGGTCAGCTCCTCCTCGAAATCGTTGATCTCGCTGTAGGCTCGGCCCCATTCGGCTGGCTGGGCGAACCCCTCGACGCGCTCGACCAGCACGCGGCCGTACCAGGTGCGGTCGAAGATCGCGACGTGACCGTGGCGCGGCACGTTGCGCCAGAAGCGCCACAGATATGGCCGGGAACGCTCCTCGTCGTTGGGTGCGGCGACCGAGTGGATGCGGTACTGGCGCGGGTCCAGTGCCGTCACGACCCGCCGGATCGCTCCGCCCTTGCCGGCGGCATCGTGCCCCTCGAACGCCACCAGGAGAGCGCGCTGGCGAAACGGCTTGCGCTGCGTCTGCTCGAACAGCTCGTACTGCGCATCGCGCAGCCGCTTGCGATAGTCGGGCTTGTCCAGGGTCACACTGAGGTCGAGCGCGTCCAGCACGTTGCGCCGGTCGACGTTGGGAATCGTGGGCGGAACGATCTTGGCGGCGGGCTTGGCCTCCGCCGCGAGATGCGCCTCCAGGCTCGCCAGCACGCTGCGGCCGAACGACAGGTCGCGATATTCGGGGTCGTCGCAGGGCAGCACGGTCCAGGGCGCCTCGCCCGTGCTGGTGCGCTGCACCGCGTCCTCGACGATCGGCCCGGCCTGGTCGCGGCGGCCGATCTTCGACCACTCCTCGAGCACCCGGCTGGCGCCGCCGGTGCGCTTGGCCAGAAGTTTCAGGCGACGCTTCTGCTCGGTCGCGGACATAACGAGCAGGAACTTGAGCAGCACCACGCCCTCGTTGGTCAGCATCTCCTCGAAACGGTTGATCGCCGCGAGCTGGCGCTCGAACTGACCTGGCCCGGTGTCGCCGCGCAGCCGGTCGCGCAAGGGATCGCTGTACCAGGAGCCGAACACGACCGCGATCTCGCCGCGCGGCGGCAGGTCGCGCCAGTACCGCCACATGCGCGGCCGCGCCCGCTCGGCCTCGTCCGGCTTGCCGTAGGCGCAGGTTCGCAGGTGGCGTGGGTCCAGCCACTCGGAGAGCTTGTGCATAACTTCCGTCTTGCCGGCGCCGTCCACCCCGCTGACCAGGATGACCAGGGCGAAGGACCGGCGCTCCAGCAGCTCGAGCTGCGCCTCGACCAGGCGGGTCCGCAGCTCAGGCTCCTCGCGCTCGTACTCCTCCTTGGCGAGCTTGTGGCCGAGCAGCGCCGACTCGAACATTGATTCCTCCCCACAGCGGCACTTCGTGCGTAGCATAGGCGACCCGGGTCCGGCGAGCGGCGTCGTCCCGTCACAGGCTTCAGGGAGTGTGTCCACTGAGCCGAGCATTCGTTAAGGACGACGATCCAACAGGCGGCGCCGTAGTGCTCGCGGACCGGCCGATCAGCCCACACCCCAATCTGGTCACGCGGCGCGGCCTGCGGCTGATCGAGGAGCAGGTGGCCACGTTCGAGCGGCAACTCGCAGATCCGGCCGGCGAGCCGGAGGCGCAGGCGCGGGCTGCCCGCGAGCTGCGCTACTGGAGCGCGCGTCTTGCGACGGCGCGCCTGGAAGCGCCCCCGGCGGAACCCGCCGACGTCCGGTTCGGGACCATCGCCACCGTCCTCGACGGCGACGGCCGGCAACTGCGCTACACGATCGTCGGCGAGGACGAGGCGGACCCGGACACCGGCCGGATCGCGTGGACCTCGCCGGTCGCGAGGGCGCTGCTCGGCGCGGAGCCCGGTGATCTCCGGCAGCTGCCGCGGGGCGAGGTCGAGATCATGGCGGTGGAGGCGGCGGCCGAGTAGGGTCGGCCGCTCCGAGTACCTCCCGCCGACGCCGGTGTCGCCCAGTTAGGGCGGCAGGTGCACGGTGATGAAGACGACGTGGAACCCGCACACGAAACAGCCGGCATTCCGGCCTCCGAGCTTATCGAGCCTCGCCCTCATGCTGAGGACGCTACCTCAGGCGGCACGCTTCACAGTCGATGGAGTGTTAGCGATCGGCGCGGTTCGCCGCGATGGCGTCCTCGTCCCATTCCAGGCCGACGCCGGGCAGGTCGGGGATATGCAGCATGCCGCCCCTGACCTCGTAAGGGCGGCGCAGGATCGGGTCGGCCCAATCCTGCCACTCGAGCCAGTGCGCCGTCTCGCTGACGCGCATGACGTGGGCGGCGACCTCCGGGTACAGGTGCGTCGAGATCGGCACTCCCGCCGCCCCGGCGATGCCGGCGGCGCGAAGCCAGCCGGTCACGCCGCCGATGCGCATGAAGTCGGGCATCATCAGGTCGCACGCCTTGCGCTGCAGCGCCTTCAGCAGCTCGCGCGGTCCGTAGAAGTTCTCGCCTATTTGCAGGGGCGTCTTGAGCTCGGCGGCGAGGCGGGCGTGGCCGTCCAGGTCGTCATAGACGATCGGCTCCTCGATCCAGGCGAGGCCCAGGTCGTCGATCATGTGGCAGCGCTGCAGCGCCTCGGCGAACTGGAGCCCCTGGTTGAAGTCGATCATCAGCTGGACGCCGTCACCGACGGCCCGGCGGACGGCGGCGATGGTCGCCACGTCGTCGCGGGGGTCCTCCCGACCGAGCCGCAGCTTCAGCCCTGCGAAGCCGCCCTCGTCGCGCAGCTCCACGGCCTCCAGCGCGACGGCCTCCGGTTCCCTTAGCCATAGGCCGTTGCTGTTGTAGGCCCGCACCGGCCCAACTGACCCGCCCAGCAGCACGCAGAGCGGCAGGCCCGCCGCCTTCGCCAAGGCGTCCCAGGCGGCCATGTCGACCCCGGACACGGCGATCATCGAGAGGCCTTCGTAGCCCACGAAGTGGAGCGAGCGCCGCCCCGAGGTGTAGAGTTCGACGGGCGAAACACAGCGCCCCTTCAGGAGCTCGCCGAGATCGTTCAGAGCGGGGACCAGATAGGCCATGGCCTTGGCGACGTAGGGCTCCAGGTAGCTCCGCCCGACGACGCCCTCCCTCGTCGTCAGGTCGATCACGATCACGGGCCAGTCCGTGATCGTGGCGATGCGCGCGACGACCGGGCGACGCAACTTGAGCAGGACCGGGCGTGCCCGGATGCTCTCGAATGTCAGCGTCGGATGAGACATGGCGCTTTCGTCCCGAGGCGCGTGGGGTTGGAAGGGCTCAACAAACGAGCGACGCCTCGCCGTTGCCGAACGACCAGTCGTCGGCCGCCGAAGACACGAGGCTGATGAAGACGTCCTCGCGCCGCATCCCGAGCCGGGCGTGGAGGTCGTCGACCACCTTCCTGTAGAAGCCGCGCTTCTGCTCGGTCGTGCGCCCTTCCCTCAGCGTCATCTGGATGAAAACACAGTCAGGAGAGCGCTCGATGCCGAAAAAGTGCGGATCATAGACGAAATTACCGGGCTCATGCTCCGCGATAATCTGAAATCTGTCATCCTGCGGTGCCTTGAGGATCTGGACCATGGCCTCATAAACAACATCACCGATAGTCTGGCGATATTCGGGGGTTTTTCCCTTGGCCAGATCGATACGTGCCAGTGGCATGTCTCTTCTCCTGTCAGGAGGGCAGATGCCCTCAGTGGATTAGGGGATCGAAGGGGCCGCTTTCATCGGCTACGGAAACCGTGCGGCGGCAATACGGCAGCCGGAGGCCTCGAATGGCGGCCGCGAAGTGAAGCAGCTCATGCCCGCGACCGGCCTCGCGCCCTTCCCGGCGTGCCGATCCTGCCCCGTAGGCAACGCTTGGTCGTCATTAGCGGGTATCTACCCGTTTTTTGCTCCAGAGATTATTGGGTCGAAGTTCGCAAGACATCGACCAGGCGGTCGAGGATCAGAAGCTCTTGGCTGACCAGTCGGTCCTCGAGCTGTCGCTGCGCCGCCTCCCAATGGGGCAGCGCGCGAGCGATCGCGCTCTCTCCCGCGGACGTCAGCGCTACGACCCGTGTCCGCTCATCGTCGCCGACGCCCAGCATGATAAGCCCCTTGCTCTCTAATATCCGCAAATTGCGTCCGAGCGTCGAACGCTCGAGTCCGGTCGCTTCCGCCAAGTCGGTGATCGATGGCGCCGTTCGTCTTTCGATCGCGCGCAACAGGGAGAACTGCGTGATCTTGAGCCCGGCGGGCTCGAGGGCGCGGTCGTAGGCGGCGGTGACCAACCGTGCCGCCCGACGGCTTTTGGTGCAGTAGCAAGCGACGTCGTCCACAAAGCGTGTATATACCGATAATGCGGCAGACACAAGCGTGGCGTGTAGACGCTCAGGGCGTTTCTAGAAGCCCTCGCAGCCGAAGAGAACGCGGACCGCGGATCGAGTTAGCGGCTCCTGCGAGGATCCATCATGTCTCCGCTCAGGGTCGAGAGGCCGCTCCGGGTCGCGTGCGGCGGTTCCGGAGCCTCAGAGCTGCGGCATCTCATGACCGAGGCAACAGACAGAGGGCCGCTTTGGACTTCAGGTTCTCGCATCTCATCGCCACGGTCATCGACGCCTGTGATCGGAATTCGGAGCATGGTCCCGGCCACCCGCCCGCCGAGACGATCCGCGTAGTGGCCGCCCTACGGCGTTTCCTGCGCGAGGGCACGCCCTGGCGCGGTCTGACCGCCACCGAGGACAAAGCCAGCGGTTCGACCCTGCGGCGTTGTATGGTATGTTTGGCGAGGACGGGCCTGCTGGCGAAGGTGCATACCCTCCTGGTCGGCATGCTGCGCGGCCATCCCGACCTGATCCCGCATACCTGCCCCGTCCGCGCCCAGCGCGGCGGCGACCTCGCCGGCCCGGCCCCAACAGACCGGGCCAAGCGGGCACCAAGTATCATGTCGCGGTGGACGGGGACGGCGTGCCGGTGGCCTGCGCTGCCACGGCGGCCAACGTCAACGACACGGTCGTTTTCGAGCGGCTGTTCCTGGCCGCCTTCGCGGTCATGGCCCGCATCCGCACCGTGTTCGCCGATACGGGCTACGACGCCGTGCGTCGTCGCGATCTCTGCCGCGGGTTCGGCGCCGAACCGCACATCTACAAGCGCGGTCCGCCCCGCGGATCAGGCCTCGGCCAGCGGCGCTGGCCTGTCGAGCGCAGCAACGCCTGGGTGCTGGAGAACAGGCGCGTTGGGCTGCGCTATGACCGACTCGGCTTCATCGTCCGGTCGCTGCTCCACGCCGCCTGCATATTCCTGGTTGCAGGGCGGTTCGTCCGCCAATTCTGATAACTGCCTCTCAGGCGCGAGGCGTTTCCCGCCAGAGAGCCGGCGGCGGTGCTGCCGCCTCGGGGTGATCCGGATGGCTGCTGCGGGCGGCCCCCGTCAGCGCGTCCATCACCGGTACATAGCGCCTCGCCTGACGCCTCGTCTGCGACGACACGGCGGTGCCGACATAGATCTGCTTCTCGGCCTCGACCAGGACCACGCCGGCGAAGCGCCGGGCGACGGTCAGACCGATGCGCTCCACCGGGATGGCCAGACGCAGCAGGAAGCGCGATTCGGTCGGCGGCAGAAACAGGGCGCTGCGCTCGGCCCGGGGCGTGAACAGATGCCCCTTCAGCATCCGCTCGAGCTGACCGCTGCTGTAGGGCTGGCCGTGGCCGAACGGCGTGCGGTCGCTCAGGCTCCAGAGCCCGCGCCGGTTCGGCAGGACCGCGACCACGCGCCCGCCATCGGCGAGCACGCGCCACACCTCCCGCATCAGACGCGGGACATTCGAGCAGCACTCGAGCCCATGCACGAGCAGCATACGCTCGACGGAGCCGTCGGCGAGCGGCAGATCGTCCTCGCGCACGAGGGCGGAACGGCCGCGACCCTCCGACGGCCAGCGGGCAACCCCCTGAGATATCGGCATGAAGGCGATCGAGCGCAGCGTGCTGTCCAGGCCGGTGAGGTAGGGCGCCGCATAGCCCAGCCCCAGAACGTTGAGCCCGGAAAGGTCCGGCCAAAGCAGACGCAGCTGGCGCTGGATCAGGCGACGGGCCAGCTGACCCTGCCGGGAAGCGTAGAAGCGCTGGAGCTCGTCGATGTCGGGCTGCATGCCCCACTCGTTGGTTTGCCGTTCAGGACTGCAATATTGATCCGTCTTGCCATATGTGAAGGCCGTCGCACCAGCCGAGGAAGCGCCAATGGCATCGCTCGAGGTCGAATTGTTGCCGGTCCTCGCCGACAATTACAGCTATCTGCTGCGTGATCCCGCCAGCGGGACGTCGGGCGTCGTCGATCCGGCCGAGGCCGGGCCGATCCTGGCGCGGCTGCGCGCGCTCGGGCGGGGCCTCGACTGGGCCTTCATCACCCATCATCACGGCGACCATATCGGCGGCCTCGCCGAGCTGCAGGAGGCGACCGGATGCAAGGCGATCGGGCCGCGCGCCGACGCTTCGCGCATCCCCGGCCTCAATGTGACGGTGGGAGACGGCGACGAGCTCAAGTTCGGCACGCAGCGGGTGGCGGTGCTGGAGACGCCGGGCCACACGCGCGGCCACGTCAGCTACTGGTTTCCCGAGGGCGAGGCGCTGTTCTGCGGCGACACGCTGTTCGCGCTCGGCTGCGGGCGGCTGCTCGAGGGCGATCCGCCGACCATGTGGCGCTCCTTGAGCAAGTTCATGGGCCTGCCCGACGCTACCAGGGTGTTCTGCGGGCACGAATACACCCTCAGCAATGCCCGTTTCGCGCTCACCATCGATCCCGACAACAAGGATCTCGTCCGTCGCGCCGCCGATGTCGAGGCCAAACGGGCTCGCGGCGAGCCGACGGTGCCGAGCACCATCGGCCTCGAGAAGGCGACCAACCCCTTCCTGCGCGCCACCGACCGCGGCATCCGCAAGGGGCTGGGGATGGAGAAGGCGAGCGATGCCGAGGTGTTCGGCGAGATCCGCAAGCGGAAGGACGCCGCCTGAGCGCTGCGGTCAGGCGGCCAGCCGCTCCGTCAGGCGGCGATAGGCGGCGCCGAGATCGGAAGCACCGGCGGCTGCGACGACCTCGCCGATCGCGCCGGTCGCCCGGATCTTGCCCCGGCTGAGCAGGACCACCCGATCCTCCGGCGCGATCTCGTCGATCAGGTGCGTGGCCCACAGCACCGCGAGATGCTCGTCCCGGCACAGCGCATGCACATGCTCGACGAGATCGCGCCGGCTCTCCATGTCGAGACCGACGGTCGGCTCGTCGAGAACGAGCAGCTGCGGACGGTGGAGCAGGGCACGGCCGATCTCGACCCGCCGCTTCATGCCGCCGCTGAGCGTGCGCACCTTGGTGCCGGCCCGCTCGGACAGGCGCATCCGCCGGAGCACTTCCGCGATCCGACCGGACACGTCGGCCATGCCGTAGAGCGCTGCGGCATAGCGGAGATTCTGCTCCACCGTCAGGTCGACGTCGAGCGTCGGGCGCTGGAATACGACGCCCATGGCGGCGAGGGCGGCCCGCGGCTCGTGCGCGAGGTCGTGCCCGCAGACGCGAATCGTCCCGGCTTCGGCGGAGAAGAGCCGCGTGACCAGAGCCATCAGCGTGGTCTTGCCGGCGCCGTTGGGGCCGAGCAAGGCCGTGAAGCGACCGGCCGGGACCGAGAAGCTCACCAGGTCGAGCGCCTTGACCGCCCGCGTATAGCCGTAGCTTACCCCCTGGACCTCGAGCGCCGCTTCCGCCATCCGACCGCCTTCTCCAAGCTGGGTTCCAGACCGCGACAGCCGACCGTCGGACTGCGGTTCTGGTGATGCCTGCGCACCGGTGCCGGAGCGCCTAAGCGGCCATCTCGCGAACGTCCTCGGCGAAGACGCAACCGGCGCGCTGCCGCTTGGCGGCATAAAGTGCCTCGTCGGCGCGAGAAAGCAATTGCTCGGTCGTTGCCCCATCGCCCGGATGGAAGGCGATCCCGATGCTCACGCCGATGCTGACGTCGCCGCCCGCAAGACTGATCGGCGCTGCGAGCGCGGCCGCGATCCGTCGCGCCAGACGGGCCATGGGCGCGCGACCGCCGGACTCCGCGGCGACGACCGCGAACTCGTCGCCACCGAGCCGGGCCACGACGTCGCTGCGACGGATCGCGCGACGCAGGCGATCGGCGACCTCGAGCAAAGTGGCGTCCCCGGCCGGATGGCCAAGGCGGTCGTTGATCGCCTTGAAGCCGTCCAGATCGAGGGCCAGCATCGCAACCGGCTGGCCGGTGCGTTGTGCGCGGGCCAGCGAACGCTCCAAGGCCTCGCTCAGGGCGCGACGGTTCGGCAGGCCGGTGAGCGGGTCGTGCAACGCCATGTGCGCCAGCTTCATCTCCGCTTCCTTGCGCGCGGTGATGTCGGCCGACACGCCGACCACCTGCAGCGCGCGGCCGTCCTGGTACCGGGCCGAGACCTGGACATGCTCCTCGATCCAGAGATAGCGGCCGTCCTTGCGCCGGGCGCGGAACTCGATCCGGCTCTGCGCGCGCTCGCCCCGGCGGAACTGCGCCATCATGGCACGCAGCTTGGCGCGATCGCGTGGGTGCACGAGCTCCAGCATCTCGCCCAGCGCCCAGTCCGACTGCGCCGGGTCGCAGCCCAGGCGGGTCAGGCAGAGGCTGTCGAAATGCATCCGGTCCGTTGCCAGGTCGTACTCCCATACCCCCAGATTGCCGGCCTCCAGGGCCAGGCGCAGACGCTGCTCGCGATCGCGCAGGTTGAGCTCGATCTCCTTGCGCTGATCGATGTCTGTCGTCGTCCCGACCATGCGCGTGGCGCGGCCGGCGGCGTCGCGCTCGGTGACCCGGCCGAAGTTCGACACCCAGAGGAACGTCCCATCCGCCCGGATTCGCCGCGCCTCGACCTGGCAGACGTCCGTCCGGCCGGTGATCGCCCGCACGAGCGCCGAGCGGACGAGATGGCGGTCATCCGGATGATAGGTCGACGCGGCAGCGGCCCAATCGAGCGCATAGCTGCCGGCCGGCAGGCCGAGCAGCTTCTCGAGCGCATGGTCGATGGTGATGCGCCCGGTGGTGAGATCCAGCTCCCAGACGCCCTGTCGGCCGGTCTCCAGCGCCAGCTTCAGGCGGCGCTCGCTCTCGGCCAGCCGTCGCTCCGCCAGCTTGCGCGCCGTGATGTCACGGCCGACCGACAGGTAGCCGAGAACCGCGCCGGCATCGTCGAGCAGCAGGCGGTCGACCCACTCCTGCCAGCACTCCTGCCCGTCGGGCAGGACGATCAGATGGTCGTAGCACGAGGTCGGCTCGCTCGGCGAGAGACGGCGCATGTTGGCCCGGATCTGCTCGATCTCCTGGGCGGGGGTGAGGTCGAACAGGTTGGCGCCGATGACCTCGTCGATCGTTCGCCCGCACTGCCGCGCGAACGCCTCGTTGCAGTAGAGGATGGTACCGTCCGGCCGCCAGCGCGAGACCATCTCGGCCTGCATCTCGAGCACCTCGAGCGCCGTGACGCCGAGGTCCGCGGCGCCCAGCCGGCCCAGGGGCGAGCGGCTCGGCGGGCTGGGATGGAAGGTGACGATCAGCAGCCGTGAGCCGTCCGGGCCGCGGCTCGGCAGCTCGCGTGCGATCACGCGATAGGGTGGCGCATCCGGGCTCAGGACCATCTCGGCCTGGGTGTCCGCGCCCCCGCCTTCCCATCGCTCGACCACGGCCGGCAACAGCCTCGCCGCACCCTGCTCGCCGAGCAGCGAGGCCAGCGCCTCGTTCACCCCCTCGAGCGACGCACGCGAATCCTCCCCGACCCGAACGGCCGCCGCCGGCAGTCCGATGGCATTGAGGATCTCGCCGAGCATCGCCCGCGCTTCCAACCCGTGAGCAAGAGGCGACGATAGTCGCCCATCGGAAGGCCAAGAGCAACTTGACAGCCGCGTCCGACTGCGCCCGCCGCTATGACCTGGCGCCGAAGATGGCGCGATCGGGTCGCTCAGGGGCGGCCCCGGCACCGGCGCCGGGGCCATGCCGGTCAGGCCCTGCCGACGCCCAGACTGGCGTCGAGGCTCGCGCGCACCTGGGGCGAGAGCTCGAGGCGGCTCGCGAGCTGCGCCAGATAGTTCTGCTCCGCCACCGTGTCCACCTTGATCGCCATGGTCGAGGCGGCATAGACGGCGGCGGCCAGCCCAGGGGTGGTGGCGCCCGCGACGAGCGTGTCGAGGTCGAGCGGCCGCCGCATCTCCGCGAGCACGAAGTCCTTGGCCTCCTGGTCGGCGCCCGCCTCCTCCAGCTTGCTGAGAATGGCGTTCATCTCGGCGCCGTCGATCTGGCCGTCGGCCTTGGCCGCGTTGATCATGGCGCGCAGCAGCAGCTCGGCGCTCGCCTGGTCCTGCATGGGCAGATGCTCGTCGCCCGCCGTGGCCATCGGGGCGGAGCTGCCCGCCTCGGCGAGGCCGGGCTGGCCTGCGCCCGCAGCGCCACCGACGCCCTTCTGCAGCGCCTGCATGGCGATCTGGCCGAGCACCGCCAGGGCGGCGCCGCCGAGCGCACCCTTGGCGGGCGAGCCGCGCAGTCCGCCGAGAACGGCCCCGGCCAGGGCGCCGAGGCCGCCCACCGCCACCGGATTGCCGGCCCGGGTCTGGCTGCGCGTGTCACTCGCCGCCTGCTTCGCGTTGCTCAAGAGATCGTTGAGCACCGAGCCCGCCTGCGAGCCACCCTGGCTGGCGCGGCCCGCCAGGCCCTCCAGGATGGAGGACAGGCCGCCACCCTGGGGACCCAGAGCGTTGCCCATCCGGTGCGAGGCAGAGGGCGCGAGGCCAGACTCGAGCAGACTACCAAGAACGTTCTTGAAGTCGATCATGCTACCCCTCCCGTCGTGCCCGAACCGGATCGGCTACCGGACCGACAAGCCAGATATAGGCGCCGCTCGCGCGCGGGCTACGTGGCGAGCCGCTGGATCAGCTCGTTGACCTCCCCGGACTTCTCCATGTGGACGAGGTGCCCGGCATGATCCAGGACGGTGGCCTGGACCTTGGCGGGCAGGCCCTCGCTGTGGCTGACGGGGAGGATGCGGTCCTCCCGACCCCAGACCACCTGCACCGGGGCCTGGATCTCGCCCAGGCGCGGGGTGAGCTCGAGGCTCTGCCGACCACCGGCGAAGCAGGCCCCGGCCACCGTGTTGAGCGCGGCGTCGACGCCGTCGAGGCGCTTATATTTGAGCACGTCCTCGACCATGTCGTTGGTCACGAGCGCCGGGTCGTAGACCAGCATCTCGAGCACCTGCTTGAGCTTGCGCGCCCGGCCCGTGCTCATGAAGCCGTCGATGTACTCCATCGAGATCTCGGGCCCGAGCGCCGCCGACGCCACCGCGGTCACCGAAGCGACGCGCTCGGGATGGTTCAGGGCGAGGTCGAGGCTGACCGCGCCGCCCAACGAGTGGCCGACCAGATGTGCCTTGTCGATCCCCTTGGCCGCCATGAAGTCGCACACCGCGGCGGTGAGCGCCCCGACATCGCCCGTCCCCACCTCCTTGCTCGATCCGCCATGGCCCGGCAGGTCGATGGCGTAGGTGGCGCGCGTCTCCGACAGCGGCGGCTGGTTGAACAGCCAATTGTTGAGATCGCCCCCGAAGCCATGGATGAAGATGACCGGCGTGCCGTCGCCCTCGCCCAGCGCCAGGTAGCGCAGCCGGCGACCGCCGGCCTCGACGAACTCGGGCTCCGGGGCGGCCTCGGCGGCCTCGGCGGCGGAAGCGGCGAAGCTCGCCTGAAACTCCTCCACGAAGGCGTCGATCGCCGCATCGTCGACCGCGGCCTCGGCCACCACCGCCAGCAGGGCGCCCACCGGCACGGTGTCGCCCGCGCCGACGAGGCGCCGGCGGAGCGGGCCGGATACCGGGCTCTCGAAGGCGTTGGCGATCTTCGAGGTCTCGATGTCGGCGATCTCCTGGCCCTTCTCGACCTTCTGCCCTTCCTCGACATGCCACGCCGCCAGCATCCCTTCCTGCATCGCCAGGCCCCATTTGGGCATGACGATCGGCAAGATCTCCGTCATCAGTGACCCTTTCCAACGGCCGCGCGGACAGCGGCCTCGATGCGTGCCGGGCTCGGGATGTAGATGTCCTCGAGCGCGGGCGAGAACGGCACCGGCGCGTGCGGCGCCGTGACCAGCTGCGGTGCGGACTTGAGCTTGTCCCAGACGTTCGACGTGACCAGCGCCGAGATGTCGGCTGCCATGCTGCAACGTGGGTGCGCCTCGTCGACGATCACCACCCGGCCGGTCTCGCTCACCGTCTCGAGGATGGTCTCCTCGTCGAGCGGCGAGGTGGTGCGGGGGTCGACCACCGTGCAGGAGATCCCGTCCTTGGAGAGCTTGTCCGCCACCTCGTTGGCGAAGTTCACCATCCGGCCGAAGGCGACGATGGTGACGTCGTCGCCCTCGCGGGTGACGTTGGCCTCGCCGAACGGGATGGCATAGGCCTCGTCCGGCACCTCCATCTCCATGTCGTACATGGCCTTGTGCTCGAAGAACATCACCGGGTCGTCGTCGCGGATCGACTGGATCAGGAGACCCTTGGCCTCGTAGGCGTTGGAAGGCAGCGCCACCTTCAGGCCGGGGATGTGGGTGAACAGGGGATAGAGGCACTGGCTGTGCTGCGAGGCGGCGCGGAAGCCCGCGCCGTACATGGTGCGGATCACCACCGGCGTCACCGCCTTGCCGCCGAACATGTACTTGAACTTGGCGGCCTGGTTGAAGATCTGGTCGAAGCAGACCCCCATGAAGTCGACGAACATCAGCTCGGCCACCGGCCGCAGCCCGGTCGCCGCCGCCCCCACCGCCGCCCCGACGAAGCCGCTCTCGCTGATCGGCGTATCCAGCACCCGCTCGCGGCCGAACCTGGTCATCAGCCCCTTGGTCACCCCGAGCGGGCCGCCCCAGGCATCGTCCTCGCCGGGGGCGCCCAGCCCGCCGGCGATGTCCTCGCCCATCACCACCACCCGGTGGTCGCGCTCCATCTCCTGGGTCAGGGCCTCGTTGATCGCCTGACGATAGCTCTTCTTCGGCATGCCCCGATCCTCAGTAGGAGACGTAGACGTCGGTGAGCAGGTCCTTCTCGGTCGGCATCGCCGCCGCCTTGGCCTCCACCGTCACCTGGTCGATGTGCGACTTCACTTCGGCGTCGATCCGGTCGAGATCCTCCGGCTCGAGCAGCGCCGCCTCGGTCACGCGCTGGCGGAAGATCTTCAGAGGATCGTGCGCCGCGCGCGCCTTGGCGACCTCGTCCGGGCCGCGATAGGTCATCGCATCGCCCTCGAAATGGCCGAAATAGCGGTTGAGCTTGACGTGCACCAGGCTCGGCCCGCCGCCGTTGCGCGCCCGCTCGATCACCTCGCGCGCCACCTCGTAGACGGCGAAGAAATCGGTGCCGTCGACCTGGTGGCCCGGCATGCCGAAGCCCTCGGCCCGGCCGACCTGGCTGCCGCCGACCGACCAGGCGGCGCCGGTGGACTCGGCGTAGCCATTGTCCTCGACCACGAAGATCGCCGGCAGGTTCCACACCTTGGCGAGGTTGTAGCTCTCGAAGGTGGTACCCTGGTTGGAGCCGCCGTCGCCGACGAAGGCGATCGCCACACCGCCGGTCTTCAGGGTCTTCGCGGTCAGCGCGGCGCCGCAGATCAGCGGCGGGCCGCCGCCGACGATGCCGTTGGCACCCATCATCCCCTTCTCGAGGTCGGCGATGTGCATCGAGCCGCCCTTGCCGCCGCACAGGCCCTCCTTGCGGCCGAAGATCTCGTGCATCATCCCGCGCGTGTCGCAGCCCTTGGCGATGCAGTGGCCATGGCCACGATGCGTGCTGGCGATCCGGTCGACGTCGGTCAGGTGCATGCAGAACCCGACCCCCGACGCCTCCTCGCCAGCGTACAGATGCACGAACCCGGGAATGTTCCCCGCCGAGAACTCCTCGTGGACCCGCTCCTCGAAGTCGCGGATCGTCCGCATCTGCGTGTAGGCCTTCAACAGGTCTTCGCGACTCAGCTGCACGTCATGCTCTCCCTGCCCCAGAAACCAAGCTTCATCTCGCCGGTCCCGCCCCTCAGAAGTAGGCCACGCCGGTGTCCGCGGCGAACAGATGCCACCGCGTCTTGTCGAAGGTAAGCCAGCACTCCTCGCCACGGCTGCCGGCGAAGTCCGGCCCGGTCTTCACCAATACCTTGTTCTCGCCCAGGGCGCAGTCGACCAGCATGTCGCCGCCCAGGGGTTCGGTCACCACGATCCTCGCCCGCACGGCACCCTCGGATCCGGCCGGGACCAGTGCGAGCTCGGCCGGACGGATGGCCAGCCGCATCGCCTTCTCGCCGCCCGCAGCTTCCAGCCGCGTCCGCTGTGCCGGCGTCACCGGCAGCGAGAACGCGGGATGGACCACATGGAGCTCACCGCCGCGGCTCTCGAGGACGCAGTCGAGGAAGTTCATCGGCGGCTCGCCGACGAACCCGGCCACCCACTCGTTGACGGGATGGTCGTAGATCTCCTGCGGCGTGCCGTACTGCTGCAGCACGCCATTGTGCATGACCGCGATCCGATCGGCCATCGACAGCGCCTCGAGCTGGTCGTGGGTCACGTAGACCATGGTCGTGCCCAGCTCGCGCTGCATGATCTTGAGCTCGCCGCGCATGTGCGCGCGCAGCTTGGCGTCGAGATGGGCGATCGGCTCGTCGAACAGGAACAGCTGGGGCTCGCGCACGATCGCCCGGCCGATGGCGGTACGCTGCTTCTGGCCGCCCGACAGCTCGCCCGGCCGCCGCTGCAGCAGGTGACCGATCTCCAGCAGCTCGGCGGCCTTGTTCACCTTGCGCTCGATGGTCGCCGTGTCGGTGCCGCGCAGCCGCAACGGATTGGCGATGTTCTCGTAGACCGTCTTGTGCGGGTAAAGGGCGTAGTTCTCGAACACCATCGCGATGTCGCGATCCTTGGGCGGCAGATCGTTGATCCGCTTCTCGCCGAAGAGGATGTCGCCGGCCGAGATGTGCTCGAGGCCGGCGAGCATGCGCAGCGTCGATGACTTGCCGCAGCCCGACGGGCCGAGGACGCACAGGAACTCGCCGTCCTTGGCCTCGAGATTGAGCTCCTTCACCGCGGCGGTCTTGCCGTAGTATTTCCAGACGTCGCGGATGCTGACCGACGCCATGCGTCCAAGCTCCCCCTATTCCCTGACGGCGCCCATGGTCAGCCCGGCGACGAGATAGCGTCGGATGAGCAAACCCAGGAACATCATCGGCAGCGTGGTCACCACGCCGGCCGCCATGATGCTGCCCCATTGGATGTTCTGCGGCTGAACCAGCTCGCGCGTCGCCACCGGCAGGGTCTTGGCGCCGCCCGAGCCGATGATCGAGGCGAACAGGAAGTCGTTCCAGGCGAACAGCACGCACAGCACCAGGAACGCCCCGATCCCGGGTGCCACCAGCGGCAGGATCGAGCGGAACGCCTGCAGGCGGGTGGCGCCGTCGCACATCTGCGCCTCCTCGATCGCATAGGGCACGTTGTCGAAGAAGCCCTTCAGGATCCAGATCGCGAACGGCAGGTTGAAGGTGGTGTAGGCCAGGATCAGCCCCGGCAGCGTGCCGACCAGCCCCGCCGAGCGGAAGATGGCGTAGAGCGGCACCATTACGGCCACCACCGGCGCCATCCGGGTCGAGATGATCCAGAAGAACAGGTCCTTCTTGCCGCGGAAGTCGATCCGCGACAGCGAGTAGGCGCACATCGAGCCCAGCACGACCGAGACCACGGCGGAGCCGAGCGAGGTCAGGATGCTGTTCAGCAGGTAAGTGGTGAAGTTCAGCTCGGCGAACAGATTGTGGTAGTGCTTGAAAGTCGGGCTGAAGTCGAAGAACAGCGTGACCCCGGCCCAGTCGCCCACCGCCGGCAGCTTGAACGCTTCCAGGAGATCCTTGAACGAGGAGACGAACATCACGAACAGCGGCAGCAGCGTCCAGGCCAGGTAGAAGGCCAGGAACGCGCCGACGAGCACCCCGCCCAGCCGCCGCAGCGGCGAGCGGTACTGCACCATGTCCATCGAGGCCACGGCCCTACTCCCCCGTCGTGCGCTGGCGGCTGGCCGGGTTGTCGAACACCCGCACCAGCAGCATGCCGAGGATGATCGTCACCACGAGCAGGGTGAGTGCGATCGCGGCCCCGCGCCCGAGCTTGAAGAACTGGAACGAGACGTCGAACAGATAGGTCGGCAGGATCTTCGTGGCATCGGCCGGCCCGCCGCCGGTCAGTACCAGGATGGCGTCGATGAAGCGGAAATTGTCCATGAAGCGCAGCAGGATCGCGATCAGCAGGAAGGGGTAGAGGTTGGGCAGCGTGATCGAGAAGAAGTTGCGCACCTCGCCGGCGCCGTCGACCATGTTGGCCTCGAGCTGGTCGCGCGGCACGCGCTTGAGGCCCGCCAGCGTGATCAGGATGATCAAAGGCGTCCACTGCCACACGTCGACGATGACGATGCCCAGCATCGCCGTCGACGGATCGCCCAGGATCGATTTGGCGCCGAGCAGGCCGACGCTCTGCATGAGCCAGTGGTACCAGCCGAAGGTCGAGTTGTAGAGATAGTACCAGACTAGGCCCGCCACGATCGGCGCCATCATCATCGGCATCAGGAAAATCGTGACCAGGGTCTTCTCGAAGCGGGATCGGTTCAGGATCACCGCCAGCGCTATGCCGAGCCCGACTTCCAGCACCATGCACATGGCGCTGTACTTGAACAGCAGGATCCAGCCGTTGATGAACTTGGAATCCCCGGGCAGGCGGGTCCAGTTGCGGAAGTTGTTCCACGTGTCGCCCGCAGGGCCGACATCGACATCGTGCAGGCTCATCCAGATGAGCCAGAAGAACGGATAGATGGTGATGCAGGCCAGGACGATGATCGCCGGCAGCATCATGTAGAGATAGTAGCGTCGGCTCGGGAACGCGTTGAGCTGCGTCGGCTCGTGCGAGATCACTCGCGCTCGCTCCTGCGTCTCGTGCGCCGACAGGGCGCCGGCGGAGGCCGGGGTGTCCCCCCGGCCCTCCCATGTTCTGTTCAACGTGCCTACGGCCATGCCGCCGGTCCCATCACATCCCGAACAGGCTAGAGGTCGTGCAGGTCGTCGACCTGGTCGCGGATCGCCTCGCAGGCTTCGGCCGGCTGAGTCTCGCCGGCGACGCAGCGCTGCATCTCGGTCGCCACGATCTTGTGGTACTCGTTGGCCTCGGGGATCTTCGGCCCAAGCACGAAGTTCGGGTCACGGATGCCGAAGTCGTAGACGACGTCGAAGGTGAGCGCGTTCGGCATCGTGGTCGGCCGATGGCGGGCGGCCTCGACCTCCGGGATCTGCAGCACGGACTTGCGCGTCGGCGTGCCGCCCAGCTTCTTCAGCACGTCGTACTGGGTGCCGCGCGAGGTCGCCCAGATCGCGAAGATGTAGGCCGCGCGCTTGAGGTCGTCCGAGGCGCTGTTGTTGATGCCGATGCCGCCGATGCCGCAGTTGCAGCCGTTGACCGCCTCGCCGCCGTTGACGATCCACGACGCCTCGCCCTTCGGGCAGGGCGCATAGGCGGTCTTGCCGCCGGCCGCGCGCGAGGTCTTCTCGTCCTCGATCGAGGCCGCGAACTCGTGATACTGCACCTGCATCGCGATCTGGCCGGCCTGATAGACCGTGTTCAGCTCGAGCGTGCCGTTGGCCAGGTTGTCCGGGTGGCTGACGTCGGCCTGCTCCTTGAACTTCTCCATGATCAGGACCGATTGCGGATCACCCCACTTGGTCGGCCCGGGCTCCTTCGCGCCCAGCTTGTCGTCGATGTCGAACTCGGTCCAACGGCCGTGCGCGAACATCATGCGCTGGATGTCGAGCTGGGTCGTCCAGGCGAACGAGCCCTGGTGCTGGGCGTAGCCGTAGGGGATGTCCTGATTCCCGCCCTCGCGCACCTTCTTGAAGAAGGCGGCGAACTCGTTGAGGTTCTTCCAGGTGGTGTCCTTGGTGAACTCCATCCGGTAGCCGTGCTCGGCCTCGAAGTCCTTGGTGAGCTGCTCGAACAGGTCCTGCCGGTAGAAGGTGCAGGCGACCGCCGCGTCGTAGGGGAAGGCGACGATCCGGCCGGG
The DNA here is from genome assembly GCA_050246385.1 of Geminicoccaceae bacterium. Lineage (GTDB taxonomy): Bacteria > Pseudomonadota > Alphaproteobacteria > Geminicoccales > Geminicoccaceae > Benzoatithermus. The sequence goes on from JBFWWD010000067.1 coordinate 22,482, forward strand.
CTCGTAATAGACGCCGCAGGCGGTGAGGAAGTTCTCGAACCAGGCGTCCTCGCCCATGCCGTCCGGGTCCTGCGGCAGGGTATCGTCGCCCGTGTACTTGGTCAGGTCCGCGTAGAAGTCGGCGAACGGCGCGCCGATCGGCTTGTCCTGGACATAGTTGAGCTGGAAGTCGGCATTGCCGCTGCGCAGGTCGATGCCGACCTTCTGCTGCACGACCGGCAGGTCGTCGGTCAAAATCTCGACCTCGATCCCCGTGAGATCGTAGAAGGTCTTGAGATTGTCGCGGATGGCGAAGGAAGGCGGCGTGTTTTCGCTCATGAACACGAGCTTGGAGCCGCTGTACTGCTTCCACTTCGCGTCGTCCGACGACGCCGCATAGGCCGGCGAGCGCGTGATCGCCGAGCTCAGCCCGACCGCGATCGACCCCGCGCCGAGGGCCGTGGCGGCCCCGCCGCCGAGCTCCAGAAAGCGGCGCCGGCTCACCCGGCGATAGACCGCATTCCTCGGGACGTAAAACATCACCGACCTCCCTGATGGGGCCCCGATCGTTGTCGGGCCCATTTGTCGCGCGGCTGCAGGCAGCCATACGGAAATCGTTTTTCTAGCCCGTTCGGGTAGGTGTCAAGCCGTC
>JBFWWD010000068.1:0-23069 GCA_050246385.1 Geminicoccaceae bacterium
TTCTGGGGACGCAGGAGACCCGGCTCGCCGAGCTCGCCAGGCAGGCGAAGCAGGCGCAGCGCTACCGGCAGATCTCGGCCGATCTGCGCGCCACCGAGGCGCAGCTGCTGCTGGCGCGCCATGTCGAGGCGTCGCGGCGCGCCACCTCGGCCAACGAGGAGCTGGCGGCGCTGCAGGCCGGGCGCGAGGCGAAGGAGGCCGAGGCCGAAAGCCTGCGCCGTGCCAGCGCCGAGGCGGCGGCGCAGCTTCCGGCGGTGCGCGAGCAGGTGGCGTCGTTGCAGGCCCAAATGACCGGCCTGCAGGAGCGGCTCGGGCTTCTGCGCGCGGCCGCCGGGCGCGAGGCGGAGCATCTCGCCACCCTCGAGCGGCAGCGGGACGAGGCGAAGAGGGACCACGAACGCGCCGAGGCGACCGTGGCCGAGATCGCCACCTCCCGCGATGCGCTCGCGGCCGAGCTGGCCGAGCTCGAGCGCCGGCGCGAGCAGTCGTCCGGCGAGCTGGCCGGGCTGGAGCAGGGCGAACGGGAAACCGCTGCGCTGCTGGAGGATGCCCGGGCTCGCCTGCGCGTCCTCCACGGCGAGGCCGCCGAGGCGGTGGCCCGACATGACGCCGCGGTGGCGCGCCACGAGACCGTTCTTCGCCGCGGCCAGGCAGTCTCGGCCGAACTGGCGGCACTCCCGCAGCCGCCATCGCGCGAGCGCCTGCTCGCCGCCGAGAGCGCGCTGTCCGCGAGCGAGACACGGCTCGCCGAGGCCAGGGCGGAGATGGGGCGGGCCAGCGCTCGCCTGAGCGAGCTCGCCCCGGCCCAGGAGGCCGCCCGCACGGCAGCGCACCTCGCGGAGCGCGAGGCGGTGGCGGCCCGCGAACGGCTGACGGCCGCCGAGCTGCAACTGCGCGAAGCGACGGCCATGCTCACCCGCTGGGCGGAGCGCCGCGAAACGGTCGAGCGCGCGCGCACGCGGCTGGCCGAGCGCTCGGCCGCCCTGGTGCGGCGGCGCGAGCTTCACGCCGCCGATGGCGGGAACGGTGGCCCGGAGACCTGCGAGGCGGAGCTGGCAGCCGCCGAAACCGAGCTTGCCGCCGCGGACGGCGCGCTGGATGCGGCGCGCGAGTCGCTGGCTGTGGCGGAATATGTCCGAACCGAAGCGGCTGCGAGCCTGCGCGAGCTGCGGCGTGGGGCGGATGCGCTCGCGGCCGAGATCCGGGTGCTGGAGGACCTGATCCCGCCGGGCAGCGCCGATTCGCTGCTGGAACGGCTGGAGGTGCCCGAGGAGCTGGGCACCGCCCTCGCCGCGGCGTTCGGCGACGAGCTGCTCGCCGGCACGGCTCCCGACGCGCAACGCTATTGGGGGGATCCGGCCAGCGATCTGGCACCGCCAGCCCTGCCCGAGGGCGCCATCCCCTTCGCGACGCTGATCGGCGCGCCGGCGGTGCTGCAGCCGCGCCTGGCTCGCACCGGGCTGGTCGAAGCGGAGCATGCGGCGCGGCTTCAGTCGCTCCTGCCGCCCGGGCACCGCCTGGTGAGCCCAGAAGGCGGCCTCTGGCGCTGGGACGGTTATGTGCTGGCTCCCGGTGCGGAGACCCCGACGGCGGCGAGCATCCGGCACCAGCTCCGCCTGCACACGGCGCGCGAGGAGCTGGCGACGCTGGGCCAGGAGGTCCTGGCGGCGGAGGTCGCGGGCGAGGCGGCCGAAGCGGCGGTGGCTTCGGCGCGTGCGGCGCGCGGGGACATCGAGACTCGCTGGCGGACTGCCGACACTGCCCAGATCCGGGCCCGGCAGAGGCTCCAGGAAGCGCATGCCCTGGCCGAGCGCAGGGCGGCCGAGGCCGGCCAGCTCGATGACGAGGAGCGGTCGCTCCTGGCCGAGCGGTCCGAGCTGGAGCGCGAGGGCAACTCGCTCGGCGACGGCGAGGCGCTCGCGTCGGAAGGAGCCGCCGCGGCGACGATGGCATCGGCCGCGCGCGACGAGGTCGGCACGCTGGAAGCCGCCCTGAAGCGGGCACAGGCCGAGGCGGATGCCGCGGCCAAGGCGCTGACCGCCGCGACCGGGGCGCAGCGGGCCCTCGAAGGGTCGACGCAGCTTCTGGCGGGCGAGGTGGAGCGCGCCAGGGCGGAGGTGGCCGGACTCGCCCGCCGCCTCGTCGAAGAGGAGGCCGACCTGCGTGCCCGCGCCGATGCGCTGGAGCGGGAACGCGCCGAGCTGGCGAGGACCGCCGACCAGATTGCCGCCGAGCTGGTCTCGGCCGGGGAGCGCCGCGCCGCCTCGATCGAGCGCCGGGCCAACGCCGAGGCCGAGTGCGCCGACGCCGAACGGGTCAGCCGGGCCGCCGCCGACGCCTGTGCGGCGAGCCGGGAGGAGGCGCTTCGTAGCGCCGGTCGGGCGGAGGCGGTGGCCCGAGCGCACGCCGAAACCGAGATCCGCCTCGCCGAGACGCGCGCCAGGGTGGAGGAGCTTGGCGCGCGTACCAGCCGGCTCGACGGCGAATGGCGGCAAGCCAAGGCCGACAGCCACTCGGATCCGGCGGCGCTGGCGGAGCTGGAGCGCACGCTCGCTCAAGCCCAGGCGACGGCGACCTCGGCCCGGCGCGATCTCGAAGAGCGCGAGGCGGCCGCCCGCCGCTGCGCCGACGAGCTTGCCGCCGCCGAGGAGGCGCTGACGGTCCTGCGCGAACGGCTCGCCGTCGCACAGGCCGAGCGGACCCATGCCCACGAGGCGCTGGCGACCAGCGTGGCCGCTGTCCGCGAGCGCCTGCAACAGGAGCCGCTGGCGCTGCTCGTGGACGAGAAGATGCGGGACGCGGTCGCTGCGGCGGATCCCGCCGCGCTGGACGAGCGGCTGACGCGGCTGCGCGCATCGCGCGAGCGGCTCGGGGCGGTCAATCTGCGCGCCGAGATCGAGGCCGGCGAGCTCGAGGCCACGGTCGGCGAGACCCGCAGCCGCGAGGCCGAGCTGCAGGAGGCCGTGGCCCGGCTGCGCGCCGGGATCGGCACGCTCGACAAGGAAGCGCGTGAACGGCTGCTGGCCGCCTTCGAGGCGGTGGACGGTCATTTCCGCCGCCTGTTCACGACGCTGTTCGGTGGTGGCAAGGCGCATCTGCGGCTGGCCGGGGCGGACGATCCGCTCCGCGCCGGCCTCGAGCTGGAGGCGAGCCCGCCGGGCAAGAAGCTTTCCAGCATCTCCTTGCTCTCCGGCGGCGAGAAGACGCTGACCGCGCTCGCGCTGGTGTTCGGCTTCTTCCTCGCCCAGCCCTCGCCGCTGTGCGTGCTCGACGAGGTCGACGCCCCGCTCGACGACGCCAATGTCGACCGCTTCATCGGGCTGATGCACGAGATCGCCCAGACCACGGGCACCCGCTTTCTCGTCGTCACCCATCATCCGCTGACGATGGCGCGGATGCACCGGCTCTACGGCGTGACCATGGCCGAGCGCGGCGTCTCGAGGCTGGTGTCGGTCGCGCTGGAGCAGGCGCTGGAGATGCGCGCTACGGCATAGTGCCGCGGAAAATGTGGCCATCTTGACACCTTCGCGGGCACGCACCTAGGGTCCGCGCGCCCGGCGGCTGGGCACGGAGGCCCATGTCGGAATCGCAGCGACCGCCCTCGTTCGAGGACTTCGACGCCCGGCTCGGGAAGGCTCGGCCCGACAAGGCCAAGACCCCTGGTGATGACGAGCCCTCGCCCCGGCTCGACTACGGGACCGGGTTGCAGGCGGGCATCGAGGTGGTGGCGGGCGTCGGCTTCGGCACCCTGCTGGGCTGGGCTCTCGATCGGTGGCTGGGCACGTCGCCCTTGCTGCTGATCGTGCTTTTCATGTTGGGCGCGGCTGCCGGGGTGTTGAACGCCTACCGGCATCTGCGCCGGATGCAGAACGGGGCGTGAGCGCCCAGGACGACCAAGAGAGGCAGGCCCGTGGCAGATCCGCTGCACCAGTTCCAGATCACGCCGCTCGTCCCGATCAATGTCGCCGGCGCCGACCTGTCGTTCACCAATTCCGCGCTGTGGATGGCGATCTCGGTCGGCGGCGCCTACCTGCTGGTCATGGCCGGGACCCGCCAGCACGCCATGGTGCCGGGGCGCCTGCAGTCCGCCGTCGAGATGCTGTACGAGTTCGTGGCCGGGATATTGCGCGACGCCGCCGGCAAGGAAGGCATGCGCTTCTTCCCGATCATCTTCACGATCTTCGTCTTCATCCTGATGGGCAACACGCTCGGGATGATCCCGGGCAGCTTCACCTTCACCAGCCATATCATCGTCACCTTCGCCATGGCCGTCGCGGTCTGGGTCGGCGTGACGATCATCGGCTTCTGGTACCACGGCACGCACTTCCTCTCGTTCTTCGTGCCGCACGGCGCGCCGAAGGCGATGCTGCCGCTGCTCGTGCCGATCGAGATCCTGTCCTACTGCGTGCGCCCGATCAGCCTGTCCGTCCGTCTGTTCTGCAACATGATGGCCGGCCACACGATGCTGAAGGTGTTCGCCGGCTTCATCATCAGCCTCAGCGCCTATTTCGTGGTCCCCAGCGTCGCGCCGATGGCGATCACCGTGGTGCTGTACGGCTTCGAGTTCGTGGTGGCCTTCCTTCAGGCCTACATCTTCACCGTCCTCACCTGCCTCTACCTCAACGACGCGATCCACATGCATTGAGGGCGTAGGTTCGCCAGCCCCTTGGACGTGTCGCTGGGTAGTCCACCCGGCGCAGGAAAGCGCCCCGACTCGGAGAGAAGCGATGGAACTCGACGCAGCCAAAATGATCGGCGCCGGCCTGGCGGTGATCGCACTGTTCGGTGTCGGTATCGGCATCGGCAACATCTTCGCGACCCTGATCGCGACCGTCGGCCGCAATCCCTCGGTGCAGCAGCGCGTGTTCCCCTTCGCCATCATCGGGTTCGCCCTGGTCGAGGCGGTCGGTCTCTTCGCCCTGCTGATCGCGTTCCTGATCCTGTTCACCTGAGCCTGGTCTCGATCCGGGCCGGCTCCGGCCGGCCCGGTGCCCAACGCATCGGGAGAATCAGGTGATGAAGAGCCGATCCACCCTCGTCAGGCTCGCCGGCCTCGCTCTGCTGGCGCTGCTCCTGAGCCCTGCCGTCCCCGCGGCGAATGCCGCGTCGACCCATGGCGAGACGGCCGTCCAGGCCGAACAGCCGGGTCCCGCCGGCGGCCCCGGCATCGAGGGTTTCGAGGAGGGCATCGACGCAGCGGAGCACGGCGGCGGACTGCCCCAGCTCGACGCGTCGACCTTCCCCAGCCAGATCTTCTGGCTGATCGTGAGCTTCGCGACCCTCTGCTGGCTGCTCAGCCGCAAGGCCCTGCCGCGGGTGAGCGACATTCTCGAGGCGCGCCAGTCACGCATCTCCTCCGATCTCGACCAGGCTGCGGCATTGCGCAACGAGGCCGAGGAGTCCCTGCGCAGGCATCAGGCGGTCGTCGCGGAGGCGCAGGCGCGCGCGGCCGCTCAGATCAAGGAAACCCAGGACCGGCTGTCCGCCGAGGCCGCCAAGCGGCAGGCCGACATCGACGCCGAGCTCAACGCCAAGCTGGCCGAAGCCGAGAGCCGGATCGCCAGTGCCAAGAATCAGGCGCTGGCCGAGATCCAGGGCGTCGCGGCGGAGGTGGCGCGCTCGGCGGTGCACAGGCTTGCGGGCATCGAGGTCGACGCGAAGGACGTCGAGGCGGCCGTCGGAAGCATCGTGAGGGAGGCTGCCTGAGATGCTCGAGTTTCTCCTGCTGATCTGCCTGATCATCCTGATCGTCCTGATCTGGAAGCCGGTCAAGAAGGCGGTCCTGTCGGCGCTCGACGGCCGGGCCGAGAAGATCCGCTCCGAGCTCGACGAGGCGCAGCGCCTGCACGAGGAAGCTAAGGCGCTGCTCGCGAAGTACCAGGCCGAGCTGCACCATGGCGAGGAGCTGGCAGCGGACATCGTCGCCCAGGCCGATGCCCAGCGGCAGCGGTTCGAGGAGAAGATGCGCGCCGATCTCGAGCTCGCGATGCAGCGGCGCACCGAGCTGGCGATGGAGCGCATCGCCCAGGAGGAGAGCCGAGCCCTGCAGGAGGTCCGCAGCCGCGCCGCCGATCTGGCGATCCGTGCCACTCGTCGTCTGCTCAGCGAGAAGGTCGGCCCGGGCGAGGCGCAGTCGCTGATCCAGGGCGCGATCGAGGAAGTGAAGCGCAAGCTGGCATAGGGCGGGGATCACCCCGCGTACCATTCCCGCGCGCAAATGGCCGGCCGCAGCGCCGGCCGTTTTGCTTTATGGTCCTGACCTACGGGATGGTGCCGACGCACCGGGGGGCAGGCGCATGGACATGAAGGGTCAGCTCGCGATCGTGACCGGCGCCGCCTCGGGCCTGGGGCTGGCGACGGCGGAGCAGCTGGCGCATGCCGGCGCCAAGCTGGCCATGCTCGACCTGGACGCGACGGCGATCGCCGCGGCGGCCGCCCGGCTGGGCGGTCAGGCCTTCGCGCTGGACGTCGCCGACGCGGCGGCGGTCGAGGCGGCCATGCCCGAGATCGAGGCGCTCGGGCCGCTGCGCGTCCTGGTCAACTGCGCCGGCGTCGCGCCGGCGGGGCGGATGGTCGGTCGCGACGGCCCGATGCCGCTGGCCAGCTTCGAGCGGGTGATCCGCGTCAATCTGGTCGGCACGTTCAACCTGATGCGGCTCGCCGCGGCGGCCATGGCGCGGCTGGAGCCCATGGCCGACGGCGAGCGCGGCGTGATCGTCAACACCGCCTCGGTCGCGGCGTTCGAGGGGCAGATCGGCCAGACCGCCTATGCCGCCTCCAAGGGCGGCATCGCGGCGCTGACGCTGCCGGCGGCACGGGAGCTGGCCGGCCAGGGCATCCGCGTGATGGCGATCGCTCCCGGGCTGTTCGGCACGCCGCTCCTGCTCGGCATGCCGGAGCGCGTGCAGGAGAGCCTCGCCGCCACCGTGCCTTTTCCCGCCCGGTTCGGCCGACCCGAGGAGTATGCGGAGCTGGTGCTGCATATCCTGCGCAACCCCATGCTGAACGGCAGCGTCGTGCGGCTGGACGGTGCCCTGCGCATGGCGGCGCGATGAACCGGAGCGAACGGGCGCCTACGGCCGACCGGCTCGCCGCGATCGGTGAGGCCATCCTGCGGGAGCTGCCCGAGCCGTTCCGGTCCGCCGTGGCCCACCTTCCGATCCGCGTCAGCGACTGGGCGGACGACGCCATCCTCGACGCCATGGGAATCGAGGATCCGCTGGAGCTGACCGGGCTCTATGCCGGGGTCCCGATCGGCGAGCGGCTGGGTCTGGCCTTGCCACCCTCGCAGCCGGAGATGATCCATCTCTACCGTCTGCCGATCCTGTTCGAGTGGTGCGAGCGCGGCTGCGGCCTGCAGGAGGTCGTGTTCGACGTGCTGACCCACGAGATCGGGCATCATTTCGGCATGGACGAGGCGAGCGTGCTGCGCATGGAAGATCGCCACGACGAGCTCTGAGCCTCCCTGGTTTCCGATCTCTCCGCTCAAGGCAGACGGGCGCCCGCATGGTTGCGCAGGCGGGGCCGCGAGGCCACATCCGAGCCGACCGCCGCTCGGGCGGGGTCCGGTCAGAGAAGCAGGATGGGAGCGATGGCCCGCAACTTAGACGCCGAAGCGGTGATGCGCTACGACGCCAACAAGAAGTCGGCGCTGCTCGCCTACATCCTCTGGTTCTTCCTGGGCTTCTTCGGGATCCACCGCATCTATCTGGGCCGTATCGGCTCCGGCATCGCCATGCTGGTGCTGCACGGCCTCTCCTGGCTGACCTGGTGGATCCTGATCGGGTGGATCGGATTCGGCATCCTGGGACTGTGGTGGCTGATCGACGCGTTGCTCATCCCCGGCATGACCCGCGACTACAACAACAGGCTGGTCGATCAGCTCAGGCGTTGGCCGGAATAACTACGCAGGTATCGCGTGCGGCCGATGGCATGGACGTATGTCCATCAGAATATAGCCAGCGGCCGCGTCGTCGAGCATAGAACTGTGCGTATCTCCTCCCGAGGAACCTGTGTTTTTATCACGGATTTGTCCGGTGCACATCACTTGAGGAGTGCATCGCGATGACTGGAACGATGGACAAGGTCAAGGGCACGGTGAAGGAGGCTGTGGGCAAGGTCACGGGTGACCGCCGCACCGAGGCCGAAGGCAAGACCGATCAGGTCAAGGGCGACGTCAAGAACGCAGTCCAGGATGTCTCCGAATCCGCCAAGGGCGTGCGCGACAGCCTGCGGAAAGAGGACCAGTCGCACTAGCGAAGTTGCCCGCCGCCCTCGGGTGGCGGGCGCCCCACGACGGCTCGAAACCTACACGGTCCAGCCCGTCTCGAGCTTGGGACACGCCTCGCAGCGCAGGCCGCGCAGGTTGCAGAAGGCGATGGTGCAGCGCACGTCGCGGCCCTGCAAGGCGAGGCCGATACGGTCAAGGCGCTCGTCGCCGCGTCCCTTGACCAATACCACATCGCCCGGCCGCAGCTCGGTCCGCAGATTCTCCCAGACGGCCCGCAGGTCGCGATGACCGTCCACCAGCGCCGAGCGCGGCATGCCGGCGGCTCGAGCTCCTGCCGCATAGGTCCGAAAAGCCGAGCTCACCACGATCAGTCGCGTGGCGATCGCGGCGATGCGCCCGCCCAGCCGGCGATAGATCGGCCCCTGGCTGCCCGGCGGCTCCGAGACCGAGCCGATGACCACGATGCGGCGGCCTGGAACCTCGGCGAGGGCGTCGAGCGCGGCATCCATCGTCTCCAGCGAGGACTTGAAGTCGTCCCGGATCAGCCAGGCACCGCCCGGGAGAGGTTCGTGCTGCAGTCGGCCGCGCCGGGGCGGCAACGTCTCGAGTGCGGCGATCGCCCGGTCCAGCGACATGCCCTCGGCATGGGCCGCGGCGACGGCGGCGAGAAACGGGTACACCATCACGCGACCAAGCAGTCGCAGACGTACCTCCCGGCTGGTCGCGCCGACATGCAGCGTGAGTCGCATCCCCCTTGGCCAGTCCAGGGCGACGTCGGTGGCACGCACTTCCGCCTCCGCGTCGATGCCGTAGAAGATCACGCGCCCGGCGCAGCGGGCGGCCATGGCGGCGACGCGGGGGTCGTCCGCGTTCAGGATCGCGGTGCCTCCCGGACCGAGCGCCTCGACCATCCGGCCCTTCTCGGCCTGGGTCACATCCAACGTGCCCAGGGAACGGTGATGCTCGCTCCCGATCGTGGTCACCACGACCAGGTCGGGCCGCAGCATGGCGCCGTAGGGTGCCATCTGGCCCGGACCGTCGATCGCCGTCTCCAGCACGGCGTGCGTGCGCCATGGCCGCAGCTCCAGCATCCGGAGCGCCAGTCCCGCATAGGAGCTGCCCGGAGCTGGTGTGGTCGTATCGAGCGCCGCCGCCACGGCCGCGGCCGTGGACGTCTTGCCGTAGGAGCCGACGATGGCGACGATTCGGACGCGGCGGGCCAGCGTCCTCCGGTAGATCCCGGCCACGACCCTCAGCAGCGGCCAGGCTCGGTTGCGTGCCCCGAGCCACAGATGGCGCCGGCCCATCGGCGTGGACAGATGCCGCAGCTTGCCGATCACGTCGCCCAGCTGTCGCCCTCCCGTGCGATCCGGCGGCACAACCTAAGAGCGCTCCGTCGAGGCAGGTCAACCGGCCACGCGCGGCGGCGGTCAACCGGACCGGCCCTGTTGGGCCGTGGCCCGCGCCATGCTATCGAGCCGCCCGCCATGCTCGACCTCACCGACGTCACCCTCCGCATCGCCGGTCGCCCCCTGCTCGACGGCGCCAGCCTCCACGTGCCCACCGGCACGCGGCTCGCCCTGGTCGGCCGCAACGGTACCGGCAAGTCCACGCTGCTGCGCCTGATCGCGGGCGAGCTGCAGCCCGACGCGGGCGAGGTGCGGATGCCCTCCTCGCTCAAGATCGGCATGGTCCGCCAGGAGGCGCCGGGCGGGTCGACCAGCCCGCTCGACGCGGTGCTCGCCGCGGACACCCTGCGCACGGAGCTGCTCGCCGAAGCCGAGGCCGCCACCGACCCGGTGCGCCAGGCCGAGCTGCACCAGCGGCTGCAGGACATCCGCGCCGACGCGGCGCCGGCCCGCGCCGCGCGCATCCTCAAGGGCCTCGGCTTCGACGACGAGGAGCAGCACCGGCCGCTGTCCTCCTTCTCCGGCGGCTGGCGCATGCGCGTCGCGCTGGCCGGCGTCCTGTTCCTCGAGCCCGACCTCCTGCTGCTCGACGAGCCGACCAACCATCTCGACCTCGAGGCCGCGATCTGGCTCGAGGAGCATCTGCGCCGTTATCCGCGCACGCTGATCCTGGTCAGCCACGACCGCGACTTCCTCAACTCGGTGCCGCAGAAGACCTGCCATCTCGAAGGCAGGAAGCTCACCCTCTACGCCGGCGGCTACGACCAGTTCGAGCGCACCCGACGCGAGCGGCTGGTGCTGGAGGAGAAGGCGCGGCAGCGGCAGGCGGCTGAGCGCGCCCACATCCAGTCCTTCGTCGACCGCTTCCGCTACAAGGCGAGCAAGGCGCGCCAGGCGCAGAGCCGGATCAAGATGCTCGAGCGCATGGAGCCGATCGCGCAGGCGCTGGTCGAGCCCGAGATCCAGTTCTCGTTCCCCGCCTCGGCGGTGCCGGCGCCGCCGATGATCACCATGGACGGCGCCAAGACCGGCTATGGCGACAAGGTGGTGCTCTCGCACCTGTCCCTGCGCCTCGACCCCGACGACCGGATCGCGCTGCTCGGCCGCAACGGCAACGGCAAGTCGACCTTCGCCAAGCTGGTCGCCGGCCGGCTCGAGCCGATGGACGGCGAGCTGACCCGCGCACGCGGGCTCAAGGTCGGCTTCTTCGCCCAGCACCAGATCGAGGATCTCGTCCCCGAGGAGACGCCGATCCAGCACGTCCAGAGCCGCCGCCCGGCCCAGCGCGAGCAGGAGACCCGCGCCTGGCTCGCCCGGTTCGGCCTCGGCCAGGATCAGGCGCGCACGCAGGCCCGGCATCTCTCGGGCGGCGAGAAGACCCGGCTCGCCCTGGCGCTGATGTGCCTGGAGGCACCGCAGCTCCTGATCCTGGACGAGCCCACCAACCATCTCGACATCGACAGCCGCGAGGCCCTGGTCGAGGCGGTCAACGAGTTCCCAGGCGCGGTGATCGTGATCAGCCACGACCGGCATCTGGTCGAGCTGGTCGCCGATTCGCTGTGGCTGGTCGACGGTGGCCGGGTGCGGCCCTACGACGGCGATATGGAGGACTATCGCCGCCTCCTGCTGGAGACCTCGGCCGAGCCGAGCGCGCCGGAGCCGGCGAAACCCGAGCGCCGGCCCGCCGGCGAGCGCCGCGCCGCGCTCGCGCCACTGCGCCAGAGGGCCAAAGAGGCCGAGCGGCTCATCGCCAACCTCGACCAGGAACGTGGGAAGCTCGAGGCCCGGCTCGCCGATCCCGTCAGCTACGCCGACGGCACCGACATCGGCGCGCTGCAGAAGCGGCTGGCCCAGATCAGGTCGGACACGGAAGCGGCCGAGCACCGGTGGCTGGAGGCCGAGGCCGCGATCGAGGAGGTCGCCGCAGGGTAGCCGTCCGGCTGCCACGCATGATGCTGAGTGCGAATTCGCACAGATCGGCGGTGCAAGGTCCGTCAACCTGAAGCAAAGCCAAGGGAGGGCGTGGATGGTGCAGACATTGCGGGACTGGGCCAGGCGGGTCTGGGTCGAGCGCGACGAGAGCGCGATCGCCTCGATGCTGTCGCCGGACACCACCGCCCACGGGCTGGGCATGCAGACCCTGGTGGGGCCGGCGGAGTTCAAGCCGTTCCACACCGCCGTGTGCGCGCTGCTGCGCGACACCGAGCTCGTGGTGGACCACCACATCGAGGCCGAGGGCTGGCTCGCCGCCCTGTGCACGTTCAAGGGCACGAGCCACGACGGCCGCGAGGTCGCGATCACCGGCACGATCTACGGGCGGTTCGCCGACGGCAAGATCCTGGAGGCGTACAACCACTTCGATTTCGTGGGCCTGTTCACCCAGCTCGGCCTGCTGCCGCCGGAGGTTCTGGTGCGCTGCCTCGCCGGCAAGCCGGGTTGCCCGGCCGGCGCTCAGCTCCTGGCCGACTGAGGTGCGGTCGCGCCCGCCGGCTCCAGCCTGACGAAACCGGCAACCGGCACCTTCACCAGCAGATAGTCGCGGCCCTGGAACTGGCGATGCTCCAGCCCGTCGGCGAGGCCGGTGATCGTGTCGAGATGCTCCGGGAGAGCGGCGCCCGCCTCGCCGAGGCGATCGCCGAGGTTGCGCGATAGCGGGCGGCAGGCGAGCTCGAGCTCGGCCATGGTCCCCCTGCGCCGCAGCGTGGCGAGCACCGGGCGGGCGTGGTCCGCGGCGCTCATGCCTTCCCGCAGACAGGCCAGCGCCGCCTCGCCGACCAGCACGAGCCGCGCGGTCGCCATGGCTTCCCAGCCACTCGCCGCACCCGCCGCGCGCAGCATCTCCTCCAGCCTCTGGGAACCGCCCGGATCGTCGAGCCGGAGCGTCACCGTACGGCGGCGGCCGCTGCCGAGGCGCAGGAGCAGCATGAGCAGGATCGCGGCAGCGCCGCCCGCGGTCGTGCCGTTGCCGAAGATGGTCGTGAACCAGAGCGGCAGGGACTCGTGAAACACCAGCTTGTTCTGGACCGCCACGCCGACCCAGAACGAGGTGCAGACGGCGAAGCCCTCCGCGAACGACACGCCCTCCTCGGTGATCAGCCGCACGCCGTGGCTGAACAGCAGGATCAGGAGCACGAAGATGTAGGCCCCGGCGACGGGATTCGGGATCGCGGCCAGGGCGGCCGCGACCTTGGGCATGAAGGCGAGCAGGATCAGGAACGCTCCGCCCCAGAGCCCGACCGAGCGCGAGGCGACGCCGGTGATCTCCACCACGGCGACGGAGGTCGAGTAGACCGTGTTGGGCACGGTGCCGGCGAGGCCTGACAGCGTGTTGCCGAGCCCGTCGGCATTGATCGCACCTTGGACCGAGCGGAAGCTGATCGCCCGGCCGGCGCGGTTCGAGACCTTCTGCACCGCGACCCCGTCGCCGAAGGTCTCGATGCCGCCGACCACCGTCACCAGGACGAAGGCGGGGAGCAAGGCCCAGAAGGCATGGCCGAACGACAGGTCGAGACCGGGATGCGCCTGCGTGGGCAGGCCGATCCAACGTGCCGCCGAGACCGGGGCCAGATCGACCATGCCCCACCAGGCGGCGACCAGCGTGCCGATGCCGACGCCGATCAGCGGCGCCCATAGCCGCAGACGCTGGTCGGCGAACAGCACCAGGAGCACGATGGCGGCGAAGGTGGCGAATGCGGTCGCCTGCTGCCCGAGCATTTCCACGTCGGGAATCGGCCTGGTCATCAGCCCGAATGCGATCGGCACGATGCTGACGGCGATCAGCATCACCACGACGCCGCCCACCGCCGGGGTGACGACCTCGCGCAGCTGGCCGAGCCGGAACGAGAACAGCAATTGGGCCGGGCCCGATACGACGGTCAGCGTCATCAGCAGCGCCAGACCGCCGGCCGCCACCGCGTCGGCCGCGACGCCGAGATAGGCGCCGTTCGAGCCCATGAACAGGACGTAGCCGCAACCGAAGATCCACAGCGGCCGCGCCTGCAGGATCGTGGTGACACCGCAGACGAGGAACGCGGCGAACAACAGCCAGTCCGGCGCCACCCCCGCCGTGCGCGCCACGATGATCGGCGTCAGCGCGATGCCGGCGAGAATCAGGACGACGGTCTGCAGCCCGACCACCGCCGCCAGCGGAAAGGGCGGTGTCTCGTCGGCGGCGAAGCGGATGGGGCTGTCGGTTTCGGGGGCTTGCTTCGCCATGGTCGGCAGGTCCGAGGCCGGAGGCAGCCCCGCGCGGAGCTGCCGCGATGGTGGCGTGGCGCCGACCTCTGGTCAATTCGCGGTAGCTCTCCGGAGGCCCTGTTTCACGCAGGTGCCAGTCGATGACAACGGATTGAAACAGCACGCTCGCACGCTTCCACAACCAAAGCGTTCAGGGTCGGGAAGAAAGTGGCATGGCGAAGATCACGGGCACGAACGGCAACGACCAGTATCCGCGCGAACTCGAGGGCACGAACAAGGCCGACCAGATCTACGGCCTGGCCGGCAACGACACCCTGATCGGCCTGGATGGCGACGACCTCCTGGTCGGCGGCGCAGGCGCCGACGCGTTGTTCGGCAGCGCCGGGTTCGACACGGCGAGCTATGCCGGCTCCAGCCGAGGCGTGGAGGTCGACCTCGCGGAATTCTATGCCTACGGCGGTGATGCCACAGGCGATGCGCTCTACGGCATCGAGGGACTGATCGGCTCGAGCAAGACGGACCATCTGGGCGGGGACGATCTGCGCAACGACCTCCAGGCCGCCGGCGGCAGCGACGCGCTCTACGGCTACGGCGGCGACGACCGCCTGTCCGGCGGGGACGGCAAGGACATCCTGATCGGCGGCAAGGGCGCGGACGAGCTGCGCGGCGACGGCGGGATGGATTTCGCGCGCTATTACGGGTCGGACGCCGCGGTGACCATCGACCTCGCCAAGGGCACCGGCAAGGGTGGCGACGCCGAGGGCGACCGCTTCGTCGGCGTCGAGTCGATCGATGGCTCCCATTTCGCCGACCGCCTCATCGGCAACGGCGCCGCGAACTGGTTCGCGGGTTCCGGTGGCGCCGATGTCCTGACCGGCGGGGGCGGGGCCGACCGGTTCTACCTCAGCTACGAGGAAAGCACGGCCGACGCCCCGGACCGCATCACGGACTTCAGCCACGCGCAGGGCGACAAGATCGTCACCGGCGACGCCAATGCGGACGTCGAGGGCTTCCAGGCCTTCAAGTTCATCGGCAGCAACGCGTTCACCGGGGTCGGGCAGCTCCGCTGGTTCCAGTCCGGCGGCGACACCATCATCGAAGGCAACACCGATGCAGCACCGGGTGCCGAGCTGCGCATCGTGCTCGATCCTCTGGTGAACCTGCAGGCTTCCGACTTCATCTTCGGACAGACCGGCTTCACGCCGCCCATCGAGAGCTGAGCGGGGCCTGGCGCGACGCGATCTTCGAAACGCCCGCCCCAGCGCCGCGACATGTCCCTGAAACCTGCCAGGCGGATGATCCGGTCACCGGAGCAATGGCGCACCGGAACGGAGAACGAGCATGGCAGCGATGGGTCTGGCCCTACCTCGCTCACGCGGTGCCGTCGAAGCGGCGTCGCGCTGGGTGAGACTGCTGGTCACGCATCTCCAGCGCGAGCGGCGACGGCGGCGCGAGATCGCCTGGCTGTTGGAGCAGGACGATCGGATGCTGGGAGACCTCGGCGTCTCCCGGCACGAGATCGCCCGGGTCGTCCGCTACGGCCGCGACGCGTGAGGCGTGAAGGCTGAGCGAGCGGGTGAGGCCGGACGTGGCCGCCCGCTCGCCACAGCATCGCCTCCGCGCCCTACCCGGGTGCCAGTCGAGCCGGGTCGAACCGGCGCAGGTCGACCTCCCGGGTCGTCCCAGCCAGGATCAGCTCCGCCAGCGCCTCGCCGCTCGCGGGCGCATTGAGAATCCCCCAGACGCTGTGCCCGGTGCCGACGAAGACGTTGCCGAACCCGGCAACGGCCCCGAGCAGCGGCAGACCGTCCTGCGTGACCGGCCGGTAGCAGGCCTGCGTCGCCAGGATCGGCGTATCGGCGAGACCGGGCGCGAAGGCGCGGGTCATGGCCCGCAGCGCCTCCTGTGCGTCCGGATCGGGCGTCACCTGAGCAGGGTCTTCCGGCAGCGCCTGCCGGCTCGACAGACCGCAGACATAGGTCGTCCCGTCCGGGCGGGGGAAAACCTCGGGCGTCTGCACGCCGCCGGCGGTCGCGACCTCGACGAACAGGGCATCGGCCGAGACCGCCTCGCCGGTCTGGAACACGACGCTGTTGCCCTTGAGCCCGTACACGGGCGGCAGCGGCAGCCAGCGAGCGGCCGACATCGACCATGGGCCCATCGCGAGCACGACCGCATCCGCAGCCAGATCCACATCGTCCACGCGCACGCCCGTCGCCCGTGCCCCGCCCGGATCGAGGGCGAGCCCGGTCACGCGGCCGAGCCGCAGTCTGGCGCCGCGGGCGACGGCGGCCTGCAGTATGGCCTCGGTGAACCGCGCCGGATGAACCTGTGCGGTGGTGTCCACGCCGCCCAGCCTGCCTTCGACCCTGGCATGGTCGCCCAGCCAGGCCAGAGGCGCCCGACGCGGTCGCCCGGCGCCGATCGACACGCTCCAGGTATCGAGCCGGCGATAGCCCCAGCGGCTGCCGTCGAGCTCGGCGGCAAGCTCGGCGTGCAGGGCGAAGCTGCGCCGGGCGAGGTGCTGCAGGGCCGTGCGATCGCACCAGTCCCGCGCCAGGAAGCCGCCGGACTTCCCGGATGCGGCGCAGGCCACGCCGGTGCGCTCGACCAGCACGACCTCGACCTGCCGCAGGCTCAGAAAGTAGGCGGTGCAGGCGCCGATCACCCCGCCACCGCAGATCACCACGCGCATGAGCGCTCCTTCGCGACGATTGCCAGACGGTACGATGCCCGCTAGGCCACGCGCCATGCCGACATCCCACAATGCTCAACGTGCCGTGGTGGCCCTCGGCGCCAATCTCGGGGACCGCCGGGCGACGCTCGAGCGGGCCGTGACCCTGATGGCGGGGCTCGGCGAGGTCGCCGCACGCTCGGGCTGGCTGGAGACGCCGGCGCTGATCCATCCCGACGATCCGGCCAAGTCCTATCCGGAGTTCCTCAACGGTGCGGTGCTCCTGCGCAGCGAGCTGGCGCCAGCATCGCTCCTGGCCGGCCTGCATCGGATCGAGGCGCAGCTCGGCCGGAACCGTGCCACCGAGACCGCGCGCTGGCGGCCACGCCTGATCGACCTCGACCTGATCGCGGTCGAGGATCTGGTCCTCGACGGGCCGGATCTGCGTCTGCCACATCCCGAGATGCACAAGCGGGATTTCGTGCTGGCACCGTTCTGCGAGGTCTGGCCCGACTGGCGTCACCCGATCCTCGGCCGGACCGCGAGCGAGCTGCTGGCCGAGCTGCGGGCCGCTCAGCCGTAGGCGCGCCGCGTCGGCAAGGGCAGGCCCATCCGCTCGGCCGCCGCGACGAACTGGGCCGCCATCTTGACATTGTGGGTGCGGAGCACGGCCGCACCCTTCTCCGCCGCGACCAGCGCGGAAAGCTGCGAGACCGGATCGCGCTCGGCCAGCGGCACCCCGAAGAAGCCTTTGCGGGAGGTGCCGACCAGGATCGGGATCGGGGTCAGACGCGCCACCAGCTCCTCGAACCGCGCCAACATCTCCCAGCTGTCCGCCGCCTGGAGGCTCAGGAACTTGCCCCAGCCGGGATCGACCACGATCTGGTCGGCGTCGATGCCGGCCTTGAGGGCCACGTCGATGCGCGCCGACAGCCAGTCCGCGACCTCGCGCACCACATCCCGGTAATGCGCAGGGCGGTCGGTCGCATGAGGCAACGGCCCGTCCTTGGCGTGCATCATCACCAGAACGGGGCGCAGATTGCGGACGACCGCCGTCATCTCCGGATCGGCGCGCAGCGCCGAGACGTCGTTGATGACGGCGGCACCCAGCATGATGCAGCGTTCGGCAGTGGCGGCATGGTAGGTGTCGATCGACAGCACCGCCTCGCCCGTCAGGGCACGGACCACGGGCTCGAGCCGCCGCAGCTCCTCCTCGCTGGTGATCGGGCGGCTGCCGGGCGCGGTCGATTCGCCGCCCAGATCGAGCAGATGAGCACCGTCGGCGAGAAGCTCGCGGCTGTGCGCGATCGCCGTCTCAGCCGCCATATGCCGTCCGCCGTCGCTGAACGAATCGGGCGTCACGTTGACCACGCCCATCAGCCAGGGGGAACCGCCCACGAGCAGGTTGACGAGCCGATGCCGCATGGCTTGCCTGTCCCGGTTGGAGGCGGCCGTTCTGGGAGGAGGGCATGTGGGTCGTCAAGCTCGGCGGCAGCCTGCACGATGCTCGGGCGCTGCGTCCCCGACTCGCGGAGCTCGCCACCATGCCGGGGCCGCCGCGGATCGTGGTGCCGGGCGGGGGCCCGTTCGCGGACGCCGTCCGAGAAGTGCAGCCGCGGCTCGGTTTCGACGATCTGGCGGCGCACCGCATGGCGATCCTGGCGATGCAGCAATATGGTCTGGCGCTGCAGTCCCTGGAGCCCCGGCTGACGCTCGCGCAGACCGAGGCCGAGCTGGGCACCGCCCACGCCGCCATCTGGCTGCCCTGGGCGATGGCCGGGCTGACCGCGGAGATCGAGCCGAGCTGGGCAGTGACCTCCGACAGCCTGGCCGCATGGCTCGCCACCCGGCTGGGCGCGGAGATGTTGATCCTGATCAAGTCGACACCACTGCCCGTCGATCAGGCAAGCGCTGCGGAGCTGTCGCAGGCGGGGCTGGTCGACCCGGCGTTCCCGGCCCATGCGCGCCGCTTCGGCGGGGCCATCCGGGTCGTGCACCGCGACACCGCGCTGCAGGGCGGCCCGCAGCTAAGCGTGCGCGTCTGAGGTGAGCGCTTCGGGGTCGGCCGCGTCGGCGACCAGCCGGGCCGCCCGGTAGCCGAAGCCGGCCCGGCCGAGTGCGGCGAGATCCTTCGCCCGGTTCTCCGGCCGGCTCTCGGGCAGCCGCCACGGCCCCAGCCGCCGGCGGCGCGCATAGGCGATGGCGGCAGCGAGCTCGGGATCGGACTGCTCCTCCGCGAGCCCGCGCAGCGCCGCCTCGATCGCCGGCTCCGCCAGCCCCTTGGCGGCCAGCGCCGCGCGAATGCGGGCAGGCGAGCGCCCGGTGTCGGAGAGGCGCCGGGCGCGGGCGAGGGCGAACTGGCGGTCGTCGAGGAGGCCCGCCGCGACCAGGCGCGCGACCACCGCGTCGACGTCCATCCGCACCGGCGCCGTATCCAGCCCCAGCGCTTCGGCATCCCGTGCCGCCCGCCTGAGCAGGACGCGGCGGAGATGGGCGGCCGTGGTCGCATAGCGCTCGAGATAGCGCAGCGCCCGCGCATGCAGCCGCTCGGGGGTGGGCGGTGCTACGGTCGCGGGCATGACGTCGTCCACTCGACGTGGCGTGATTGACAGGGCGACGCCACATGATGTGTCTCGGCGCGGCCTCGGAGTGTCCGCATGCAAGATCTCGACGACGAGCCGCGACCCGCCGGCAAGCGGCTGGCCTGGGCGCTCACCGGCTCGGGGCACGATTTCGTCGAATGCCTGGAGCTGATGCGCGGCATCGGCGAGATGGACGTGTTCCTTTCCAAGGCCGCGGCCGAGGTCATCTTCCTCTACACCAAGGACCGGTCACCCTTCCCCGACGGCATCCGGCTGATCAAGGACACCTCGGCGAGCGCCGCTCCGGTCGGGCGGTTCTATCACGGCTGGTACCACAGCCTGGTCGTGGCGCCGGCGACCTCGAACACGGTCGCCAAATGCGTGGCCGGCATCTCCGACACGCTGGTGACCAACGTGTTCGCCCAGGCCGGCAAGTGCCGCGTCCCGATCATCGTCTACGCCTGCGACACCAAGCCGGTGCACGACACGATGGCGCCCGGCGGCATGGTCCGGCTCTGGCCGCGGCGAATCGACCTCGAGAACACCAAGCGGCTCAAGGCATTCGAAGCGACCACCATCGTCGAGGACATGGCATCGCTGACGCGGATCGTGACTGCCCGGCTGGCCGAGATCGGTGCCTGAGCGGCTGGCCTTCCTCACCGGCCATCTGGCAGAGGCGCGCCTGCGGCGGGAGCTGGAGGCGATGTCGCCGCTGCCCTTCTCCTGGGAGGTGCGCAATATCGGCGTGAAGGTCGCGGCACTGATGACGCCCGAGATCATCCGACGTCGCATCGGGCCGCTCGACGGCATCACCCGCATTGTCCTCCCCGGCCGCTGCAAAGGGGACCTGGCCGCGCTCGGCGCCACACTCGGCGTCACGGCTGAGCTGGGCCCGGAAGAGCTCGTCGACCTGCCGCAGTTCTTCGGCGGCAAGGCCAAGCGTCGCGAGCTGAAGGAGCACGACTGCCGGATCTTCGCCGAGATCGTCGAGGCATCCGGGCTGGAAATCGCCGAGATCGTCTCGCGCGCCGCCGCGCTCAAGGCGGACGGTGCGGACGTGATCGATCTCGGCTGCCTGCCGGACACGCCCTTCCCGCATCTCGAGGAGACGGTTCGCGAGCTGAAGCGGCTGGGCTGGCAGGTCAGCGTCGATTCCGGCAGCCCGGACGAGCTGCGCCGCGGCGCGGCGGCCGGGGCCGACTTCCTTTTGAGCCTGACCGAGGAGACCCTCGAGCTCGCCTTCGACACCGATGCGGTGCCGGTGCTGATCCCCGCCCGACATGGCGAGCTCGATGGCCTCCTGCGGAGCTGCGAGCGCCTGGCGCGGGCCGGCCGCGCCTTCCTCGCCGATCCGATCCTGGACCCGATCCAGTTCGGCTTCACCGCCTCGGTCGTGCGCTATCACGAGCTGCGCCGGCGCCTGCCCGAGGCCGAGATGCTGATGGGCGTGGGCAATCTCACCGAGCTGACGGACGCCGACACGACCGGCATCACCATGACCCTGATGGGCATGGTCTCGGAGCTCGCCATCCGCAACATCCTGGTGGTGCAGGTGAGCCCGCACTGCCGTCGCGCGGTGGCCGAGGCCGAGCTGGCGCGAAGGGTCATGTACGCGGCGAAGACGGACGGCAGCCTGCCGCAGGGCTACGACCCTGGCCTGATGTGCCTGCGCGATCGACGCCCGCTCCTCACCACGCCGGAGGAGATCGCCGCGCTGGCCGCCGAGGTGGGCGACGCCAACTGGCGGATCCAGGTCGCCGAGGACGGCATTCACGCCTACAACCGCAACGGTCACCATGTCGCCATGGACCCGTTCGGGCTCTATCCGAGCCTCGGCGTGGCGGACGACGGCGCGCACGCCTTCTATCTGGGCGTGGAGCTGGCGCGGGCGCAGATCGCGCATCAGCTCGGCAAGCGCTACGTCCAGGACAACGAGCTGCGCTGGGGCGTTGCCGTGCCGCCGCCGGCCGAGGACCGCCTGCACGTCACCCAGCCCGGCAGCACGCTGGAAGCGCGCCGGGCACGTCGCCGGGAGGGCTGATGCCGTTCATCCGCGAGAGCATCGTCACGACCACGAGCGAGGACGGCTCCGCCCACGTCGCGCCGCTCGGGGTGATCGAGGACGGGCAGTTCCTGGTCATCGCCCCGTTCCACCCGTCCACCACGCTCGCCAATCTGCGTCGGACGCCGCATGCCTGCGTCAACTACACGACCGATGTCCGCGTGTTCGCAGGCTGCGTGAGCCGTCGCCGCCGCGACTGGCCGGTCGTGCCGGCCGACCGGTCGGGCTGGCGGCTGGAGGGCGCGCTGGCGCACAGCGAGGTCGAGGTGGTCGACACCGTCGAGGACGAGCAGCGGCCGCGCTTTCGCTGCCGCGTGATCCATGAGGCGTCCCACGCGCCGTTCCACGGCTTCAATCGCGCCCAGGCCGCCGTGGTCGAAGCCGCCATCCTCGTGTCCCGGCTGCACATGCTGCCGCCGGAGAAGATCGAGAGCGAGCTGCGCTACCTGCAGATCGCGATCGACAAGACCGCGGGCGAGACCGAGCGCGAGGCATGGGGCTGGCTGATGGCGGCGGTGGCCGCAGCGACCGGAACGATGATAGGGCAGGCGACCTAGCCGCGTGGTCCGGCGCGGTTCTTGGGCGCGGGCTCGGGCGGCTCGACGGGGAGTACCTGCAGGCCCAGCGGGGCGAGCCAGAGACTGCCCCAGGAGGCCATCCAGGACTGCCACCAGGAGGCGATCGGGGTCACTACCTGATCCAGATATGCGATGGGATCCAGCGCCAATGCCGGCGTCGAGGGTTCGGCGCGCATTCGTCGAGGCGCACGGGGGTTGCGCCTCTCCTCAATGTCGATGATCTGCGCCATGCCCTGATTGTTCCATTGTATCATTCGATCGCAGAACCGGTGTCGCGGCGGTCACCATCGTGGCAACTATCCGGTATCGGAGTGGTCAGGACAAATCGATTTTGTCATGTCCGTCAACCTTCTGCGACGCTTCGGACATAGTGTGCCCTTCGGGCACCAGCCTGACCAGAACGACCGCGCGCGGCGCCAAGTTCCCCGATTCGTCGTCCGCGGGGTCGGCCCGGATCGCAGAGCGGCCTGCGACGATCGGCGTCAGCCGAGCTGTCGCGCTCGCTCGCGCAGCTCGAATTTCTGGATTTTTCCGGTCGAGGTCTTGGGTAGCGGACCGAACACGATCCGGCTCGGAGCCTTGTAGCGGGCGAGACGCTCGCGGCACCAAGCGATGATCCCGGGCTCGTCCGCCGCTTCATCCGGCTTGAGCGTGACGAAGGCGCAAGGGCGCTCGCCGTAGTGCTCATCCGGCATGGCGACCACGGCCGCCTCCATCACCGACGGATGCCGATAGAGCGCCTCCTCGACCTCCAGCGAGGAGATGTTCTCGCCGCCCGAGATGATGATGTCCTTGGAGCGGTCCTTCACCTCGACATAGCCGTCGGGATGCCGGACAGCGAGGTCGCCGGTGTGGTACCAGTCGCCCCTGAACGCCTCCTCGGTCGCGGTGGGGTTCTTGAGATAGCCCTTCATCACGGTGTTGCCGCGCAGCATGATCTCGCCGAGGCTCGTCCCGTCGGGCGGCACCTCGGCGAGGCTTGCCGGGTCCGCCACCATGATGTCGCCCATGGTCGGATAGCGGACGCCCTGCCGCGCCATCAGTTCCGCGCGCTCGGTCATCGGCAGGGCCGGCCAGTCATCCTGCTCGACGCAGACGGTCGCCGGCCCGTAGGTCTCGGTCAGGCCGTAGAGGTGGGTGACGCGAAACCCCATGCGCTCCATGGCCTCGATCACCGCACTCGGTGGCGCAGCGCCGCCGGTGGCAACCTCGATCACACGGTCGAAACTGCGCCGCACCTCGGCCGGAGCGTGGACCAGCATGTTGAGGACGATGGGCGCGCCGCAGAGGTGGGTGATCTGCGCGCGGTCGATCAGCGGAAAGATCACGGCCGGGTC
>JBFWWD010000069.1:0-22788 GCA_050246385.1 Geminicoccaceae bacterium
GGTCGAGATCGCCAAGGCGCTCTCCCTCAAGGCGCGCGTGCTGATCCTCGACGAGCCGACGGCGGCGCTGCCCGAGGCCGACGAGCTGCGGCTGTTCGCGATCGTGCGCAACCTGCGCGCCCGCGGCGTCGGGGTGGTCTATATCAGCCACCGCATGGCCGAGATCTTCGCGCTGGCCGACCGGGTCACGGTGCTGCGCGACGGGGCCTACGTCGCCACCCGGAACGTCGCCGACACCAGCGAGCCCGAGCTGATCACGATGATGGTCGGCCGGACCATCGACCATCTGTTTCCCAAGCTCGACACCACGCCCGGCGCGCCGGTCCTCGAGGTGCGCGACCTGATCTCCCCGCCCGTGGTGCGTGGGGTCAGCCTGAGCGTGCGTGCGGGCGAGATCGTCGGGCTCGCCGGGCTGATCGGCTCCGGTCGCAGCGAGCTCGCCCAGACCATCTTCGGCATGACCCCGGCGATCTCGGGCGAGATCCGCATCGACGGCAGGCCGGCACGGATCGCGAGTGCTGCCGAGGCCAAGCGGCACGGCATCGCCTACGTGCCCGAAGATCGCGGCAGCCAGGGCATCATCCGGCCGATGACCCTGCGCGAGAACGTCTCGCTCGCCGTCCTGCGCGGCATCGCCCGTCACGGCTTCATCGACCATGGTGCGGAGGAGACGCTGGCGAGCGACGCGATCGCCCGGTTCTCGATCCGCGCCCGCGGGCCGGAGCAGATCGTCGGCAAGCTGTCCGGCGGCAACCAGCAGAAGGTCGTGCTCGGCAAGTGGCTCGCCACCATGCCGCGCCTGCTGATCATGGACGAGCCCACCCGGGGTATCGACGTGGGTGCGAAGGCCGAGATCCACCGACTGATGAGCGAGCTCGCGGCGCAAGGTCTGGCCGTCTTGATGATCTCCTCCGAGCTGCCCGAGATCCTGGGCATGAGCGACCGCATCCTGGTCATGCGCGAGGGGCGGATCGCCGCCGAGTTCGCGCGCGGCCAGGCGGACCAGGAGACCATCGCGCACGCCATGATGCGGGTGGGGGCCGCCGCATGATCGCCGTCGCCCGCCCCGCCCCGTTCCGCGGCATCGCCCGGCTGTTCGCCAGCCAGGAAGCGGTGCTGCTGCTGGCGCTGATCGCCCTGTTCGCGATCGTCGGCTCCGTCAACCCGCGCTTTCTCGCCGAGCGCAACCTCGAGACCATCTTCCTGGGCAATGCCTATATCGCGGTCGCCGCGATCGGCATGTCGATGGTCATCGTCTCAGGCAACATCGACGTCTCGGTCGGATCCCTGATCGGCGTGCTCGCCGTGCTCTCGGGCTCGGTCGCGGTCGCCGGCTGGCCGATCTGGCTGAGCTGGCTGATCCCGATCCTGGCCGGCATGGCGGTCACCGGCTTCATGGGCTTTCTGGTCGCCTGGCTGAACATCCCCTCGATCGTGGTCACGCTGGGCTTCCTGTCGATCCTCAAGGGCGGGTTGATCATGGCCACGGCCGGCGCCTGGATCAGCAACCTGCCTGCGGGCTACGCGCTCTCCCAGACCGAGTTCCTGGGCGTCGCCACGCCGATCTGGTTCATGGTGGTGCTCACCGCCGCGGCCGCCTGGTGGATGCGCAATGCCGGGCTCGGCCGCAGCATCTATGCCGTCGGCGGCAACGCCGAGGCGGCCCGGCTGGCCGGCATCGACCGGCGCATGGTGATCCTCAAGGTGTTCCTGATCCATGGCGCCTTCGCTGGCATCGCCTCGGTCCTGTTCGCGACCCAGCTCTCGGTGATCCAGTCGACCGTGCCCCCCAATCTCGAGCTCACCATCATCACCGCCTCGGTGGTGGGCGGGGTCAGCATCCTCGGCGGCACCGGCACGGTGATCGGCTCCACCCTGGCCGCCGTCCTGATCGCCGCCATCGCCAGCTCGCTGGTGTTCCTCAACGTCTCGCCCTACTGGATCCGCGCCGTGCAGGGTGTCCTGATCCTCATCACTGTCCTCGCCGACCTCTGGCGCCGCTCGCGGCAGGCGCTGCGCTGATGGCCGCCGCCGCACCACCTGCCGCCCGGCCGCCGTTCCGTCTCGGCCAGGAGGCCGTGCTGGCGATCATTCTGGCGGCCGCCCTGGTCGTGCTGGCGCTGACCAGCGAGCAGTTCTTCACCGTCGACAATCTGCTGAACCAGGGCCGCCTCGCCTGCGAGGTCGGGCTGGTCGCCCTGCCGATGACGCTGATCATCGTCACCGGCGGCATCGATCTCTCGGTCGGCTCGATCCTCGGCCTGTGCGCGATCATGCTCGGCGTGCTGTGGAAGAATCTCGGCCTGCCGCTCGAGCTCGCCATCTTTCTGACCCTGGTGATCGGCACGCTCGCCGGCCTGGTCAACGGGCTGGTGATCACCCGCATCGGCGTGCCGCCGCTGATCGCCACGCTCGCCACCCTGGCGCTCTATCGCGGCCTCGCCGAGGGCATCAGCCAGGCCCGCTCGGTACGCGGCTATCCCGACTGGTTCTTCACCCTCGGCCAGGGCGAGGTCCTGGGCGTGCCGACCCAGCTCTGGCTCCTGCTCGCCGCGATGCTGGTGTTCGCGATCCTGCTCGCCCGCACCACCTTCGGCCGCACCCTCTATGCCATCGGCAACAACGAGACCGCCGCCCGCTTCTCGGGCCTGCGGGTCGACCGCGCCAAGCTCACCATCTACGCGCTTTCCGGCTTGATGGCGGCGCTGGCGGCCTGGATCTTCGTCAGCCGGGTCTCGACCACCCGTTCCGACATGGGCACCGGCCTCGAGCTCGACGCCATCGCCGCGGTGGTCCTGGGCGGGACCTCGATCTTCGGCGGCACCGGCTCGATCCTCGGTACCGTGCTCGGCGTGGTCCTGGTCCAGCTGCTCAAGAACGGCCTCGCGCTCACCGGCGTGAAGGGCGACGCCACCATCGTCGTCATCGGCACCGTCCTGATCCTGTCGATCCTGCTCACCAACCTCCTGCAGCGCCGCGGCGGCACGGGCGAGTAGGCGACGCCGGGCCCGCCGCCTACAATGTCAGCAAGGCGGGGCGCTGCCCGAAGGGCTGGCGCACACGCTGCGGCAGGAGACGGGCGGCCGGGTCACCGCCCGCCTCCTGATCCCCGGCTTCACCTTCACCGGCACGACGCAGGGTGTTGCGGAGAAGCCCGCCGGGGCCTGGACGCCCGAGCGGGTGGTCGGGTTCATGCTGGAGCGGATCGCGGCCGGCGACTTCTACCTGCTCTGCCCGGACCACGAGGTGACGCGCGAGATGGACCACAAGCGCATGGCCTGGGCCATGGGCGACGTGATCGAGAACCGCCCGGCGCTTTCCCGCTGGCACCCGAAGTGGCAGGAGGCGTTTGCGGCCTGGATGGCGGGCGACTAGCCTCAGGCAGGCCGAAGGCCGGTAGGCTCCAGGAGACCCCTATCTGGGCTTGAGATCGCCCGGCTGCCAATCGTCCAGGCCGGCGCCGGGGTCCTCCTCGCCGGCGACCGACAGCTCGAGGAGCTCGCGCTCAGCCTCCAGCCAGTGCTGCAGCTCGCGGCCTTCCGGGCGGCCCTCGGCCTCCCACAGCTCCCGCGCCCGTCGCCGGATCCTCGCGCGGACCTCCTCGTCGATCGGCATCGATCCCCTCCCGGCCGGCTCAGGCGAGCGGCACCAGCGATTCCGGCGCCCAGCCGACCTCCACGGCCTCGCCGACGGCCAGGACCCGCCGCCCGACCGCGTTGCGCATCGAGACGACCACCGGCCCGGCGAGGCCCGCCAGCTCGACATAGTAGTAGGTCATGTCGCCGTAATAGGCGGCGTCGGCAATCCGCCCGGCGACCCGACGCGCCGCGCTGGCGCCGTGGTCGACCAGCAGGGTCATCCGCTCCGGGCGCACCCCGACCGTCGCCGCCCGGCTGCCGTTCAGCCCGGGCGGGCGGGCGATGGTCGCCCGGCCCAGGGCCGCCACCTCCAGCGTGATGCTGGCGGCGCTCTCGGCGGTGACCGTCGCCGGCAGGAAGTTCATGCCGCCGATGAACTCCGCCACCGCCCGGGTGGTCGGCTGCTGGTAGATCTCCTCGGGCCGGCCGACCTGGGCGATCCTGCCCTGGAACATGACGGCCAGCCGGTCGGAGAGGGTCAGCGCCTCCTCCTGGTCGTGGGTGACCAGGATGAAGGTGATGCCGACCGCGCGCTGCAGCTGGCGCAGCTCGACATGCATGTGCTCGCGCAGCTTCTTGTCCAGGGCCGAGAGCGGCTCGTCGAGCAGGAGCACCTTGGGCCGCATCACCAGCGCCCGGGCCAGCGCCACGCGCTGCCGCTGGCCGCCGGACAGCTCGTGCGGCCGCCGGGCGCCCAGGCCGGAAAGCGCCACCATGGCCAGGGCATCCTCGACCCGGCGCGCGGAGGCGGCCCGGTCCAGGTTCAGCCGGCGCAGGCCGTAGCCGACATTCTCGGCCACGCTGAGATGCGGGAAGATGGCGTAGGACTGGAACACCATGTTGGTCGGGCGGCGGTTCGCCGGCACGCCCGCCATCGGCTCGCCGGCGATCGCCAGCGTGCCTCCGCTCGGCTGGTCGAAGCCGGCCAGCAGCCGCAGAAGGGTGGTCTTGCCGCAGCCCGACGGCCCGAGGAGCGAGAAGAACTCGCCCGAGCCCACGGTGAGCGAGACGTCGTCGAGGGCGGTGAACAGGCCGAAGCGGCGGGTCACCCGGCGCACGTCGATCATCGGGCCGGGGATCATGGGACGGGGGATCATGGGATCGGGATCGCTCATGCCGTGGGCTCCGGGGCGACGCCCGCCCGCCGCTCGGCGCGACGGCGCAGAAGCTCGGCCGTGCCGAGCAGGAAGAGGGAGAACAGGAGGATCAGCGAGCCCAGCGCCAGCACGTTGGGCAGCTTGGCGGCGAAGCGCAGCTGGCTCCAGATGTAGAGCGGCAGGGTGGTCGCCTGCCCGCCCAGGAAGAAGGCGAGGATGAACTCGTCGAACGAGATCGTGAAGCAGATCAGCAGGCTCGAGATCACGCCGGGGCCGACCAGGGGGAGGATCACCCGCCGGAAGGTCATCAGTCGGGTCTCGCCGAGGTCGAGCGACGCCTCCTCCAGGCTGCGGTCGAGGCCCTGGAAGCTGGTGCGCAGGACCGAGATCGCGAAGGGCAGGCAGAACAGCACATGGCCCATGGTGATCGTGAACAGGGAGAGCTCGAAGCCGAGCTGGAGGAGGATGACGAGCAGGGCCACCGCCACGATGATCTCGGGCATGACCATGGGCACCATCAGGAAGGCCGAGACGGCGCCCCGGCCCGCGAACTCGTAGCGGGTCATGGCCCGCGCGGCGCCGATGCCGAGGATGGTGGCGACGATGGCACTGGCGATGCCGACGATCAGGCTGTTCAGCACCGCCTGGTGCAGGGCGGGGATCGCGACGAGGTTCTGGTACCAGCGGGTGGTGAAGCCCTGCAGCGGGAAGGCGACGACCGAGGAGTCGTTGAACGAGAACAGCGGCAGCAGCAGGACCGGAAGATAGAGGAACACCAGATAGGCGAGCGCGTAGGCGGTGAGGCCGCGCGGTGCCCGCATCACCGCCTCAGGCGGTCTTGCCGCCGAAGCGGCGGCCGGAGAGGACGACCAGCAGCGCCACGGCGGCCACGATCGCCATGGTCGAGACGGAGAGTGCCGCACCCAGCGGCCAGTTGCTGCCCTTGCCGAACTGGACCTGGATCATGTTGGCGATCATCACCCCGTCCTTGCCGCCAACCAGCCGCGGCGTGACGTAGTCGCCGACGGTGGGGATGAACACGATCAGGGCGGCGGCGATCACGCCGGGCATGGACAGCGGCAGGGTGACCCGCAGGAAGCGGCGGACCGGGCCGTCGCCGAGATCGGTCGCCGCCTCGAGCAGGCTGCGGTCGAGCTTCTCCAAAGACGCGTAGATCGGCAGGATCGCGAACGGCGCCCAGGCATGGGCCAGGGTCACCACCACGGCACCGCTGTTGTAGAGCAGCCAGGGCAGGGGCTCGGCGATCAGGCCGAGGCCGAGCAGGCCCGAGTTCAGCACCCCGCCGGTGCCGAGGATGACCTTCCAGGCGAAGACGCGCAGGAGGTAGCTGGTCCAGAACGGGATGGTGATCAGGAACAGCCACAGCGCCTTGTGACGCCCGCCACGGAACGAGACGAAATAGGCGATCGGGTAGGCGAGCAGGACGGTGATCAGGGTGACCGCACCCGAGATCCACAAGGAGCGCAGCATCAGGACGCGGTAGAGCGGGTTGGTCCAGGCCTCGTGGTAGTTGGCGAGGGTGAGGGTGCGGTCGAGAACCAGGTCGTTCTGGGTCCACAGGCTCAGGATCAGGATGGCCAGGATCGGCACGGCCAGCAGCAGCAGGGCGTAGAGGAAGGACGGGCTCACCAGGAGCCAGCCCGCCATGCCCTCGCCGCGCAGCCAGGACGACCGCGCGATCTCGCCCCCCACCCGGGCGCGCGCCGTGCTCAGCGCCATGCCCCACCCCGGCCGTCGTGACGCGCTCGCCGCGTTCGTCTGCGCCGGAGTGTCGATCGGACCGCGTGCCGGTTCAAGCGGCTTGCGCGCGCAGGCTCTCGTTGTGCTGCACCAGCGTGCCGGGCGCCGGCGGCCGTTCCAGCTCGAGCACCGGCATCAGCTCGCGCAGATGGTCGTGATAGCTGCGCACGCCATATTCGAGGTCGGACAGGATGATCCCGTCATAGCCACTCGAATGGACCGCCTCGTTCGACCAGACGATGAGCTGGGCGTCTTCGGCTCCGGTGATGCGGTCGATCCGGCCCGACAGATAGCGGGCGAGGCGCAGCTCGCGGCTCTCGTCGCGATAGGCGTAGGTCCGGCCGCGCTGCAAGGTGCGGTCGACCGCCAGCGGGAACTCCTGATAGAACATCACCGAGTCGGGGTAGAAGGTCAGCACGGTGTTCGGGAAGAAGCCGACATAGAGCCAGGCGCGGCGGTGGCTCTCCGGCAGGCTCTTCACCTCCGGCAGGAGCTTCTTGTATTTGCGCACGCTCCACAGGCTGCCGGGGCCGTCGTTGAACGGGGCGAAGGAGCGCGAGGCGCCGCGGATGAACGGCTCGTCCGAGTAGCCCTGGCCGTAGAGGTCCTGCAGGCCGGGATGGGCCTTGGGCACGTGGTAGCCTTCATTGTCGACGTCGCGCACGGCCTTCCAGTTCACCGGCAGCTCGTCGCGCCACTCCCCGCCACCCGGCAGGCTCACCAGCTCGTGGGTGCGGTACTGCGCGACCTCGTCGGCGAAGGGGGCGAGAATGTCGGCGACCGAAGGCTGGTCGCTCGGCTTGAAGCGCACGAAGATGAAGCCCTGCCAGAGTTCGAGCTCGATCGGCTTCAGACCCCACTCGACGGAATCGAGCGGCGGCAGCGTCTGTGGGCGGGCCGGGCCGCGCAACGTGCCGTCGAGATTGTAGGTCCAGGCGTGGAAGGGGCAGGTGATGACGCCACGACACTGACCGCGCTCGTCGGCGACGACGCGCGAGCCGCGGTGGCGGCAGACATTGTGGAAGGCCCGGATCACCCTGTCGCGGCCGCGGACGACCAGGGCGCGCTCGCCCGCGACGTCCAGGGTGAGGTAAGAGCCCGGCTCGGACAGCTCGCATTCGTGGCCGGCGAGCTGCCAGGAGCGGCGGAACAGCAGCTCCTTCTCGAGCTCCAGAAGCTCCTGGTTGGCATAGCTCCAGGCAGGGAGCCCACGGCGATCCCAGCCAGCGGGGATCGACAGATCACGCGGCTGCATGTTCATCGCGCCGCCTCCAATCTTTATTTGAGCGCTCACTCAAAATAGCCGAGCGATCCACCGCCGGCAAGCCGGGTCAGGCGGGTCGGCGGGCGCGGAGATGGTGCGGGCAGTGCTCGCCGCTCGCCAGAACGACCATCATCGCCTCCCAGGTGCGGATCTGGCGCGCGGTCTCCACGTCGCCGAGGATGGCTTTCGCTCGCTCGCCGACCGGACCGCGCAGCCGCTCCAGCTCCGCCCGGGCAACCTCGCGGTACCAGGGATTCCGGTTCACGAACGCGACGTCGGCGAAGCCCGCCCGTTCCAGGGCCGAGCGGTAGGCGCGGGGTGAGGCCATGCCGAAGTCGAGCGCCTCGCAGGCGATGTAGTGTTCCATCTCCGGCGAGGGCGGGCCGTCATGGCCGATCAGCCAGTCCGACGCGGCGAACCAGCCGCCGGGCCGCAGGACCCGGAACGCCTCGGCGGCGAGCGCCGCCTTGTCCGGGATGTGGACGATCGAGTCCTTGCTGAACACGAGATCGACGCTGCCGTCGGGCAGCGGAAACGGCCCGGGCCGGACCTCGCGGATCTCGATCCGCTCGCCGAGCCCGCCATTCGCCGCCCGAGCGCGCGCCTTGGCGCAGACGGGGCCTTCCACGTCGATGCCGACGACCTTGCCCGCCCCATGGTCGCGCACGAGGGCGACGGTGATGCCGCCGGAGCCGCAGCCGACGTCGAGCACCGTGCGGCCGACCAGATCGAGCCCGGCGAGAATGCGGGCCACCTCCTCCGGGCCGCCCGGCGAGAGATAGCCATCGCCCCACAGCGCCTCCAGGAACTCGGTGGTCGCGTCGTCGTAGAGCACATCGCCGTGAGCCATCCGCCTCTCCCCGCTGATCGGCCGAGCTTATGGCCAGGGGCGGACCTGGACAAAGGGCGGCGGTGCGCCAGCATCACCCTCAGGTGCGGCGAAGGAGAGGCGATGACGAGCCGTCGGAATGTGCTGGGTGGTGCCGCGGCCCTGGCGGCCGTCGCCTCGCTCCCAGGCCGGACGCGGGCGGGCGAGCCCATCATGCGGACCGTCCCCGCCACCGGCGAGCAGATGCCGGTGATCGGCATGGGCTCCTGGATCACGTTCAATGTCGGCGACGACGAGGAGCGCCGAGCCCAGCGCGCCGAGGTGCTGCGCGCGTTCTTCGCCTGCGGCGGTACCGTGATCGACTCCTCCCCGATGTACGGCTCCTCGGAGGAGGTGATCGGCTGGGGCCTGGCACGGCTGGGAAAGCAGCCGGTGTTTGCCGCCACCAAGGTGTGGACGCCGCTGGCCATGCTGGGCCCGCGGCAGATGGAGCAGTCGCGCGAGCTGTGGGGCGTGGAGCGGTTCGACCTCATGCAGATCCACAACATGCTGGCCTGGGAGGGCCATCTCGAGACACTCCTGGAGGACAAGCAGGCGGATCGGATCCGGCTGATCGGCATGACGACCTCCCATGGCCGTCGTCACGAGGAATTCGCCGCGGCGATGAGCCGCCAGCCGCTGGATGCCGTCCAGTTCAGCTACAGCATCGCCGACCGTGAGGCCGAGCGGGAGCTGCTGCCGCTGGCGGCGGAGCGGGGCATGGCGGTGCTGATCAACCGGCCGTTCGATGGCGGCCTCCTGTTCGACGTGGTCGACGGGCGGCCGCTGCCCGCCTGGGCGGCGGAGATCGACTGTGCCAACTGGGCCCAGCTCTTCCTCAAGTTCGTGATCTCGCATCCGGCCGTCACCTGCGCGATCCCGGCGACCTCGCGTGTCGACCATATGCAGGAGAACATGGGGGCATTGTCGGGGCGGCTGCCCGACCCGGACCTGCGCGAGCGCATGGCCCGGCACGTGCTGGAGCTGTAGCGGTCGTGCTGCCCTACGACACGGAGACTTTGCTGTCGGCCGTGGCCGGCTATCACAGCGGGTACTCGCTCGTCACGGCCGTGGTGTTCGCCCTGGCGGCGATCACGCTCTTGCTCGCCGTCTGGTGCCCGACGCCGGCTCGGCGTGCGGTTCCGCTCCTGCTGGCCGCCTGCTGGGTGTGGATCGCTGCCGTCTGGCATTTCGGCATCTTCGCGCAGCTCAACTTCGCGGCCCCTGCCTACGGCAGCCTGTTTCTCCTGCAGGCGGCGTTCCTGGCGTGGTTCGGCTATCGCGGACTGGAGTTCGGTCCGCCGATCGGCTGGCCTGGAGTGGCCGGCTTCGTTCTGGCGGTCATCGCCCTCGTCGGCCTGCCGATCGTCGACCTCCTGCGAGGATGGCCATGGCTGTCCGTCCGCCTCGCCGGCGTCGACCCCTGCCCGACCGCGGTGCTGACGTTGGGCGTGCTCCTGCTGTCCCGGCCTCCGCGCGTCGGCGCCATGATCATCCCCGCGCTGTGGACGCTTGTTGCGGCCGCAACCGGCTGGGTGCTCGGCATCGCTTCGGACATGCTGCTTCCCGCCGCGGCCGCGCTTGCATGCACCGCAGCCGTCATCGCAGGGCGGCGGGCTCAGCGGCCTGCTGTCAGGATCTCGGCGTGACGGGAGGGAAAAGCCGCGGCGATCGTGCGGAGCGTGGTCCGATGCGCGCGTGCATTGTCCATGCTG
Organism: Geminicoccaceae bacterium; assembly: GCA_050246385.1. Taxonomy (GTDB): domain Bacteria; phylum Pseudomonadota; class Alphaproteobacteria; order Geminicoccales; family Geminicoccaceae; genus Benzoatithermus. The sequence goes on from JBFWWD010000069.1 coordinate 10,344, forward strand.
TCGGGATCCAGGTGCATCCGCAGCCACAGCCCGTCCGTCAGGGAATCCAGCGCCACTGCCAGTTCGGCCGCACTCCAGACTTCCTGATCGAGCAGGTCCGCCGCCGCGTCGCACTGCTCGTGCATCGCCGTGCCGCGCTCGCGGTCGAACGCTTCGGAGATGCTCGCGAACAGGGGACGGGCTGTGGCCTCGCCCCAATAGGCATGCCACAGGGTGAGCGTGCGCCGATTGCAGATGGCGGGATCGAAGTCGGCGCGGACCAGGGCGAGGATACGGGCGATCGGGTCGGCCGGTGCCGCTTCGAGCGCCGCGCGCCAGACCTTTCGATACTCCTCGTAATGCCAGCGCAGCGCCTCGGCGAGCAGTGCCTGCTTGGTCTTGAAATAGAACACCGTGACGCCCTGGGACAGGCCCGCCTCTTCCGCCACCGTCGCCAGCGTCGTCGCCGACAGGCCGTGGCGTACGATCGATTCGATCGTCGCGTCGAGAATTTGCGCCCGCCGCCGCGCCGCGTTGTCGGCTCGCTCGCGGCGCGGGCGACGCTCCTGGAGAAGAACCCCCATCGCGCTCAGAAGCCCGCCTTGATCTGCTCGAACTCGGCGATCATGCGCTGGCGCAGCGCCGATGGAAGGGGTGACTGGAACAGGGTCTTGTCGCGGAACTTCTCGACATCGGCATAGCCCTTGGCCTCGAGGATCGCGGGGTCCACAGCGGCCATGCCCTCGGTGTTGGCATGCCCGTAGCCCCAGGACTCCACCATGTAGGGTGAGACCCGCGCATCCGACACGGCGTTGAGGAAATCATACGCCTCATCCTTCGAGCCCTCGCCGTCCTTCAGCAGGGCATAGCCGCAGACCCAGGTCGACAGCCCCTCCTTTGTGTCCTTGTTCATCGCCACGGGCTGGCCCTCGGCCGCGAGCGTCGTCGGGGTCTCGTTCCAGGTCCAGGCGATCAGCACCTCGCCATTGGCCATGGCCTGCGAGATGTCGGCATTGTCGGTCCAGTAGAGGCGCACGTTCTGATGGACCTTGCGCAGGAAGTCCGAGGCGTCGACGAACTGCTCGTCCGTCATCTGCGTCCAATCCTCGAGACCGATGGCGAGAGACGCCAGCGCATAAGCGTCGTCGACGTTGTCGCCGATCGACACCTTGCCTTCGTATTTCGGGTCGGCGAACACCTGCAGCGACTGGACATCCTCTGCCGGCACCTGGTCGGTGCGGTAGGTGAGGCCGGTATTGCCCCATTCGAACGGCACCCAGTAGGGCTTGCCCTCGTAGACGAAGCCGGGGAGATCCCGCAGCTGCGGGTTGAGCTTGTCCCAGCTCGTGATGCGCGACGGATCGATCGGCTCGAGCAGCCCGGCCTCGCGCCAGCGCGGCACGGACTGGGAGCATGGATGGGCGACATCGGCCTTGAAGCCGGCGCGCAGCTTCTGGAACGCCTCCTCCTCGTCGGCGAAGAAGGCGAAGTTCGGCGAATAGCCGTGCTTCTCGATGAAGGCCTCGTGAAACGCCGGATCCTCGTAGCCCGACCAGTCGAACACCGTGATGCTCGAATCCGCCATTGCCGACAGCGGAGCGGTGCATAAGGCGGCAGCGAGTGCGGCGCTCCTGAGATCCGGCCATTGCGTCATGACGATCGTCCCTGACTTTCCTTGATTGTGAGCCTCAGCCGACGAGCCGCTGGAGGCCGGCGGACACATCCTCGATGGCGGTGTCGAGAATGTCGAACATCGCATCGATCTCGTCCTCGGTAATGACGAGGGGCGGCGAGAACACGCACATGTTGACCAGCGGCCGCACGATCAGCCCGCGCTCCTCGCAGGCCTGGTCGACCCGGTTGCCGAACTCCAGGTCGCGCGCGAAGCGGTCGCCGGGCCCTTGCGGTCGCCCCTCCACGCAGCCCACCAGCCCCATTCCGCGCGTGTCGCCGACGATCGGGTGACGGCGCAGGGCGTGCAGCCGCTCGGCAAAGTGCGGCGCGATCGCCCGGACGTGCTCGAGCAGCCCTTCCTCCTCGATGATGCGAATATTCTCGAGCGCGGCGGCACAGCAGACCGGGTGACCCGAGTAGGTGTAGCCATTGGAGAACAGGATCTGCTCGTGATCCTCGCCGGAGACCTCCGCCATCAGCCGATCCGAGATAAGGCAGGCGCCGAGGGGCAGGTAGCCCGAGGTCAGGCCTTTGGCACAGGTGATCAGGTCCGGCTCGATGCCAAACACGTCCTTGGCGGCGAACCAGTGGCCGAGGCGGCCGAAGGCGGTGACGACCTCGTCGGCGATGAACAGCACGTCGTGGCGCCGGCAGATCTCGAGACAGCGCTCGTGGTAGCCCGGCGCCGGGATCACCACCCCGCCCGAGGCCAGGATCGGCTCGGCGATGAATGCCGCCACCCGGTCGGCACCGGCATGGCGGATCGCATCCTCCAGGTCCTTCGCCTTCCGCGTGGCCCACTCTTCCAGGCCCATCCCGGCGGGCCGCAGGTTCGAGCTCACGTCGGGCAAGAAATGGACCAGCTTGCTCTCGCGGTCGAACCAGCTCGCGAACCGCTCCCGGCCGGACACGCTGGCGGAGAGGTGGGTCGAGCCGTGGTAGGAGCGCTCGCGCGAGATCACGACCTTCTTCTCGGGCCGGCCCAGGCGGTTGTTGTAGAACTGGGTGAAGCGCAGGGCGGTGTCGACCGCGGTCGAGCCGCCGGTGGTGAACATCACCGTGTTGAGGTCACCCGGGGAGAGCTCGGCGAGCTTGCGCGCCAGACGCGCCGCCGGCTCGTTGGCGAAGCCCCAGGGCGAGTTGTAGGACAGCCGCATGGCCTGCTCGGCGATCGCTGCGGCCATCTCGCGCCGGCCGTGCCCGATCTGGACGCACCACATCCCGCCTGGGCCGTCGATGAGCCGCCTGCCCTTGTCATCGTAGAGATAGATGCCCTGGCCGCCGGAGGTGACGGTGCGGTCCGCCCCGCCGAACGACCACATCGCCTCCCAGGGATGCAGATGATGCTGGTTGTCCCAGGCGCGGATGTCGGCGGCGGACATCAGAAGCTCTCCGGTGGCGTGGCGGTACGGCGCGGGTGGCGGAAGAACGGCCGCTCGACGATCCGAGCCGTGGCCATGGTCCGCTCCCACTTGCCTTCCTTGTCGCGGTAGATCTCGACCCAGAGATCGGAAGCGGTGCTCACGCCGTAGGGCGCCCTCAGCATCGCCAGCGCGATGTTGCGCTTGCAGGTCGGCGACCAGCCGGCTGACGTTACGTGCCCCGCCTCGACCTTGCGCCGGTGGTAGACCAGCGCATTGTGGGCGGGCTTGCCGCCCTCGATATCCAGTGCGACCAATGCAAAGCGCTGACCTCTCTCCAGGTGGCGCAGCAGCGCCCGGCGGCCGTTGAAGTGGTCCTTCTTGAGGTCGACCAGCGCACCGTAGCCCAGCTCGTAAGGAGTTCGGCCGCGGGTCGGGCGGGCGGCGTGGTGGATCGAGACATAGTCGCGGCCGGCGAGCATGAAGCCGGCCTCCAGCCGCGCGAGGTCGAGGGCCGCGTAGCCGACCGGCCGCAGGCCATGGAGCCGGCCCGCTGCCCAGAGCCGGTCCCACAGCACCAGTGCCTCCTCGGGCGGCACCCACAGCTCGTAGCCGAGATCGCCGGTGAAGCCGGTCCGCGAGATCAGGATGCCGTCATGCTCGGCGAGATCGAACGGCTTAAGCGTCGCCGCCGCATCCAGGCCGGCGGCCGCAAGCACCGCGAAGCTGGTCGGGCCCTGCAGGGACAACCCGGCCACCGCCTCGCTCTCGTCCTCGATCGCGACGTCGAAGCCCCAGGCGACATCCTGCAGCCAGGCATATTGCGGCTCCTGGCAGCAGAGGCGGAAATCCTGCTCGCCGAGGCGGAAGACGGTGCCGTCGTCGATCACCATCCCGTCCTCGTCACACCACAGCGCATAGGCTACCCGCCCGGGGCGGAGCTTGCGCAGGTCGCGGGTGACGAGGCGGTTCATCACCCGCAGCGCGTCCGGGCCACGGACCCGGAACTTGCGCATGGCCGAGACGTCGAACAGCGTCGCCTGGTTGCGGATGGCGAAGTACTCGGCCTCGACCGTCTCGAACCGCTCGGCGGTGGCGTAGCCGGCCCAGGGCTGCCAGGCGCGCGAGAGGTTCAAAGGTGCGGTGCGCGCGTCGAAGGGGGTCGGGACGAGGCCGCGCGACACGAGAGCGTTCGGGTTCACGCGTGCCCTCCGCCGTTCAGTGCCGCCAGGGCCGCGTTGCGCCCGGCGAGACCCATCACGTCGCCGCCGGGATGGGCGGCGGCCCCGCACAGGAACAGGCCGCCAATGCCGGTGGCGTAGTGGCCCATGCCATTGACCGGCCGCAACATCAGCATCTGGTCGACGGCGAGCTCGCCATGGTGCCAGTGGCCGCCCGTGGCGCCGGTGAGGCGCTCGATGTCGACTGGCGTCAGCACCTGCCGCGCCGTCACCAGCCGGCGCAGGCCGGGGGCATGGTCTTCCAGGGCATCGAGCACGATGCGGGCGAGCCGGTCCTTCGCCTCGCTGGTCCAGCCGCCGCGCAGATCGTAGGGCGCATACTGCACCACCACCGAGAGTGCATGCCCGCCCTCGTCGGCGAGCGAAGGATCGGCCAGCGTCGGGATGGTGAGGTCGAGCACGGGGGCCTCGGCGATCTCGCCATACTTGGCCGGCTCGAACGCCGCCTCGACGTAGCGCAACGACGGGGCGAGCAGGATGCGGCCGTGGAGCCGGGCAGGGTCCAGCCCGGTGAAACGCGGCAGGTCCGACAGCGCGAGATTGACCTTGGCCGTCGTGCCCTTGGCGCGGATGTGACGGATGCGGCGGACCATCTCGGCGTCGAAATGCTCCGGCCCCGCCAGGCGCAGGAGCGTGCCCGCGGCCGCACCGCACAGGACGAGCGGTGCCCGCACCATCTCGCCCGACGCCAGCACCACGCCCGCGGCGGCGTCGCGCTCGACCAGGATGCGCTCGACCGGCGACGCCACCCGGATCTCGGTACCGGATGCGGCGGCGGCGCGGGCGAGGGCGGTGACGAGCGTTCCCATGCCGCCCTTGGGTACCGACAGAAAGCCGCCATGCGCCAGGCGGTACATGAGCGTCAGGACGGTGCCCGGTGAGCGCGGGCCGACATGGCCGCCGAGCACCGCGTCCAGACCGAGCGCGCCGGCCAGCGGCCCGTCGGCGATCTCGTCGCCGATCGCATCGGCGGCGTTGCACAACAGCAGCCGCAGGAACTCGCGCATGTCGGGCTTGCCGAGCATGCGCAGCCGCAGCGCCAGCCGGCCCAGGGCGGGCGCCTCGCGCCAGCCGCCCTCGCCGAGACGGGGCGGCGCTGCCAGCAGCATGGGCGTCAGCACGGCCGCATAGCGGACTAGGCGCTCGCGCAGGGCCGCATGGGCCGCGGCGTCGGGATGGTGCGTGCCGTCGGCGAAGCTCGCCCGGTCGCCGGAGATCAGGACATGCCGGTCGTCGGCCGCGAGCGCGACGGTGGGCAGCTCCGTCGCGGCGAATTCCAGCCCGTGCGCAGCGAGATCGAGCTCCTGAACCACGGTCGGGCTCAGGTTGAACAGCAGATGGGCAAGCTGGGGGCAACGCAGGCCGGGCGCGATGTGCGTCGTGCGGGCCGCCCCGCCGATCGCGTCGCACCGCTCCAGCACCAGCACCTTGCGGCCGCGCTTGGCGAGCGTGGCGGCGGCGACCAGCCCGTTGTGGCCGGCACCGACGACGATGGCGTCCCAGCCGCTCATGCCGCCCTGCCCGTCCGTGGCTTGCCCAGGTCGCGCAGGATCTCGCGCGCGGCGTTGGCACCCGGTGCCGCCATCACGCCGCCGCCCGGGTGATTGGACGAGCCGCACATGTAGAGGCCACGGATGGGTGAGCGGTACTGCGCCCAGCCGGGCACCGGCCGGTTGAACAGGAGCTGGTCGAAGGTGAGCTCGCCCTGGAAGATGTTGCCCTCGGTCAGCCCGACCTCGTTCTCGATGTCCTTGGGCGTGCGGACCTCCTTGTGGACGATCAGCTCGCGGAAATCCGGGCTCGCCTGGGCGATCTTGGCCAGCACCGTGTCGGCGAAGGCGGCGCGGTTGGCATCGTCCCAGACGCGGCCGTCGCTCAGCTCGTAGGGCGCGTACTGCACGAACACCGTGGCCATGTGCTTGCCGGGTGGTGCCATGGTCGGATCGATCTGGGTCGGGATCAGCAGGTCGAAATAGGGCTCCGCCGACCAGCGCCCGGCCTTCCAGTCGTCATAGGCGCGCTCGAGGCTTTCCAGCGATTCCGAGCAATGCAGGTCACCCTTGAGGAACGGCGCGCCGCGTGGTGCCGCCGGGAAGTCGGGCATAGCATCCAGCGCGATATTGAGCTTGCCCGAGGAGCCGCGGATCTTGAACCGGCGCACGCCCTGGAGGAACTCCTCGGGCAGCTGCTCCGGGTCGGCGAGCTGCAGGAAGGTCCGCTTGACGTCGAGGTTGGAGACCACGACTGGCGCCAGCAGCTCGTCGCCATTCTCCAGTGCCACGCCGGTGACCAGGCCGTTGCGCACGAGGAACCGCGCGACGCCGCTGCCGGTGCGGATCTCGCCCCCAGCGGCCTCGAACGCGCCGCCCAGCGCGCGCGAGACCGCTCCCATGCCGCCGCGGGCGAAACCCCACGCGCCGATCGAACCGTCGACGTCGCCCATATAGTGGTGCAGCAGCACATAGGCGGTGCCGGGCGAATAGACGCCGAGCCCGGTACCGATGATGCCGCTGCCGGCGAGGTGGGCCTTGATCACCGGCGTCTCGAAGAACTGGTCGAGGAAGTCGCCGATCGACATGGTCCAGAAGCGGATCGCCTCGCCCATCTCGCGCTGGCCGAGATCGTGGAAGCGGCGGCCGAGAAACAGCAGCTCGCCCACGTCGCGCGGGCGCAGCGCCGCCGGGTCGGGCGGGGTGCGCAGCAGCAGCGGCCGGATGAACCGGCACTGCCGCATCACCGCCTGGGCGTAGCGCTCGTAATTGTCGGCGTCGCGGTACGAGAACCGCCGCATCTCGCGCCGCAGCGCGTCGTGCTCGCCGTAGTAGGCGAAGTAGCCGCCGTCCGAGGTGAAGGTGGCGCCGCTCTCATAGGGGATCACCTGCAGACCGAAGCGCGGCAGGTCGAGGTCGCGCACGATCTCGGGCCGCAGGAGGCTGCAGACATAGGAGCAGTTCGAATAGGTCCAGCCGGGATGCAGCTCCCGACTTACGGCTGCGCCGCCGATCCAGGGCGACTTCTCGACCACCAGAGTCCGCAGGCCGGCTCGCGCGAGATAGCACGCCGTAGTCAGGCCATTGTGCCCGGCCCCCACCACGATCGCGTCGTACCGTCCGGCCAAGCGCGCGCCTCCTCGCTGTGTCGCGAGCTTAGCCGAGCCGATCATCGCCAGCAAATTATTTTGAGCGCTCAGTCAAACTAGGACCGAGAACAGGTCAGGCGGCTTCCTGCTCGGCAGCCTCGAGGCGGCGTTGGAGAAAGAGCAGGACGGCAACCTCCTCGGGCTCGAGCCCGGACAGCTCCTGGCGAAGCTCGTCTTCGATCTCGCGCCTGAGGTTCTCGATCAGCGAGCCGTCGAGATAGGCTCCGACGACCTCCGGATGCACGTAGCTCTTGCGGCAGATCGCAGGAGTGTTGCCGAGCCGGCTGGCGACGCGTTCGATCGCCATGGTCACGTTGCGCTTGGCGGCCGCCTGACTGTCGAACCGCTCGAACTCGCTCAATGCCCATGCCGCCAGCACGGTCGCCGCCCAGGTGCGGAAGTCCTTGGCGGTGAAGTCGCCGCCGGACACTTCACGGAGAAAGGCGTTGACGTCGCCGGAGGTGATCGGCTCGGGCGTGCCGTCCTCGGCGACGTACTGGAACAGTTCCTGGCCGGGCAGCTCCTGCATCCGGCGCACCAACCCCGCGAGCCGGCGATGCCGCACGGTCACGACATGCCGCTTGCCCGACTTGCCGCGGAAGCTGAAGCGCAGGCTCGCACCTTCGGCCCGGAAGTGGCGGTCGCGCATGGTGGTCAGGCCGAAGGTCCTGTTGAGCCGCGCATACTCGTCGTTGCCGACCCGGATCAGCGTCACCTCGAGCAGCCGCACGACCGTCGCGAGTGCTTTCTCCTTGCCGAGCCCCGGCCGCCCCAGCTCGGCGTCGACCGCGGCCCGGATGCGCGGCAGCACCCGGCCGAACTCCAGCATCCGCCCGAACTTGGTCTCCTCGCGGGCGGCGCGCCAGCGCGGATGGTAGCGATACTGCTTGCGGCCTTTCGCGTCGCGGCCGGTGGCGAGCAGATGCCCGTCGCGATCGGGCGAGATCCACACGTCGGTCCAAGCGGGCGGGATGGCCAGGCTGCGGATCCAGCTGATGATCTGCGGCTCGCGCATCGCGCGATCTTGCGGATCGCGGTAGGAGAACCCCTTGCCGGCACGTCGGCGCGAGAATCCCGGCTCCGCGTCGGAGACGTAGTGCAGCGCGAGCTGCTCGAGACTCGCGGCCTGGCCAGAGGGGCCCATCTCCGTCGCCATGCCGTCAGGCTCCTAGCCGGGGGAGCGTGCTATCAGGTCGGCACAAGGCGATGGCTCTTCATCCTCGGCCGCACCGGCGAGGCTGGTGAACGGCTTGAGGACCAGCCCCAGGGTGGCGGCGGCAACGCCGCGCGCGGCGACCACGACCGGATTGATCTGGATCTCCGGCTTGCCGAGCTTGCCGCCGACCGAGATGCCGGTGAGGTCGGTCAGGAGCGGCGTCTCCTTCGGTCGTGCGGTCAGCGAAAGATCGATCGTCTCCGTCTTGAGGTCGACCGTGCCGCGGCCGCCGATCTCGGCGATCTCCGTGTCGATCACCAGCGGATCGGTGGTGACCAGCCCGTCCTTGACGTCGAGGTTGGCGAGCGCACAGTGCATCTCGACCGTGTCGGGCGACGCTCCCGTCGCTGCGCCCAACAGGCGCAGGAGGTCGAGGCCCAGGGCCGCGACGATGGTGCGGTCGATCCGCCCTCCCTCCATCTGCAGCCGGACCTGCCCGTCCGAGCGGCCCAGAATCTCCTTGATGCTGCGGCCGCTGCCGCCCAGACCGACGCCACCCTGGGCTTGGCCCGACAATGTGCCGAATGCCGCCACGTCCACGTCGAGCCGGTTGAGGAGGCGGGCCACCGAAGCGCGGCGCAGATCCAGATCGACCTGGCCGACGACCGGCTCGCGACGTCCGTCGGCCTCGATGCTGCCGGTGAGGTGGCCCCCGCCGACCGTCAGATCCATGTCGGAGATGCGCAGGAGCCCGTCGTCCATCGTGACATGGCCGGAGAAACCGTCGAGCGGGACCTTGCCCGCACGAATGTGATCCGCGGCGACACGGAGGTCGAGGTCGACACGCCGCCAGCGCGCGGGATCGATGCGCTCGTCAGGGAGCACGGTGGGCTTGGCCTTGTCGTGTCGCGCCTCCGCCCGTTGGCCGGGCGATGCGGTCTCGCCCGGCCCGGTGCTCGGCGCGGCGCCGACGAGGCCGCCCAGATCGTCGGCGTCGAGCACCCTGGAGTGCGCGTCGCCCGCGATCTTCGGCCGCTCGCCAGAGGTGTCGATCACGAGATTGGCGGTCAGATCGCTGTCGCCGACCTTGCCGTCGAAGTCCTTGATCTGCAGCTCGTCGCCGTGATTGGTGAACACGCCGGCCAGCCGATAGGGCGGGATCTGCAGCTTCGGCAGGTCGAACAGCGCCAGGATTGGCGAAGGATCGGGTCCCTTGGCTTCGATCGTCGCGGCGAAGCGGCGCTCGGTCAGGGGCAGGGAGACCGTCCCGTTCACCTTGATCTCGTTCTTGCCCAGCTCGGACACGACGGTGAAGGGATAGTCGCCCCGGTACTCCGCGAGCGTGCTGGAAGAGCCGCCGAAGGCGGTGAGGTTCAAGGTGCGGTCGCCGGCAGCGGCGCGGGCGACAATCTTGAGCGCCTCGCGACGATCGGGATCGAGCGACGCGTCGATCTCCGCGCGGCCGATGCGCCGTTCGACCCGCGGCAGCTGCAGATCGGACACCGTACCCTTGAGCTGGAGCGTGCTGCGCGTCAGCACATCGAGCGGCTGACTGCCGCGAACGGTCCCGGAGAGCTTGCCGTCGAGGCGGCCGGCGACGCCCTCGACACGGGCGATCGCGGCGAGGTCGACCGCGGACATGTCGAGATCGAGGTCCGCCTGGAAGTCCTGGTCGAACGGACCAGCGAGCAACTGTCCGCGCACCTGGCCCTCGGGCAGTTCCGCTTCGAGCGGCTCGACGCGGACGCGCCCGTTCTCGACCTGGGCGGTGGCGCTGATCGAGCCGAGGCGGGCCCGCGGGATAACGAGGTCGGTGGCCGATCCCGAGACTTTGACCCGGCTGCGTGCAATGCTGGTTTTGGGATCGGCGACGAGGATCGACCCCGCCAGATCCGCATCGACCTTGCCGCCATAGCCCTTGCCGGCGAGGGCTGCGACGTCGACGCCTGTAGCCTTGAGCTTGGGTTCCACCGTGAGCTGCTCCGCACCGAGCGGTCCCGTCGCGATCTCGCCAGCGATCGTCCCCTCCGGCAGCCCGATCTCGAGGGGAGCGGCGGTGAGCCTGCCGTCGCTCAGGCTCAGGGTGATGGCCGAGTCACGGAGCACGAGTTGCCGCGGCAGCCTGATCTCGTCCGCCTGGATCGCGAGCCGGCCGGCATAGTCGGCGAGCGGACGCAGCGGGTTGGCCCAGCTGGCCGGGGCCTGTCTGTTCTCGTCGCCCGACGCGGCGGGCTGGAAGACGGTGAGATCGAGCAGTTTGGACTGGAGAGCGCCGTCGAGCGTGGGACGTGGCTGCGACAGGTCCAGCCGGAGATGGCCGTCCAGATCGGACTGCCCCCAGCGGACTTTGATTTCTTCGGCGGCGTAGACACGGCCGTCGCCCGTGAACGCCGCAGAGGCGGCGAGCGGTGGCAATGGTGCGGCCGGAGCCGGCCCGAGCAGTGCCAGCGTCTCGGCCGGCCGGTCCACTTGCAGGTTCAATGCAAGGTCGAGGCCGCTCATGGCCGCCGGTTCGCGAATCTGGCCCTTCAGCCCGAGCTCCGTCCCGGCGAGGGACGCGGACCCCTCCACATCGGCCGGTCCCGCCTGTTCCGCGGCTTCGCGAACGTTCGCGATCCGCAGCACCACCTCGAGCGGCTTTGCCTGAATGGTGCCGCTGGCGTTGGCCGCGATGCCCAGAGAGTGTTGCGTGCCGGAGTCGGTCTCGATCTCCGCCTGAACGTCGACCGCGGCCGGTGCGTCCACATAGGCCACCTTGCCGCCTGCGATCGTCACGCGCCCCAGCTCCAGATGCGGAGGCGGGCCGGACGCTCGGGTCGGGCTGCCGCCGGAGGACGGCCAGCTCGTCCTGCCTTGAGCGTCGCGTTCCAGTGCCAGCACGGGCTGCTCGACCGTGAGCTCGGGGAGCCGGACAGCCCGCCGCCGCAGATAGGCGCCAAGGTCGGCAGCGACGCGCAGATGAGCGACCGAGAGCAGATCGTCGGTCATTGCCCAATCCGGGGCGGCGATCCGCAGACCACGTAGATCGACCACCGTCACGAGGCCGGGCTCGATGTCGAGCGGCCCGTCGATCCGAACCTCCCGACCGATCTGGGTGCTGGCGTAGCGCTCGACGAGCGGCTTCAACGTATTCGGAAAGAAGGTGACCCAGGCGAGCGCCCCGCCGACGACCATAACGATCAATAGAACCGCGCCGAGCGCGAGCACCCCGATTCGACGAAGCATGGCGTCGATTATCCGTCCGGCCAGCTCTTTTCTGGTCGGACTACAACGCCGTGCGCGCGAGCCCGGTTCCGCTAAGGTCAGGCTGCGGTCAGCTCGAGAGCCAGCCCGTGCGTCTCGGCCGGCGGGACGAGCACGGCCCCGGTGGGGTCGCGCCGGAACGTCACACCCTGCAGGCGCAGGAAGGCGGCGGCCCGGTCGGGATCGGCGACCGTGATCGACATCGCGACGAGACGGGGCTCGGCCATCTGCTCCGGCAGGTCGAGCAACGGATAGATCAGCTCCGCATCCTCGGGCGGCGCCAGCATGATCACGCCACGGCCGGTGTGCGCCGCGATCACATTGTCCGTGTCGATGATCGCCGCCGCACCGAGCAGCCGGCGCAGAACGTCCGCGACCGGCGCCGTGTCGCTGACGCAGATCGTGCAGGAGCGGATCGCCTGCGCACCGTTGGGATGGGCGAGCCAGGCCGGGCGCCGCATCGGCTCCGGCGTGAGATGCTCGAGCGCGAACACGCTGATGCCGGCGGTCGAGCCGCGTTGCAGCAGGAGGTTGCGGAAGCGCAGCTCCAGCGTGGCGCCATCCGCCTCGAGCAGGCGGCCGAGGGCGCGCGGCTGGTCGGGCTCCAGCCCCGCCGCCGCCCAGGCCGCACGGGTCGCGTCGAGGTCGGCGC